>CAZYZQ010000009.1:3230-29280 GCA_964652075.1 uncultured Oscillospiraceae bacterium
CCAGCTCGCGCAGGTTGTGGCTCGAGATCAGGACAGTTGTACCAAATTCTGCGACGTCCTCTATCGCAAGGCTCCAGACCTGCCGCCGCATCACGGGGTCCAGCCCGTCGACCGGCTCGTCGAGCACCAGCACCTGCGGCTTGCAGCACAGCGCCAGCCAGAAGGCCGCCTGCTTCTGCATACCCTTGGACATCCGGCGGATCGGCGACTTCGGGTTGAGATCGAAGGCATCGCCCAAACGGTGGAACATGGCCATGTCGAATGAGGGATAGAGCGACTGGTAAAATTTTGCCATGTCGTTGATCGACGCCTGCGGGAAATAGTAGAAGTCGTCCGGGATATAGGCAATTTCCGCCTTGATTTTCGGATTTTCATACACGCGTTCGCCGTCTATGAGGACTTCGCCGGCGTCCTGCCGGTAGATGCCACAGATATGGCGGATGATTGTGGATTTCCCCGCGCCGTTCGGCCCGACAAGGCCATAGACCGCGCCCTTCGGCACATGCAGGTTCAGCTCGTCCAGCGCTGTGAATTGATCGAAGCGCTTCGTGACATCCTTGACCTGAATCATTTTTTTCCTCCTTTTTCAATGTGAGCAATCAGATCCTGCCGCGAAAGGCCGAGGTCGAGAAGCTCGGCGATTTTGGCGTCCAACTCCGCCAGAAGCTCAGCGATATGCCGCCCGGCGGCTTCCGAGATGTCTGAGACAAAGGAGCCCCGCCCCGGGCGGGAACAGAGGAAGCCCTCCTGCTCCAATTCCCGGTAGGCGCGCTGGATGGTGTTGGGATTGATTGCGAGGTTTGACGCAAGCTCGCGCACGGATGGTACCTTTTCGTCCGGCTGCAGAGCACCGGAGAGAATGAGCTTGCGCAGCCCGTCCTTGACCTGTTCATAGATGGGGCGAGGATCGCGGCTGTTGAGAGCGAGCATAAAAACACCTCCCTGGGTTTTGCTGTATCGCACTGTACGAACTGTACTATGTGAGTTAATACAGATTATACATGAGAGATGACGTTTTGTCAATAGGGAAAACGGGCCTGCATGAAAATGCAGACCCGTTGAAGTTGGAAGTTTATGAAAGCTGCGTCAGTGCAGCGAAAATCCAGTCCGGCGCGACGCCCTTTGCGCTGACTTCGACAAGCAAATCACCGTACGCAACCGCGAAACGCATCCGCGGCCCGGCAATATCGCCGCCCTCCTGCACGCTGTAGGTGCGGCGCTGCACGGCGTCCAGCGTCAGCTCGCCTGCGCGGAAGATGGGGCAGTCCACGATTTCCCACAATTCTGGAGGAACAGATTCCGCACGGGGGATGGGGTAGAGGGAGAGGTCGTAGTTTTCCAGCGCGTCCACGTCCGTAATGCGTGCCTCGTCGCCTTCCTCCAGATAGCAGACCTTCCAGCGCAGCTCAGCCATGCCCGAGGTCCAGAGGCCGGACAGGTAGTTCTGCTCGTCGTCCTTCTGGTAGCGGCGGATGGACTCCTCGGCAAAGCCGTCCGGCGGCGCGGGGAGAAAGTATGCGCCGAAGTCGGGATCGTCCAGCGCCTCCTGCTGTGTCAGCTGCTCGTCGATCAGCGTGTGCGGCTCGCGCATCGCAAACTGCGACAGGTCGGGCACCGTCGGCGTCCCGGCGTAGCACTGCGCGACCTCCGTCAGGTCGGCGCGCGCCGCTTCGAGGTCTTCCAGGTCGCAGTTGACGCTCAAACGGTAGATGACGTTCTCACGTGTAAAATCGACCCAGAGCATGGTAGCGCCGCCCTGAACGTACTGGTAGGCGGTGACGGAGAGATTGCCCAATGTGCTCTGGGCAATCTCCTCCTCCGGGAGCAGACAGCAGTTGTACACGGGCGTCTCCGGGTCGGCGATGCGGACGGACACTTTGCCGTCCCAGCGCGCGCTGGGGAATTCCAGGCAGAGGGATTCCAGCTCGCCCCAGCCGTAGTAGATCGCAGCGCCGGACGGCTCCATCCACTCGAGCAGCACCGCTGGGGCGGCGCTCGCCAGTTCCTCCGGCGTCAGTTCCTCGCCAACCAGACACACATTGGCGAGCGGCACGGCGTCGGCCACCATACCGTCCTCCAGCTCGTTGAAGACAAGCTCGCTGGTTGGGAGCGCGGGCTGCGCCTGCTCCGTGGGCGCGTCGCTGCCGGGTACGTCCGGCGTCAGCGGCGTCCCACCCGGCACAACGGGCGTTTCTCCCTCGCCGCCGGGCGAGGCCGGCAGATCCGGCCCGGGCGTACAGTTCTCAGATGGAAGAAGCGCCGCCTCCTCCGGCGCAGGGTCGGGCTGCTGTTTGACAAGGCGCGGCAGCGTCAGCGCCGCAGCGGCGGCAATCACGCAGAAGCAGGCCGCCATTGCGCCCCATTTGCGAAGCGGAGCGCGTTGCTTTCGGCGCTCGCTGCGCTCCAACAATGTGTCGTCCAGCCCGGAAAAACCCGAAAAAAGCTCAAATTCTGTCATGGTAGAAATCCCTCCTGTTCCAAAAACCGCCGCAGCTTTTGCCGCGTCCGTGCGAGTATGACAGTTGCGTTGTGCGGCGTCAGGCCAAAGCGCGCCGCAATCTCGGAGACCGGCTCGGCGAAAAAGTAGCGGCGTGTAAAGAGATTGCCGTCGCGTGCCGGCAATGAATGGACAAATTTTTGAATGGCCTGTTGCAGTTCCTTTGCAAGGATGGCCGACTCCGTGCCGCCCGGCGCCGCGACGCATTCGCTCAGCTCCTCGAGAACGGCGGGCAGCTCACCGCCGCCGCGCTTGTCCGCGCCACGAACACGCAGCCGGTCGAGCGCGAGATTGCGCGTGATCCGCGCCAGAAACGGCCGGAGCTGCGCGGGCTGTGCCGGCGGAATTGCGTTCCACGCGCGAAGCCACGTGTCGCTGACGCACTCCTCGGCATCCTCGCGGCTGCCCAGAAGTTGCAGGGCGATCTTGCGGCAATAGGCGCCGTAGCATTGTTCGGCCTGCGCAATGGCCGTTTCGTCCCGCTGCCGGAACAGCGCGATGATCTGTGCGTCGCTCATGCGGAATCCCTCCTTTGTCCAGAAAGGCCTTTCACCAGTTAAGACGTGGTTTCACGGTTTATGTCACAGCCATCATAACAAAAAACACCGCAAGATGCAAAAAATGAGTGTGCCCGCCCGCATAAATGCAGCGCAAAATGGGATTAACAAGGAGGAGAAGGAGAGGATGCACTTTGAAAAGAACCTACCTTGCGCTGCTCGGCGTATTGTTGCTGCTGGCGGGCTGCCTGACGGGATGCGCGAAAAAAGAGGACACGCCTTCCGTCTATTATCTGAATTTCAAACCGGAACAGGGCGACGACTGGCAGGCGCTGGCAAAAGCTTATACGGAGAAGACCGGCGTTCCGGTCAAGGTGACGACCGCCGCTTCCAACACGTATGAGTCGACACTGCAATCGGAGATTGCAAAATCCGACGCGCCGACGCTGTTTCAGGTCAACGGCCCTGTCGGGCTCGCGACGTGGAAGAACCGGTGCTACGATCTGCGCGGTTCGGCAATCTATGAGCATCTGAAAAACGACGAATTCGCTCTGCGCGACGGCGATCAGGTGCTGGGCATTGCCTATGTCATTGAGACCTACGGAATTCTCTACAACAAGGCGATCCTGCGGGACTACTGTGCGCTGGACGGCGCGGTGATTGAGGATGCCTCGCAGATTACCAATTTCGCGACGCTCAAGGCCGTTGCGGATGATATGCAGGCCCGCAAGGAAGAACTGGGCATCGACGGCGCGTTCACGTCCGCCGGTATGGATTCCAGCTCCGACTGGCGTTTTAAGACGCACCTTGCCAATCTGCCGCTGTACTATGAGTACCGCGACCGCGGCATCACCGCCGCGCAGACGGTGGAGGGGACGTATCTTGACCAGTTCAAGCAGATTTTTGACCTGTATCTGACGGACTCCACCTGCGCGCCGGCACTGCTCTCCGGTAAGACCGGCGCCGATGCCGCTTCGGAATTTGCGCTCGGGCGGGCGGCGTTCTATCAGAACGGCACCTGGGCCTACGGCGATATCACCGGCGAGGGCAGCACGCTCTCGGAGGACGATATCGGCCTTCTGCCGATCTATATCGGCGTCTCCGGCGAGGAGGAGCAGGGCCTCTGCACCGGCTCGGAGAACTACTGGTGCGTCAACAAAAACGCGTCGCAGGCGGATATTCAGGCGACGCTGGACTTTTTGGAGTGGTGCATTACCAGCGACGAGGGCCGCACGGCGCTTGGGAAGACGATGAATTTCGTCACCCCGTTCGACACGTTTACAGAGGAATATCTTCCGCAGAACCCCCTAATTCAGGCGGCCAACGACGCGCTTGCACAGGGCAAAACGCCGGTTGCGTGGGTCTTTTCCACGATGCCGTCCGAAACGTGGCGCAACAATCTCGGCAGCGCGCTGCTTGAGTATGCGCAGGGCACCGGCGATTGGGACGCCGTCGAGCGCAGCTTTGTGGAGGGCTGGGAGACGGAGTACAACGCAACGCACGGCTGAGGAGGAGTGCCGTCATGCAAAAAACAATCCGGCGCTGGTTCCCACTGTTCCTGCTGCCGACGGCGCTGGCCTTCCTGATTGGGTTTCTTCTGCCGTTCGGCATGGGGCTTGGTCTGTCGTTTTGCAGCTTTACAACCGTCACGGACGCGGTCTGGACGGGGATTCAGAATTACAAAAGAGTTTTCTCAGACAGCTCGTTTGTGCATGCGCTCTGGTTCACGGCGCTGTTTGCCGTCGTCACCGTCGTGCTCATCAATGTGCTGGCGTTTGCGGCGGCCATGCTGCTGACAAAGGGCTTTCGCGGGACAAATCTCTTCCGCACGACGTTTTTCATGCCGAACCTGATCGGCGGTATTGTGCTTGGCTATATTTGGCAGCTGATCTTCAACGGTCTGCTGGCGAGTCTCGGGCGCACACTGACGTATTCGGCGAGCTACGGCTTCTGGGGGCTTGTGATCCTGCTGCTGTGGCAGCAGATCGGCTATATGATGATTATCTATATCGCGGGCATCCAGAGCATCGCGCCGGAGGTCATCGAGGCCGCGCGGATCGACGGGGCAGGGACGTGGCAGACACTCTGGCATGTCATCGTGCCGTCTGTCATGCCAGCGATCACGGTGTGTACGTTTCTGACGCTGACGAACGCGTTCAAGCTCTTTGACCAGAACCTCGCGCTGACGGCGGGCGCGCCGTCGAACCGGACAGAGATGCTGGCGCTCAACATCTACAACACGTTCTACGGCCGGGCGGGCTGGCAGGGCGTCGGGCAGGCGAAGGCCGTCGTCTTCTCACTGCTGGTCGGCGCGCTTGCAATCCTTCAGGTTGCCGCGACAAGAAGAAAAGAGGTGCAGAGCGGATGAGTGTCCGGGAGAGCAGGCACGGCTGGATTTATACACTGGCGTTTACGATTGTGGCCATTGCATTCATCAGCCCAATCCTGATCGTGCTGTTCAACGCATTCAAGTCGAACGTGCACATCAGCGCGTCGCCGTTCGCGCTGCCTTCAAAGGAAAGCTTTGTGGGGCTACAGAATTTTCTGGAGGGCGCGCGGCGGACGGAATTTGTGAAATCGTTTCTGGTTTCCGTCTTTATCACGGTGTTCTCCGTGGCGGTTCTGCTGCTGTGTACAAGTATGTGCGCATGGTATATCACCCGCGCACAGAGCCGCGTGGGCAACCTGTTTTATATCCTGTTTCTGTTTTCGATGATCGTACCGTTCCAGATGGTGATGTTCACACTCTCCAAGGTTGCGGACACGCTGCATCTGGGGAACCCGCTGGGGATTATTCTGGTCTATCTCGGCTTTGGTGCGGGGCTTTGCGTGTTCCTGTTCTGCGGGTTTGTCCGCATGATCCCGCTCTCAGTCGAGGAGGCGGCGATGATCGACGGGTGCAGCCCGCCGCAGACGTTTTTTCACGTCGTTCTGCCAATTCTCAAACCGAATCTGATTACGGTTGCGATTCTCGAATCCATGTGGATCTGGAACGACTATCTGCTGCCGTATCTGGTGCTGGATCTCAACGAGTGGAAGACGATCCCGATTGCGATCCAGTATCTCAAGGGCGGCTACGGCTCCATTGATTGGGGCGCGATGATGGCAATGCTGCTGCTGGCCATCCTGCCGATTATCATTTTCTATCTGATCTGCCAGAAGCACATCATCGCAGGCGTCGTGACCGGCGCTGTGAAAGGGTAAAACCAAAAAGCCTATATCGAAACAAGCATCTTCATGTCCTATCAACTGGACAGAGGGAAATATTCTGCTTCCGGTGCCCTCTCAGGGTGCCGGAAGTCATTTTATAGGGTACTGAAAAAGAGAAGAGAGCCTATTCCGTTTATGAAATCATTATATTTGCTAGACCTATATAGCAAGCCTGACACAGTTTTGGGGTAAAATCAATGCAGAATTGCTAACAACATCTAGCAACGCTGCATTGAGGTGAGACCATGCGGATACGGCAAGACGATAAAAAGTATAATCTTGGTGCGAATATACGCCGTTTCCGCATGGAGAGACACCTGACGCAGGAGCAGACGGTTGCGAAGATGCAGCTTCTTGGCGTGGACATCAGCCGGGGAACGTACTCACAAATAGAGTGTGGCATTGTCAATGTCAGGGTGGAAGATTTACTTGCTTTACGCGAAATATTTGGCGTTGAGATAGGCGCGTTCTTTGACGGAATGAGCTTGTGACGACGGGGGGTTCTTTCCAGCCCGGATTATCAACAGAAGAAAATGGAAATTGCAGGAATTCCCAATCCGCTGCCCCATAGGAGACGAAAATGCTGTCTCCTATGGGGCAATCTGTTGGCAAAAAATGGGCTGTGCCGGTGTTCTAATTACCAAATAACTGAATGGAATGTGAGTAAAATGCTACAAAAAGTTACCGGAATAATTTGTGCGTTTGCACGATGCAATTTCACGCTGTTTATACTAAAATATTGATAAGTGGGCGAGTAGGAAAATTCGCACGGCCAGTGCGTTCGCAACGCCGCCTGAACGATCCAGCAGGAGAAGAAAGGAAGGTTTTCTGAATGAACCAGACAAAGTTACACAAGTATGCCAGAAGTGTGTCCATTATCGGCGTTGGCTGCACTCCGTTTATGTATACGGTGGACAATCCGGAGACAAACGGTCTGACCGAGGGCGAGATGTTCGGCTATGCCGCGCTGAAGGCGATGGAGGATGCCGGGATTACCGCCAAGGATGTGGACTTCTACTTCCACGGCGAGGCAAGCCCGCTGAACGGCTCGAACTACCTGACGCCGGGTGTGCAGATTGCAAACTGGTTCGGCATGAAGGGCAAGGCCAATATCCACCACTCCGAGGCGTGCTGCACCGGCTATCTCGCCATTGAAGAGGCTGTCAACGCCGTTGCCTCCGGTAAGTACAACTGCGTGCTGACAGGCTGCGTCGAGTTCGGTGACAGCGTCCCCGCGCCGTTCGGCCCGAACGACACCGTCGAGACGCCGAAGCACCCCTATAAGCGTGAGAAGATGTCCATGGACCGCTTCCTCGCCACCACAATGTGGCTGTATGACCGCAACTACGCGCGTTCTCTGATGGCGCCGATGGAGCTGATCTATGACGACGCCGCCGAGGACTACGTCCGTACCCGCGGCATCACCGCCGAGCAGATGGACGACGCGCTGAATATGATGGCCATCAACAACCGCCGCAACGCGGCAAAGAACCCGCTGGCGCTCGAGCGCCGCGAGTTTGCCGACCTTGCGAAAGAGGCGGGCTATGACAACGTCATGGACTATATGCGCTCCCCGTACAACCCCCGCATGGGCGACTTCCTGCGTGCGGCCGGCGTTGAGCTGAAGTGCGACGGCGCGGCTGCCGCGATCGTCTGCGCGACGGATATGATCCCCGAGATCGCAAAGAACCTCAAGCACAAGCCGATCGAGGTGCTGGGCATCGGCTGCTCCGCGATGGAGGCCACGAACCCGCACTTTGAGACCCGCGCCACCGAAGAGGCGGTCCGTCAGGTCTACGAAGTGACTGGCGTCAAGCCCGAGGAGCTGGATCTGTTCTTTGCCAACGACTTCATCATCACCTCCCACCTGATCGCCGCCGAGATTGCAGGCTACCTGCCGTGGGGCGAGGGCTGGAAGTATATCGTTGACGGCCGCACGGCCTACGACGGCGACAAGCCGATCAACACTAACGGCGGCAGAACGTCGTTCGGCCATGCCCATGCTGCCTCCGGCCTTGCCGATGTGTACGAGGCCTGCATGCAGATGCGCGGCGAGTGCGGCGAGCGGCAGGTCAAGAAGCTGCCGAAGACCACGATGCTCCGTGGCTACGGCGGTGCGCAGAACGTTGCTGCTGTGCTGCTCAGAACGATCGACTGATTAGGAGGGTACGATAATGGCTATCAAACTGGAAAAAGTGGTTGAAAAATTCTATGAGGGCCTCGAAGAGGGCAAGTTCCTCGGCCGGAAGTGCCCGGCCTGCGGCGCGGTGGAGTTCCCGCCCGTCTACGCCTGCAACACCTGCGGCAATCTGGAGACTGAGTGGTGCGAGATCAGCGGCAAGGGCGTTATGAAGTCCATCGTCATGCCGGCGGCGCTGTCCTCCAAGCCGGAGTACGACAACCTTGGCAAGCGGAACTTCGCCTACGGCGAGGTGCAGATCGAGGAGGGCGCCTGCCTGAACGCGGTTGTCAAGGGCATCAACAAGAAAAAGCGCAAAGAGATCATGGAGAACGGCAAGCTGCCGGTCCCCGTTCACGCAGAAGTCTTCCAGCGCAACGGCTACAAGACCGTCGTCTTCGCGCTGGATGAGGAATAATTCAAAAATCTGAGAATATAAAGGAGTTTTAACTATGGATCGCAAGGAACTGGAAAAGCAGGTTATCGAACTGGTGGCAACCTCCTACAACAAGCCCGTCGACACGCTGAGCGTTGACACCCGCTTCAAGGAAGATCTGGGCGGCGCCTCCGTCCTGATGGTCGGCCTCGTCTCCGAGATCGAGAACGAGCTGGATGTTGTGGTGCAGCTGGCTGTTGCTGCTGCCTGCAAGACCATCGGCGAGCTGTGCGACAAGGTTGAGGAAGAGATGTAATCTCTTCTCCTAACAAAAATACGTTTGGAGGGAACACCCATGAGCATTCTGGATTCGCTTTATGAAAAAGCAAAACTGAATCCCCAGAAGGTCGCTTTCC
The DNA here is from genome assembly GCA_964652075.1 of uncultured Oscillospiraceae bacterium. Classification (GTDB taxonomy): domain Bacteria; phylum Bacillota; class Clostridia; order Oscillospirales; family Oscillospiraceae; genus CAZYZQ01. The sequence continues at coordinate 12,406 of CAZYZQ010000009.1, forward strand.
CGGAGGCTACCAACGAGAAAATGATGCAGGCGGCCTACGAGTGCGGCAAGGATGGCTACATCATCCCGATTCTCGTCGGCAACGGCGAGGAGCTGGTTGCGCTGGCCAAAGAGCGCGGCTATGATACCTCGGTCTTCACCATCGTGGATATCCATGAGGAGGCCTATAAGAACGAGCTGATCGAGAAGTACACCGCGCTGCCGACCTCGATCCTGAAGGCGAAGGCCCTCGGCCGTCGGATGGAGACCCCGCTGTACTACGCCATGGTTATGCAGGCTGTCGATGAGGCGGACGTTACCTTTGCCGGTATCGACAACACGACCGGCGATGTCCTGCTCGCGGGCCAGATGATTATCGGCCTGCAGCCCGGCATCAGCACCGTTTCGAGTATCGGTCTGGCCGATATTCCCGGCTGGGAGGGCAGCGAAGGCTCCCTGCTGGCAGTCGGTGACAGCGCCGTGTGCACGAATCCGTCCGCCGAGCAACTGGCGAGCATCGCGATTTCTGCGTGTGACACCGTCGCCGCGCTCCTCGACTGGGAGCCGCGCTGCGCGATGGTCTGCTACTCCACGCTGGGCAGCGGCGCAGGCGAGCTGATCGACAAGGTCACCGAGGCTTTGAAGATTGCGCAGGAGCAGCGCCCGGATCTGGCGATCGACGGCGAGTTCCAGCTCGACGCCGCCATCGTGCCGGCTGTGGCCGCGAAGAAGGTCAAGCGCGAGAGCAAGGTCGCGGGCCGCGCGAACGTCGTGATCTGGCCGGATCTGAACGTCGGCAATGTCGCCGTCAAGCTGATCCAGCAGTTCGGTCACGCCAACGCCTACGGCCCGATGCTGCAGGGCTTCAACAAGGTTGTCTGCGACTGCTCCAGAGGCGCGCCTGTCTCTGAGATCAAGGGCAATGTTGTCATCTCTGCGGTTCGCGCCGCCGGAATGAAGAAGTAAGAATCAAAAAAGCCGGCTAAAACGATCCGTTTTAGCCGGCTTTTTATGGGAGAAATGGGAATGTATCTGGATTTGGAGGACACACGCCTGTACTATGAGGTGCGCGGCAGCGGCCCTGCGCTGCTTCTCATTCATGGCGTTGTGGTGGATGCGTGGCTGTATGAGCGCACCGCACAGCTGCTGGCGCGGCATTTTCGGGTTATCACCTACGACCGGCGCGGCGTCTCGCGCAGCGTCAGCAAAGCCGGCGCACGGTTTGATATGGATGCACAGGTATCGGATGCGCTGGCGCTGCTGGATGCGCTGGGAATAGAGCGCGCCGCCATCTGCGGCGCCAGCGCGGGCGCCATTGTCGGAATTGGCGTTCTGCGGTGCGCACCGGCGCGCGTGGAGCGGTTGGTGCTCTATGAACCGCCGTTTGCATCGCTTTTGGAGGACGGCGCGGCGTGGGTTGCGGAGATGAAGGATCTGATAAAGCGCCGCCGGTTCAATACGGCCACGCTCCATTTTTTGGAGAGCATCGGCGAACCGGATCCCCGTGCGGAGGAGAAACCGCAAGAAGTTTCACTGCGCGAGATGGGGAATTTGTCGCACTTTTTGCAGGCGGAGTTTTCCGTCTTTATGGACGAGAAGCCGGATTTTGCACTGTGCAGGCAGTATCAGGACAAAGTTATCGTTGCCATTGGCGACCGGGGCAGTGAGCTGCCATATGCGCGCGGCGCACGGCTGTTTGCGGAGCAGGTGGGGATCAAACCGGTCTATTTTCCGGGCGGGCACAACTGCCCGTCGGAGCTGCCGCGTGAGTTTGCCGTCAACCTGTTGGGGACGCTGCTTCTATAAGCCGGACAGTGCCGATTGGACGAGGTGCGCACAGGGCGAGGACATATCCGCCCGGCAGAAGCTGCTGAGAAAAACACAGGCCGTCTTCAGAACAACGCAGCGGTGTGAGGGTGAAAGAAAAGTCCGTCAAGGGCATGGACAAACCGCGCCCGGCCTGCTTGATCCGACTCTCCTTGAGCGTCCAGAAACGGAAAAAATACTCCGTTGGATCCGCAGACTGGGCGACGATCTCCTGTTCTTCCTGCGTCAGGACTTTTCGCAGGATCGCGGGACGAAACGGACGGATCTTTTCGAGATCCAGCCCAATGGGAACATCCGCAAACGCGCAGCCTGCCAGCCCGTCGCAGTGGCTGATGCTGAATTGCAGGTCGGGATGCGCCGGGAAGAACGGCTTGCCATAGCCGGCTTCTTCCAGCGCGGGAATCTCTGCCATCCTGTACAGCTCCCGCAGGCCGCGTGCGAGCAGCGCGCGGCCCAGCGCGTGTTCCGTGCGGGCTTTCTCACTGGTCGGGCAGGGCGCGTAGTGCCCGAGATAGACCGGGATGGTCATAGCAGGTTCCATATGCGCTGCCGTCCTTTCGCAAAAGATGGATACATTATAGCAAACCTGATAGCTGGCTGCAAGTGCAGCCAGAGAGAACAAGAAGCCCGGGCATTGCCATTTTGAGCAATACCCGGGCTAATATTTTGCTTACAGAAGCTGGGCGCAGTAATAGCCGTTGTTGATGGCGTCGTAGATCTTGCCGACCTTGCGGCAGTCACCAATGATGTAGGACTCGTCGATGCAGTCGCACAGCGCATCCACCTGGTCGAACGGCGCACGGAAGCCGAGCGCACAGACAACGGTGTCGGCCGGGATGAAGATCTCCTTGCCGTCCTGCTCGCAACGCACGCCCTCGGGCGTGACCTCCTTGACGGTTGTGTTCACCATGCAGGTGGCGGATTTCTCCACCTCGGGCATCAGGCCGCCGCGGTAGAAGGAGTTGACCTCGCCCGCGATGGTGGGCTTCATCTCGATGATGGTGCATTCCTTCCCCTCGTGGTGCCAGCCGACGGCACCCTCCGCGCCGACCAGGCCGCCGCCCATGATGGCGACGCGCTTGCCCAGTTTTTCGGGGTGCAGCTCGGCGTCGATGGCCATAACGACGTTGTCACCGTCAAGGCCCGGGATGCGCGGGCGCAGCTCGTTCGAGCCGATTGCAACAAAGAGCGCGTCCGGGGCGAAGGCCTTTACATAGTCCGGTGTGACTGTTTGATTCAGGATAACCTCGACGCCGGCGCGCGCAACGCGGTGCTCCAGTACGCCGATCAGCTTGCGGATGTCATCCTTGAAGTACGCCGCGCCTGCGGGATGCAGGTTGCCGCCGAGCCTGCCGGATTTCTCCACCAATGTGACGTCGTGGCCGCGCTGGGCGGCGGTGATGGCAGCTTCCATACCGGCGGGGCCTCCGCCGACAATCAGAACGCGCTTTTTGCGTGCGGGCGCGGGCTTCGGGTTCTTTGCGGCGAGCTGCTCGCCCATCGTGGGATTGACCGTGCATTTCGAAACTTCCAGCTCTGCTGTCGCGCCGAAGCACTCATAGCAGCGCAGACAGGGAGTGATGTCGTCCGCGCAGCCGTGCAGCGCCTTCATCGGCAGGTACGGGTCGGCAAGGCTTGCGCGGGCGATCTCCACTGCGTCGGCCTTGCCGGAGGCGAGAATTTCCTCCATCTGCGCCGGATCGTTCAGAGAGCCGACGCAGGCGACCGGGGTGCTGACGTGCTGCTTGACGGCGGTGGCGAACTGCACGTTGATGCCGCGCGGGAAGAAGGCGGACGGATGTGTGCGGCAGAACATGTCGGGGTCCTCGTGGTTGCCGCAGGAGACGTTGATCAGATCGACCTTGCCGTCGATCATCTCCGCGACGCGGATGCAGTCGTCCTGATTCAGGCCGCGCGCGGTCAGGTCGTCGCCGGAGATACGCGCTTCGATCGGGAAGAGCGGGCCGACGGCCTTGCGCACTTCGTCGAGCGCAAGCAGGAAGAAACGGGCGCGGTTCTCCAGCGAGCCGCCGAACTCGTCTTGCCGCTGGTTGAAGACCGGGGAGAGGAACTGGGAAAAGAGCCACCCGTGCGCCGCGTGTACCTGCACCATGTCGAAGCCGGTCTCCTTGCAGAGCTTTGCAGCCTTGCCGTAGGAGGCGATAATCTCATAGATCATCTCTTCGGACATCTCCTGCACTTCACCGGCGGGCATTATGATGTGGCTCGGGCCGTAGGCTACGTTTGTGCTCAGCACATCGCCGCCGACACTGGCCAGACCGCCGTACATACCGCCGTGGGAGAGCTGGATATTGGCAAACGCGCCGGCGTTGTGGATGGCGCGCGCGGCTTCGGTCATGCCCTGCCGGACGCCGAACGCATCGAGCTGAAGCTGCTTGTTGTGGGATTTGCCGGTTGCGGAATGGACGATGGATTCGCCATAGGTGACAACGGCTGCGCCGCCTTTTGCCTTTTCTTCCAAGTAGGCGATCATTTCCGGCGTGAAGTGGCCGTTCAGGTCGATCATGCTGGGGCTGGTGGGCGCACAGATGATACGGTTTTTTAGACGCAGATTGCCGAGACGGAGCGGGGAGAACAGATGGGGATAGAGCGTCTTGCCCTTGTAGTTCTGAATGATATCCATATGAAGCCTTCCTTTCCGGTGTTGCATTTCAACTTGTCTGTATTGTAATATGGAAGGCGGGCCGGGTTCAACTTTCCTTTTTCCGTTGCATTTGAGAAAAAGACAGATTAAAACATGGGCAACAGCATTTCGCTGTTGCCCATGTATATGGTCCCGATTAAGCGCGCTTCCAGCTGACCCTGCTGAAAAGAATCAGAATGGGAAAAATCTCCAGACGGCCGGCGAGCATATCGAAGATGAGCACCAACTTGGAGGCGATCCCGTAGACAGCATAGTTCCCGGTTGGGCCTACAAGCTCCAGCCCCGGGCCAATGTTGTTGAAGCAGGCCAGCACGGCGGACAGGTTTGTGGTGACGCTCAGGCCGTCCAGAGAGACAATCAGAATACTGATAACCAGAATCAGCACATAGGCAGCCAGATAAGCGTTTGTGGACTGCATCGTTTTTTCATCGACAGGGCGCCCGTTGATGCGGATGAGGTCTACCCGGTTCGGATGCAGGCTCCTGCGGATGGAGCGCACCAGATTTTTAAACAGCAGCAGCGCGCGGCCGCATTTCAGACCGCCGCCGGTACTGCCGGCGCAGGCGCCGAGCACCATCAGGATCAGCAGGATGGTCTTGGAGAAGGCCGGCCAGAGGTCAAAGTCGGTTGTGGCAAAGCCGGTGGTTGTCATAATACTGGAAACCTGAAAGGCCGCATGGCGAAGGGTGTCCCAGACAGAGCCGTACAGATCCCGGATGTTCCACGCGATCAGCAGAATGCTGGCCAGCGCCGCGCCGAAGTACAGCCGTACCTCCTCGTCATGGACGACGCTGCGAACCTGCCGCAGGAGCAGCAGATAGTACAGATTGAAATTGACGCCGAACAGCAGCATAAAGACGGTACAGACATTTTGCAGATAAGGGCTGTAGCCTGCCAGACTGTTGTTTTTGATGCCGAAGCCGCCGGTGCCCGCCGTGCCGAAGGCGGTGCAGACCGCATCGAGCAGCGGCATGCCACCGAACAGGAGAAAAAGAATGTTGACGACGGTCAGCGCGATGTAGATATAGTACAGGATTTTTGCCGAGTCCTGTAAGTGCGGCACCAGCTTGCCGACAGTCGGACCGGGGCTTTCCGCGCGGAGCAGATGCAGCGCAAAGCCGTCGCCGCGCTGTTCACTGGCGCCGAGGGCCAGCAGGAAGACGAGCACGCCCATGCCGCCGAGCCAGTGCGTGAAGCTGCGCCAGTAGAGCAGGCCGTCTGAGAGCGACTCAATGTCGGTCAGGATGGAGGCGCCGGTGGTAGTGAAGCCGGAGACGGTTTCAAACAACGCATCGATAAAATGGGGGATCTCACGCGAGAGGAAAAAGGGGAGGCAGCCCGTGACACTGATTGCCATCCAGCTCAGCGCGACACAGAGCAGGCCATCTCGGGCATAGAACCTGCGTCGCGCGCCCCTGCAAAGCAGGATGAGAAGCACGGCCAGTGCCGCGGTGATCGCGATGGAAAGCAGAAATGCCAGACTGGCTTCCCTTGCCTGCGCGACCAGACTGATGACAAGCGCCGGGAGCATAAACACCGTTTCCATCAGCAGAATCCGGCTGATATAGCGGCCGATCATCTTAAAGTTCATGGCTTATCCCTCGAAAATATCGTTGAACTGCTCAATGCCGCTGCGCTGCACCGTGACAACAATGACATTGTCGCCGCGATAGAAACAGGAGTTGCCGTTCGGGATCTCCATTTTTGCGCCATGGGAGATGCAGACGATCAGAACGTTCTTTTTGAGGGAGAGCTGCCGGAGCGGTTCGCCGCAGTGGCGCGCAGACTCGTCCAGCTGGAATTCCGCCGCCTCGACCATGCCGTCGGCAATGGTGTGGAGGGAGACGGCGGCACCGGTCTTATTCTTGAGCGCGCGGACATAGCCGGTGATGATATTGCTGCACAGCAGCTTCGGATTGATGATGCTGCCGAGTGGGAGGTTGCTCAGAATCTGGGGGTTCTCCATATGCGCCAGCTTTGTGACAATTTGCGGTACCTGCTGGTTGCTGCCATAGAGGGAGATCACAAAGTTCAGCTCGTCGAGCCCCGTCAGGGAGACGAGCGCGTCCATACGGCGCAGACCTTCGCTGTCCAGAAGCTCCTGACTGCTTGCGTCTCCGTGGACGATGTGTGCGGTCGGCAGGCGTTGGGCGAGGAGCTTGCAGCGGTCGTAGTCCTTTTCGATCAGCGTGATCTCCATGCCGCTCTTGGTCAAAAGCTGCGCCAAGTAGTGGCTGATACGCCCGCCGCCGCAGATCATGACGCGCTTGACGCGGCGCGTGATGATGCCAAGGCTCTTGAGCAGCTTTGTCAGCTCGTCCGTGGGGGCGGTGACAAAGATCCGGTCGCCGGCATTCAGGATAAAGTTGCCGTCCGGCGCGACGGCACTGCCGTTGCGCAGAACGGCGCAGATCAGGACGTTACAGCCCGTGACGCGGGCCATGTCCTTCAGAGGCTTGCCGCACAGGATGTTCTCCTGCTCCAGACGCAGCTCCGCAATGACAGCGCGACCCTTGACAAAGGTATCGCGCTGTAAAAAGCCCGGATAGCGGAGCAGGCGCTCAATTTCGGCCGCAGCCTGCAGCTCCGGGTTCACAGAGAGGGAAAGGGCGAAAGCGTCCGCCATGGAATAGACCTGCCCGCTGTACTCCGGGTTGCGGATGCGGGCGATGGTGTGCAGGCCGGGGTTGATCTGATGCGCCGTCACGCAGCACAGAAGATTGATTTCGTCTGCATTGGTGACTGCGATCAGAAGATCGGCGGTCTGAATTCCCGCTGTGCGCAGGATTTCCATGGAGGCGCAGTTGCCCTCCACGGCCATGACGTCGTAGCGGTCGACGATGGCCTCCAGCACATGTGGATCGGAGTCAATCAGGGTGATATCGTACCCCTCGGCGCAGAGCTGGCGCGTCAGCGCGGCGCCAACCTTGCCGTTTCCGGCAATGATAATCTTCATGCGATAGCCTCCAGAAAAGCAATCCAAGTCCCTCTATTCTAGCAGGTTTCGGCAAAAATTTCAATCATTTCAGCGGTTGGAACGCCGCCAGATTTTCAGCGACTCTGCCTCGCGGATCAAATCCTCACGGAAGGCGGGGTGGGCGATGGAGATAATGCGCTCGGCGCGCTCCCAGGCGGAGGTGCCCTTCAGGTTGACCATGCCGTACTCCGTGACGAGATACTGCACATTTGCGCGGGTGTCGGTGACAATGTCGCCGGTGGTGAGCAGGGGGCGGATGCGGGATTGCAGTGAGCCGTCCTTGGCGCGATAGGTGGACGAGCAGCACAGGAAGCTCTTGCCGCCATGGGAGAGATAAGCGCCCATGACAAAATCCAACTGCCCGCCCGCGCCGGAGATCTGCCGGGTACCGGCGGTCTCGGCGTCGACCTGGCCGAAGAGGTCCAGTTCGATGATGTTGTTGATGGAGATGAAGTTGTCGAGCTGCGCGACGGTGCGGACGTCGTTCGTATAGTCCACAGGCATGGCCATGCAGGCGGGATTGTCGTGCAGGTAGTCATACAGCTTCTGGCTGCCCGCAGCGAATGCGTAGACCTGTCTGCCGGTGTCGAGCGATTTTTTCCGGCAGGAGAGCTTCCCGGCCTCGGCCATATCGACATAGGCGTCGACGTACATCTCGGTGTGGACGCCCAGATCATGCAGATCTGACTGGGCGATCAGCGCGCCGACAGCGTTGGGCATGCCGCCGATGCCGAGCTGGAGGCAGGCGCCGTCCGGAATTTCCGGGACGATCAGGTTTGCAACGGCCTGGTCGACCTCGGATGCCGCGCCGGAGCCAAGCGTCCACATGGGCGCGTCGTTTTCCACAATCCCGTCCACCTGAGAGATATGGATGGTGTTTTCGCCGAGACAGCGGGGCATTTGGGGATTGACCTCCACAAAGACGTATTCAGCGCGCTCGCAGACTGCGGCCAGATGGGAGGCGTTGGGGCCAAAGGTGAAATAGCCGTGCGCGTCCATCGGGGAGACCTGTACAAAGGCGGCACGGACGGGGCCGACGTTTTCCCGGTAGAAGCGCGGCAGCTCCGAATAGCGCATGGGGCCGTAGAACGCAAGACCGCGATCGGATAAACGGCGCTCTACGCCGGACATGTGCCAGGAGTTCCAGCAGAAGTGCTTTTCCACCTCCGGAACCTGCATGACGGCGGGCGTTTCAAAGAGAATGCCGCCGCGAAGCTTAACGTCGCTCAGCTCTGCATAGCGGTCGGCCAGCGCCTGGTCCAGAAGGCGTGGGGTGCCGGTACACCAGCCGTAGTCCACCCAGTCGCCGGACCGGACAACGGCTGCGGCTGCCGCTGGGGTTATTTTTTTCTGTTCATAGAGTGTCTGATCGTTCATAATCCATGCTCCTCCTGCTCCGGCGGACGCAAACAGGAAAACGGACATCCGGCCGGATGTCCGTGAAATGGGGCGCCTGCGCCGCCGCTTTGCGGTTGTCGGAATTGATCCTATTATACGCTTGGGAGCAAAGGCTTGTCAAGCTGCGCTCTCGTGCGCGGCGCACAAAAAAGCCCTGTTTTGAGGCGTGTTTTTGGGCGCAGAGTGCAATGCACACCGGAAAAAGCTGCGGTAAAATAGAATCAGAAGGAAACGGAGCGGGAACGCCGCTCCGGACATAATTTGAAACGCAGAAAGGATGTAAAAACATGAAAGAAATCATCGTCCGCGAAGACCGCGACAGTTGGAGCCGCGAGGTTGTCTCCTCCGGCGATTTCGCCTATGAGCTGGTGCCGGACTTTTGCAAATATCCCGGCCCGGAGTGGGAGTACCAGACAGTTGCCTCCGGCTTCTGTGACAAGGATGACAACGTGTACCTGCTGATCCGTGACAGCAAGCACGAGATTGGGGTGTTTGATGCCGAGGGCAACTACATCCGCGACATCAACTCCGGCCTGATCTCCTCGCCGCACTTCGGCACCGAGACGCCGGACGGCAATATCATCATTGCCGACCCGAACCGGAATGTCTGCGTGGAAATGACGAAAAACGGCGAGTTTGTCCGCCAGTTCGGCAGCGGAAAGCCGGGCGATTCGGGCTTTGACATGGGCTATTTCATGCGGGAACGCCGCCACGGCAACATTGTCTCGGGCGAGCTGCCGCGCATCAACTCCCTGCAGTTCACCGGCTGGATCATGGGCCACTCCAAGATCACCCGCCGCGCCGAGCCGTTCAACCAGCCCACGGCCATTACCTTCAATGCCGACGGCGATTACATCTTTGCAGACGGCTACGGCAACTGCGCCGTGCACACCTTCGGCAAGGACGGCACGCTGAAGTCCAGCTGGGGCGAGCCGGTCTTTGCGGAGGACGGCACGATGCATCCGGGCGCCGGCAAATTCTTCATTGTCCACGACGTGCAGGCCGATCCGCTTGGCCGTGTCTGGGCGCTCGACCGCGAGCTGAACGCGGTGCATGTCTTCAATCCGGACGGCTCTGTTGCGGCCTACATCCACGGCACGCTCGGCAGCCCCTCCGGCGCATGGTGCGACGGCACATATATGTATGTCGGCGGCTGCTGCGGCTATATTTCCATCTTCAACATGGACTTCGAGCCGGTGGCGCATCTCGGCTTCTTCAACTCCGACCTGCGCGTCCACGGCCTCGCCGGCAACAGCCGCGGCGACCTGTTCATGTTCGCGACGCATGCGACGCCGGATCACCAGTGCTTCCAGCTCAAGCGTATCCACTAACAGACAATTCAGGAGGAAACGGACATGATTTTTTCCAGCTTCAATACCGCAGATGTTATGGCCTACCCGGAATCCATCCGGAAGGCATTGGAGTTTGTCAAGAACACGGATCTCGAATCGCTCGCCGTCGGTGAGTATCCGATCGACGGTGACCGGATCTATGCCAAGGTCTTCGATCTGACGACACAGTTTGTCGAAAACACGCACCCGGAGGTGCACAAGCAGTACATCGACGTGCAGTTCTGGCCGCACGGCAGCGAGCGATTCGGCATTGCGCCGTATTACGGCGGCGGGAAGATCGTCGAAGCGCGGGAGAAGGATGACACTTATTTTCTGGAGAGCGTCGAGGATGAGAGCTTTGTGACCGCGCGCCCCGGCTGCTTTGCTGTCTTCTTCCCGTGGGATGCCCACCGCCCCGGTACGGTGCTGGGCGACCAGGCGATGTTCCGCAAGTGCGTCGTCAAAGTGCATGTCGACACGCTGAAGGACTGAGCGTATGAAGATTACAGTTTTGGGCGGAGGCGCGATGGGCGCGCTGTTCGGCGGCTACCTCAGCCGGGAGGCAGAGGTCACGATCATTGATGTGAACCCGGCGCTGGTGGAGGCCATCAACGCGCAGGGCGTCCGGATTACGGAGAAGGACGGGACAGAGCAGGTGCTCCACCCGCGTGCGGCACAGACACCGGACGGGATGCCGCAGCAGGATCTGATCGTCGTCTTTGTGAAAGCAATGTTCAGTGCCTCCGCGCTCGATGCGAACCGCGGTTTGATTGGCCCGGAGACGTATCTTTTGACGCTGCAAAACGGCTCCGGCCATGAGGATACGCTGCTGCAATTTACGGATCGGGAGCATGTGCTGATCGGCACAACGCAGCACAACAGCGCCGTGCTCGCGCCCGGCCATATCCGCCATGGCGGCAGCGGACACACCTACCTCGGCTGCCTGACCGGTGATCCTGCGCGCCTTGCACCGTTTGCAGAGGCCTTCACCAGAAGCGGGCTGGAGGCCAGTGTCAGCGCGGAAGTACAGCGGCTGATCTGGAACAAGATGTTCACAAACGTCTCTGCCAGTGCGCTGACGGGCCTGCTGCAGTGCCCGCTGGGCTTCATTTCCCGGGACGAGAACGCGTGGGCCGTCTGCCAGACTTTGATCCGCGAGGCGGTTCAGGTCGCGGCCGGCGAGGGGCTGGATTTTGACTATGACGAGAAGGTCGCGGAGGTTAAAGCGGTCTGCGACAATTCCCCGCAGGGCTACACCAGCATCTATGCCGACCTGCGCGACGGACGCAAATCGGAGGTTGACACGATCTCCGGCAGCGTCGTCCGCGCAAGCGAGCGCAACGGCGTCCCCGCGCCGACGCACGCGATGCTGGTGCGGCTGATCCACGCGATGGAAAATAAGAAAAACTACAACGTCTGAGAGGAGTAACAATTATGGATTCTGTCTTTACACTGAACGGCCTGCGGGTCGTGGATTTGACAAAGCCGCTGGACCCGGCAAACGAGTCCCGCCGCTGCCATCTGATTCGTTACAACACCGGTGGGCCGATTCCGGACTTCCACACGGCGATGGATTTGACGAGCCATCTCGGCACGCATGTCGAGTGCCCGTACCATCATGACGACAACTGGCCGAGCGTTGCCGAGCTGCCGCTGACGGCGTTCATGGGCCGCGCAATCTATGTCAACATTGACTTCATGGAGCCGTATACGCATATCACGGCCGCCGATCTCGACCGCGCCTGCGGCGACCGCATCCGCGAGGGCGATATCGTGATTCTGGACAGCCCCAACAAGCTGCCGCCCTTCACCCCGGCCACGAACGGCCCGGAGGATAAGCGCCTGCTCATCGGCGAGGAGAGCGCCATCTGGTTCCGGGATCACAAGGTCAAGTGCGTCGGCTTCGGTGACGGCGTGTCCATTGAGAACTGCAACGAGGACGTCAAGCCGTTCCACGACATCCTGATGGCGGAGAATATCATCTTCCTGGAAGTGCTGAAAAATCTCGATCAGCTGACGACGGATACCTTCTTCCTGAGCTATACGCCGCTGCCGATTCTCGGCCTTGACAGCTGCCCGATCCGCGTCTACGCGATTGAAGGGCTGGCGGAGTTTTCCAAATGAGGACGTTTCTGGACAAGGATTTCCTTCTGACGACGGACGTGGCCAAAAAGCTCTACCATGAGTTTGCCGAGGGGATGCCGATTGTGGACTACCACTGCCACATCGATCCGAAGGAGATCTATGAGGACAAGCGCTATGAGAACATTGCCCAGCTCTGGCTGGGCGTGGGCGGAAGCTGCTTCGGCGACCACTACAAATGGCGTTTCATGCGCTCGTGCGGCGTCGAGGAGCAATATATCACCGGTACGGAGCCGGATGAGCTGCGCTTTCAGAAGTGGGCGGAATGCCTCGGGAAAGCGGTCGGCAACCCGCTGTATCACTGGAGCCATCTGGAGCTGCGGCGCTATTTCGGCTATGAGGGGATCCTGAACGGGCGTACCTGGCGCGAGGTATGGGAGCTGTGCAACCGGAAGCTGCGCGAGCCGGGCATGTCCGTCCGGGGCCTGATCCGGCAGTCCGGCGTCCGGCTGATCTGTACGACGGACGACCCCGCGGATACGTTGGAATGGCATGAAAAACTCGCGCAGGACGATACCTTTGAGGTGCAGGTCCTGCCCGCCTGGCGGCCCGATAAGGCCATGAATCTGGAAAAGCCGGACTATGCCGCGTATCTGGACAAGCTCTCCGCAGCAGCGGGGCAGAAGATCGACTCGTTTGCGAGCCTGAAGCAGGCATTGTCCGTGCGTATGGACTTTTTCGCGGCGCACGGCTGCTGCGTGTCCGACCACGGGCTGGACTATGTGCCCTATGAGCCGGCCGATGATACGCAGATCGAGGCGGTTTTCCACCGCCGTCTTGAGGGAGTATTGCCGGACGCGCGGGAGATCGCGCAGTTTAAGACTGCCTGTATGCTCTTTATTGCAAAGGAATACGCCCGGCGCGGCTGGGTCATGCAGCTGCACTACGGCTGCAAGCGCGACAACAACACTGCACGCTTCGCGCTGCAGGGTGCGGACACGGGCTATGACTGCATCCGCTCCGGCGCTTCCAGTATGGAGACGGCGGACTTCCTGAACGCAGTGGAGCAGGACGGCGGCCTGCCGAAGACGATTTTGTACTCGCTGAACCCCGGCGATAATGCGGCCATTGGTACGATTATTGGCTGCTTCCAGACGTCAGAAGCCGTTGCGAAGATTCAGCACGGCAGCGCGTGGTGGTTCAACGACCACAAGGAGGGAATGCGCGCACAGCTGACAAGCCTTGCGAATCTGGGCAACCTCTCCGGTTTTGTCGGGATGCTGACGGACTCACGGTCTTTCCTGTCCTACACGCGTCATGATTATTTCCGCCGCATTCTCTGCGGCCTGCTCGGCGAGTGGGTGGACGGCGGCGAATTCCCGGAGGACTACGAGACGCTTGGCGGGATTGTCCGCGATATCTGCTATAACAACGTCGTGCGTTACTTCGGCTTCCAGCTTGAGCTTTGCTAAAAAATAGGGGGAAGAGCCATGCGGGAATGGATCCGCATTCAGGAAAACGACTCCGTTGCCGTGGCGCTGCAGGATTTGCCGGAGGGCGGCAGCTTCTGCGGCGTGACGCTGCGGGAAGCAATTGCGCGCGGGCACAAGTTCGCACTGCGGGATATCCCGGCAGGTGAGCGGATTATCAAATACGGCGCGCCGATCGGCATAGCGCGCTGCGACATTGCGGCGGGCAGCTGGGTACACACGCATAACGTGAAGACCGGGCTGGGAGAGATCCTCGACTACCGCTATCACCCTGACTGCGCCGCACCGGCCCCGCTGTCGGCACAGATGTTCGAGGGCTATCGCCGCCCGGATGGGCGCGTCGGTGTGCGCAACGAGCTCTGGATCCTGCCGACGGTCGGCTGTGTGGCGAATGTTGCGCAGGCGCTGGCGAAGCAGAACCAGCATCTGGTACGCGGCTCAATCGACGCGCTTGTAGCCTTTTCCCACCCCTACGGCTGCTCACAGATGGGGGAGGATCAGGAGAATACGCGCACGATTCTTGCAGACCTTGCGCAGCACCCGAACGCCGGCGGCGTGCTGGTGCTGGGCCTTGGCTGTGAGAACAGCGGCGTTGAGGAGATCCGGAAGCGGTTGCAGGATTGGGATGAAAATCGGGTCAGATTCCTCGTCTGTCAGGACGTAGCGGATGAATTGCAGACCGGAAGCGAGCTGCTTGCGGCGCTCGCGGATTACGCATCCCAGTTCCAACGCGAGCCGGTGCCGACCAGCGAGCTGGTTGTCGGACTCAAATGCGGCGGCTCGGACGGACTGTCCGGGATTACGGCCAACCCCGCGGTCGGCGCGTTCTCCGATCGCCTGATCGCACAGGGCGGCACGACAATCCTGACAGAGGTGCCGGAGATGTTCGGCGCAGAACAGCTTCTGATGGACCGCTGCGAGACAGAGCCGCTGTTTGAGGAGACCGTGGCACTGATCAATGATTTCAAACACTATTTCCAGCGTCATGGCCAGACAATCTATGAGAACCCTTCGCCCGGGAACAAAAAGGGCGGAATCACAACGCTGGAGGACAAGTCGCTCGGCTGCACGCAGAAATCCGGCTCCGCGCCGGTGCGGGGCGTGCTGCGCTACGGCGCGCGGGCGACGGAGCATGGGCTGAATCTGCTCTCCGCGCCGGGGAACGATCTGGTTGCCTCGACGGCGCTGGCCGCGGCGGGCGCGCAGATCGTCCTGTTCACAACGGGGCGCGGGACCCCGTTTGCCTGCCCGGCGCCGACGGTCAAAATCGCTTCCAACTCGGCGCTCGCCGGGAAAAAACAGCGGTGGATCGACTTCGACGCCGGTGTGATTGCGGCAGGCGAGGATGTCGCCCAAACCGGTGTGCGCCTGTTTGACTACGTGCTGCGCGTTGCCTCCGGCGAACAGGTTGCGGCGGAGCAGGCAGGCTACCATGACCTTGCGATTTTTAAACAGGGCGTTACGCTATAAGGACGGAAAGGAACGGCATATGGATCGATTGAACTATGAGACGCTCGCGCGGCAGGGCTATCAGGGCTATCTCGCGCCGAAGGACACGCCGGTCAAGGTGCTGCAGTTCGGCGAGGGAAATTTCCTGCGCGCGTTTGTCGACTACTGGTTTGACAGGATGAACGAAGACGGCGGCTTCGGCGGCAGGATTCAAATGGTGACGCCGATTGCGCCGAATCCGGCGTTCGATGTGTGCAAGCTGGCAAAAGAGCAGGACGGGCTTTACACCCTCTATCTACAGGGACAGGAGAAGGGCGAAAAGGTGCGCCGCAGGCGCGTGATTTCCAGCGTGGCCGGGTGCCTGAACCCGTACGCGGATTTTCAGGCGTTTCTGGACTGCGCCAAAAATCCTGAGCTGAGGATCCTGACCTCGAACACGACGGAGGCGGGCATTGCGTACGACCCGGAGGCGGCATACGACCAGAATCCGCCGCGAAGCTTCCCGGGGAAGCTGTGCCGCTTCCTGCACGAGCGCTGGAAACTCGGGCTGCCGGGCTTCCTGATTCTCGCGTGCGAGCTGATTGACCACAACGGCGAAGAACTGAAAAAGATCGTTCTGCGCCACTGCGACGAGTGGGGGCTGGAACCGGAATTCCGCGCATGGGTCGAGGCGGAGAACACATTCTGCTCGACGCTGGTCGACCGGATTGTCCCCGGCTACCCGCGCGTGGAGGCGGAGACGCTGACCGCGGAAAATGGCTATGAGGACAAGCTCATGGACACCGGAGAGGTGTTCGGCTTCTGGGTCATTGAAGGCCCGCAGTGGATTTACGACGTGCTGCCGATCAAACAGGCGGGGCTGGAGGAGCATATCCTCGTCGTGGACGACCACACGCCCTACAAGCAGCGCAAGGTGCGCATCCTGAACGGCGCGCACACCTCGTTTGTGCCCGGCGCGTATCTCGCAGGGCAGAATATTGTCCGCGACTGCATGGCGGACCCGGTGATCCGCGGCTTTATGGAGGCGTGCATCTATCAGGAGATCATGCCCACGCTGACGCTGCCGAAGGAAGAACTGCAAGACTTCGCGTTCAGCGTGGTCGACCGCTTCCAGAATCCGTATATTGACCACCAGCTGCTCTCCATCTGCCTGAACTCCACCTCGAAATGGCGCGCACGCGTGCTGCCGAGTGTGAAGGGGTATGTGGAGAGAAAGCAGACGCTGCCGCGCTGCCTGACAGCATCGTTTGCGCTGTATCTGGAGTTCTACCGCAACGGCGCAAGCGGCGGTGTGCGTGGAGCGGACCACTACACGGTGCAGGACGACGCAGCGGTATTGGCGTTCTATCAGGCACACAAGGCCGACGATGCGCAGACGCTGGTGAACGCCGTCTGTGCCAACGTGGACTTCTGGGGCGAGGATTTGACGGCGCTGCCCGGCTTTGCCGACGAAGTGGCGGAGGATCTGCGCGTGATCCAGTCGCAGGGCGCGTATGCGCTCATGCGCAGCTGTGTGGAGCAGGGAGGAAAAAACTGATGACAGAAATGCAGAAGGAGATCCACGAGATTGGCATTGTGCCGGTTGTGGTTCTGAACGACGCAAAGGACGCCGCGCCGCTGGCAAAGGCCATGTGCGAGGGCGGTCTGCCGTGCGCAGAGGTGACGTTCCGCACCGCGG
>CAZYZQ010000010.1:0-28158 GCA_964652075.1 uncultured Oscillospiraceae bacterium
CCAGCGGCAAGCGGAAACAGGGTATTCATGTGGAGTATGACCTGGTGGGTTTCATCCCTGTGGATGAGTTGATGAAAGCGGGACAGGCGTGACCGAAATCACGCCTGTCCCAGAGAAATGCGGGTTACTGTTTTACGAGCACCGCCCTTTCCCTCTTCCCTTTTTCGCCTGAATTTGCTATACTCATGGCAGAAAGAAGGGATCATAATGGAAACTGCCGAACGGGTCTGCGGCGTACTGGACGCGCTGGAACAGGCCTACCCCGCCGCGCTCTGCGCGCTGCACTACGGGAAGGATTATGAGCTGATGATCTCAGTCCGTCTGTCGGCCCAGTGTACGGACGCCCGCGTCAATCAGGTGACGCCCGCGCTCTTCGCGCGCTTCCCGACGCTGGACGCCTTTGCCGATGCGGATGTTGCGGAAGTTGAGGAATATGTCAAATCCTGCGGCTTCTACCACCACAAGGCGCAGGACATTGTGAACGCCTGCCGGATGCTCCGCTCCGACTACGGCGGGCGCGTCCCGGACAGTATGGACGAGCTTCTGAAGCTGCCCGGCGTCGGGCGCAAGACGGCAAATCTCCTGCTCGGCGACTTGTACGGCGCACCGGGCAGCGTTGTGTGCGACACACACTGCATCCGCATCTGCGGTCTTCTGGGACTGACGGACGGGACAAAAGATCCGCAAAAATGTGAGACACAGCTGCGTGCGATTCTGCCGCCGGAGAAAAGCAGCGATTTCTGCCACCGCATTGTGCTCCATGGCCGCGCCGTCTGCGTCGCACGCAGGCCAAAATGCGAGAGCTGTACGCTCGCGCCGTTCTGCCGGTTCTATTCCGGTGCCTGAAGGGCGCAAACACACACCCTGCCCGGCAAAGCCCTGACGTTTCCGCCCACATATAAAACCCGGCGCATGGCGTTTGCCATGCGCCGGGTTCCGTCTTGTTACAGGTACGGCTCCCGCGCCAGCGCGGCGGGGGCTGAAGCTCGAACAGAACTCGGCCGGGCAGTATGCTGCGGCGGCGGGCGTTCCTGCTGGCCATCGGCCTGCAATGCCAGTCCTTGCACACAAAGCGGTGCATTTTTCACCTTGCGGGCGGATACTCATTACAGAGCAGCCGGTACGGCGCTTCATTCTCCTCAATGGCCGGGAAGCGGCCGACAGGCGGATTGAACCGGTTGTCCGTGTTGTCGTCGTTGCACTGGCTGACCTCCCCCAGCAGCACCGGGCCGGAGCCGGGCTCCACTGTAAAGTCATGGTACAGCCGCTGCTGGATATGGATACTCTCGCCGAGCGTGAGTCGCACCTGTGTGCCGGCCGGGACGGTATACGTGCGCCCGTCGGTATGTACCGTGACGTCGGAGCAGCTGTCGATCTCCTCGTCGGGAAGGAAATTGTATACCCGGATCAGCACATTCCCGCCGCCCCGATTGATGATATCCTCGGTCTTGTACCAGTGGAAGTGATTGGGCGCGTATTGCCCCTCCTTGAGATATAGCAGCTTCTCGGAGTAGACTTTTGGGTACTTCTCCGCCATAGTCCGGTTCCCGTTGCGGATGGTCACCAGAGAAAAGCCGAAATGCTCGAAGTCCCCCTGTCCGTAGTCGGTGATATCCCAACCCAGCATACAGTCCCGGATCTCATCATACTCATGGCCCAGCTTCTCCCATTACTGCGGCGCAAGCCGGCAGAAGGGCGGCAGCGCAAAGCGGTACCGGGCGCACATGGCCTCCATCTCCCGGAGGGCCTTGTTGATTTCCGAACGTTTCATATAAACCAGTCCTTTCTGAGCCAAAACAGGGCGTCACCGGATATCAAATACACTGCGGGCGGACACCTGCGCAGCGCCGCCCCGCAGAATCCTCACCCGGCGCTCGCCGCCGTCCATATCAAAGAAATTATCCTCCAGCAGCACGTCCGCGCCGCACTGCAGCTCCACAGACCTTGCATACGCCCCGGCCGTGACAACCACCATGTCATCCTCTACCCGGACAGCCAATTTGGGATCTGTAAAGTGAAAATGCTTGGGCGCGCAGAACAGCACGCTGCCCTGTCCAAGCACAGCGCCCGCAGCATCGGTAAGCTGATAGGAAAAATAGCAGTCAAAGGCGCTGTAGCGGGTGAAATCCAGCTCCGGAAGCTTGCCCGCATAGGCCTCCGCCGCGCAGACGCCGGACTCGGATTTTTGGATGGAAAGCTCCATCTCCGGTTCGACTGTCAGCTCGATCCCCCGGCCAAAAAACCGCTCAACAGAAAGCGGGAACGTATAGTCCGGCTCACAATAATCAAGCGGAATGGCCAGGTCGTAAACAAGCTCGCCGTCCAGATAAAAACAGACGCGTTTATTCCGCGCATAGTGGCTCGCAGGGAAAAGGATGTACTTGCTGTCACAAAAAATTTCATAGGATCGCCGCCCCATCCGTTCTGTTTCTCAGTCATTTTGAGGCTGTAACCAGAATGACAGCCCTCATGGCATATCATACTACAGAAAATTCCATTTTTCAAGTTCTTTCCCAATATGAAACGTTTTTTATTTGTCCGTTCTTTGCGAGCCGTACTGGCGGCGTCGGATTCCGGAACATGAAAAAACGCCCCGGCCGCTTTACAAGCAGCCGGGGCATCGGGTTATTTATTGCAGCAGGCTCCAGACAAGATCCGTATACGCTGTGGGATCCTCCAGCGGCAGATCTGCCATCAGGAGCGCCTGATTGTAGAGCAGCTCCGCGAGCTGCTTCGCGCGGTCCGGATTCTCCGGCATCGCCGTCTCAATGGCGGAGAAGGCCGGGTGCGATGCATTCAGCTCCAGAATGCGGCCGACCTGCATCGGCGCATCCGGATTGACCTTCTTGAGGTACTTCTCCATCTCAAAGCTCATGCCGGCCTCCGGCTTGACGGAAACCGGATGGTCGCCAAGGTTCTGGCTCAGAACAACATCCTTGACGCGGTCGCCCAGTGCTTCCTTCACGAACGTCAGAACGGGCTTGGCGCTCTCCTGCTTCTCCTCGGCGGCTTTCTTTTCTTCCTCGCTCTCCAGCTCCAGCTCGTCGGTTGCGACGTTCTTGAACTGCTTTTCCTTGTACGTGCCAAGCGCCTGTGCCACGAACTCGTCCACCTCGTCGGTGAGCAGCAGCACATCAAAGCCCTTGCCGCGCACCAGCTCCGTCTGCGGCAGCTGCGCAAGACGCGCACGGTTGTCGCCGGAGGCAAAATAGATATGCTTCTGGCTCTCCGGCATTGCAGTGACATACTCGTCGAGCGTGACAAGCTTCTGCTTGTCCATGCTCCATAACAGCAGCAGATCCTGCAGCTGCTCCTTGTGCATACCGTAGTCGCTCAGGACGCCGTACTTGAGCTGGAGGCCGAACTGCGCGAAGAACTTCTCATACGTCTCGCGGTTGTCTTTCAGGAGACTGGACAGCTCACCCTTGATCTTCTTCTCAAGGTTCTTTGCGATCATGCCAAGCTGGCGGTCATGCTGAAGCATCTCGCGGGAGATATTCAGACTCAGATCCTGCGAATCGACGACGCCCTTGACAAAGCGGAAGTGCTCGGGCAGCAGGTCCTCGCAGCTGTCCATAATCAGAACGCCGGAGGAATAGAGCTGAAGCCCCTTCTTGTATTCCTTCGTGTAGTAATCATACGGCACACGGCTCGGGATGAACAGCAGCGCTTTGTAGCTGACGTTGCCCTCGACGCTGACCGGGATCGTTGCGACCGGCTTCTCATAGTCCATGAATTTCTCCATGTAGAAGCTGTCGTACTCCTCCTGCCCAACCTCGCCCTTTGCGCGCTGCCAGATCGGCACCATGGAGTTGAGCGTCTCGGTCTCCATGTAGGTCTCCGTCTTCGGTTCCTTCTTCTCCTCGGGCTTGTCCTCAGACTTCTCCCCTTCTGCCTCCGGCTCTTCGACAGTACGGGTGCGCTCAACGTCCATCTGGATCGGGTAGCGGATATAGTCGGAATACTTCTTGACCAGGCCGCGCAGCTTGTACTCCTCCAGATAGTCGGAGTACTTCTCGTCGTCCGTGTCGGCCTTGAGCTTCATAATGACCTCTGTGCCGGGTGCGTCCTTTTCACAGGCGGTCATTGTATAACCGTCCGCGCCGGACGACTGCCACATCCACGCCTCGTCTGAGCCGTACTTCTTTGAGATCACCGTGATGGCCTCGGAGACCATGAACGCGGAGTAGAAGCCCACGCCGAACTGGCCGATAATATCGACGTCGTCCTTTTTCTCCATCTCGTTTTTGAACTGGTAGGAGCCGGACTTCGCGATGGTGCCGAGATTCTCCTCCATCTCCTCGCGGCTCATGCCGATGCCGTTGTCCGAAACCGTCAAAATGCGGTATTTTTTATCTGCTTTCAGTGTGATCTTAAAATCGCTGCGCGACAGGCCGACCTTGTCGTCCGTCAGCGAGAGATAGGCCAGCTTGTCGATTGCGTCGCTGGCGTTGGAGATGATCTCCCGCAGGAAGATCTCCTTGTGGGTGTAGATCGAATTGATCATAAGATCGAGCAGGCGCTTGGATTCCGCCTTGAACTGCTGCTTTTCCATGATAAAACACTTCCTAAATCAAAATGGTCTTAGCACTCTCTGCATTCGAGTGCTAAGACCATTATAGCCGGATTTCTGTAGAATGCAAGCCCTTTTTGAAAAATTTACCGGTGGCTTTCCAGATAGTCGACCAGCTGCCGTGCAATGCGCGGCGTCCGGCCGCCGTGGGACATCTGCCAGCGGTTGGCCTCCTTCAGCAATCGTTCGTCGTCGATGGCGATACCGCGCCGGTCGCACATCGCGCGCAGCGTGGTCAGATACTGCTTCTGGTCGAGCGACATGTAGAGGATCCGCAGGCCGAAGCGCTCCGACAGGCTTGTCCGCTCCTGAATCGTCTCGTCGCGGTGGATATCCGAGCCCTGCCGGTCCTTGAAATCCTCGCGGATCAGGTGGCGGCGGTTCGAGGTCGCGTAGATCGCGACGTTCTCCGGCCGCAGCTCAAGGCCGCCCTCCAGTGCGGTTTTCAGGCCGGAGAAGCTCTGATCCTCATTCTCAAACGCCAGATCGTCAATGTAGAGGATAAACTTCTGCGTGTGCGTCGAGACAAGGCGGCTCAGTTCCGTCAGCTCGTCCAGACTGTTCTTGGAGACCTCAATCAGGCGCAGGTTATAAAAGTCCGGCTCGTTGACAAGGCTCTTGATTGTCGCGGATTTGCCCGTGCCGCTGTCGCCGTAGAGCAGCACATTGTGCGACGGCTTGCCCTCGAGCAGCCAGCGCGTGTTGCGCAGCACCTCCTGCCGCTGGGACTCATAGCCGATCATCTCGTCCTGATCGATCGGGTCCGGATGCAGCACGACGGACAGCTTCCCGTGCTCCCAGTGGAACGCCCGGCCACGGGCGAACAGGCCGACGCCGTTCTTGCGGTAGCTCTCGACCAGCGCTTCATACGTGATGCCCGCTCCGCGCGGCAGCACCGGCAGCGCGCCGATGGCCTCGCGCAGCTCCGAATGGCTGCGCATCATTGTAATTTTCAGCGCGCCGAAGTCCAGATTTGCAAGCCTTGCAAAGATTTCGATATCCCGCCGCGCCGCACTGACATAGAAAGAATCCGGCTCCCCGACGGCACACGCCCGTCCGAAAGCCGTGTCGTCATAGCGCAGATGCTCGTCGATGTAGGCCGTAAACGTCTCAAAGCCCTCGTGCCGCACCTGATACAGAAGGTCTGCATACCCCTCCAGCATCGCGCGCGGGTCCGCGTCGTCCAGATGGGACAGCACCTTCTCCAGATCCCGCACCGCCGGCAGCTCCAGCAGATTCCGAAATGTTGTCACCGTATAAAGCTTCCACAGTAATTCTTCCATGATTCACACCTCTGCCGCTATTGTATCACGGATTTTTTGTGCAAACAATCGATATTATTTTGCAAATTTCTGTGATATAATAGCACAGATTTGTAAAAATTAACATGAAGGATGAGATGATATGATTACCGTTTCCGACCTGTCCGTACAATTTGGCGGCAGTATCCTGTTCCAGCACGTCGATCTGCAGTTCACACCGGGCAACTGCTATGGTATCATCGGCGCGAACGGCGCGGGCAAATCCACATTCCTGCGCGTCCTCTCCGGTGATCTGGAAGCAACGGCCGGTTCCGTGACCATCAAGCCCGGCGCGCGGATGTCCATTCTCAAGCAGAACCAGTTCGCCTACGACGCCTACACCGTGCTCGACACGGTCATTATGGGCAACGAGAAGCTTTACAATATCCGCACCGAGAAGGACGCGCTCTACGAGAAGCCTGATTTCTCCGATGAGGACGGCCTGCGTGCCGCCGAGCTGGAGGCGGAGTTTGCCGAAATGGGCGGCTGGGAGGCCGAGTCCGACGCGAGTATCCTGCTGCAGGGCCTTGGCGTACCGGTCTCTCTGCATGAGACGCAGATGGCCGACCTCGACGGCCGTCTCAAGGTCAAGGTGCTGCTGGCGCAGGCGCTGTTCGGTAAGCCCGATATCGTCATGCTGGACGAGCCGACGAACAACCTCGACATCGACTCGATCGAATGGCTCGAGGATTTCCTGCTCGACTACGAAGGGCTTGTCATCGTCGTCAGCCACGACCGCCATTTCCTGAACACCGTCTGCACGCACATCGTGGACATCGACTACGGCAAGATCAAAATGTACGTCGGCAACTACGACTTCTGGTACGAGTCCAGCCAGCTTGTTCAGTCACTCATGCGCAACCAGAACAAGCGCAACGAGGAGAAGATCAAGGAATTGCAGGAGTTTATCTCCCGCTTCTCTGCCAATAAGTCCAAGTCGAAGCAGGCCACGGCCCGGCGCAAGCTCTTGGACAAGCTGACCATCGAGGAGATGCCCGCCTCGTCGCGGCGCTATCCGTTTGTCGGTTTTACGCGCGAGCGCGAGGTCGGCAAGGATATCCTGTTCGTCACCGACGTGTGCAAGACCATCGACGGCGTACAGCTTCTGAAAAACGTCTCGTTCAACGTCAACAAGGGCGACCGAATCGCGTTCGTCGGTGAGAACGAGCTGGCGCAGACCACGCTCTTCAAGATTCTCATGGGCGAGCTGGAGCCGGACTCCGGCACGGTGAAGTGGGGGCAGACGGCCTCGCAGAGCTATTTCCCGAAGGACAACTCCGCATTTTTTGACGACTGCGAGGACAATATGCTTGACTGGATGCGGCGCTGGTCGTCCGACCCGCACGAGAGCTATCTGCGCGGCTTCCTCGGCAAGATGCTCTTCTCTGGTGACGACGTGTTCAAGCCCGTCAAAGTCCTCTCCGGCGGCGAAAAGGTGCGCTGCATGCTCTCGCGCATGATGCTCTCAAACGCGAACGTGCTCCTGCTCGACCAGCCGACAAACCACTTAGACCTCGAATCCATCACCGCCGTCAACAACGGCCTCGTGGCCTTCCCGGGCAATATTCTGCTCGCCAGCCACGACCACGAAATGCTCCAGTCCGTCTGCAACCGCATCATCGAATTCCAGCCGGACGGTACCATCATCGACAAGATGATGGACTACGAAGAATATCTGCAAACGCAGAAAGCGGGCAGATAAATTGCCCCGGCGCAGTTCAGTTCCGCGCCGGGGTATTATGAGGCCTTTCTGGTGGGATGAAGAATATATTTTTGACTTGGGTATCCCAGCTCTTCAATGAGGGCGTCTTCGACAAATCCATACTTCTCATAAAGCGCCCTCGGCGCGAGCCCTTTTTCGTCGTCCGCGCGAAACGTGCTGACAGAGATATCCTCGCTCCTGTCTAAATTCAGAAGCGCTTCATCCATCAGCATCGAAGCGATGCCGCAGCGCCGGTGATCCGGGCAGACGCCAAGGCAACAGATCATATTGTGTCCTCTGGAGAAAAGCATGACGCCTGCAATCTCGCCGCTGACCTTAACACAGATGGCCTGCCGCTTGCCCATGAATTTGAGAACGGTTGCTCTGTGCTCGTCCATACTCTCCTGCGTCTCCAAGCCGGGAAAGTTCCAGCGGATTTGCTTTACCAGCTTCATCCAGTTTTCAATATCTTCAGGTACACCATAAGACAGCTGCATGATGTTACTCCCTTTTGTTCTAAACCATTCGCACATATTTTACCATTTCCCCTCGTTACAAAACGCAGGCTAAGTCAAGCGGCCCACGGAGCAATCCGTGAGCCGTTTTTTCTCAGCCGGTCAATGGCAGCTGTGGCCGCCGCAGCCGTGCTTATTTTCACCGCAGGTATGGCCCTCGCCGTGCGCATGGTGACTGCACTGCACGTCTGGGTTATAGGCAAGGCCTCCCGCGAGCAGTGCCTGCACCGCCTCGTCCGCGTCGCCGGACACGCCGCCGTAGAGCTGGATGCCCGCCTCGGCCAGCGCCGTCTGCGCGCCGCCGCCAATGCCGCCGCAGATCAGCGTATCAACGCCCTGCCCGGTCAAAAAGCCCGCGAGCGCACCATGCCCGCTGCCCGCCGCGCTGACAACCCGGCTGTCCGTCACCGCGCCGTCCGTCACGTCATAGATCTTAAACTGCTCCGTGTGGCCAAAATGCTGAAAAATCTGGCCATCCGCATACGTTACTGCAATTTTCATGTCAAAGCATCCTTCCTGTCCTGCGTTTTGCTATCATCATAGCCCGGATCCCTGAAAAAAGCAAGCGGTTTTTCACAGGACGGCAGCGTCTGCCGGTCCAGATTCAGATATGGATATACCCGCTCCCAGCTTCCGTCCTCCGTCTTCCGCAGGGAGCTTTGGTGGCCGCGCAGCAGCTCAATGATGTCGTATACATCGATCCAGATCTCACTGTTGCACTCCTTCTGGCTCTCATCGAAAATCAGCTGCAGGCCGAAATGCAGGTGTACCGTCTCGATGTTATTCGTATTCTCATGGGTGGAGTAGCCCGTGCGGCCCATAAATCCCAAAAGATCTCCGGCCTGCACCGTGTCGCCCTCCTGCAGCCCCGGCGCAAAGGGCGCGTCCTTTTTCAGATGGGCATAATAATAGTAGCGCTTTTTGTCAAAGGAGCGGATGCCGACGCGCCAGCCGCCGTACTGGTTCCAGCCCAGCGCCTCCACCGTGCCGCCCTCCACGGCCACAATTGGCGTGCCGAGCGATCCCATCAGATCGTTTCCCAGATGCCGCCGCGCAAAGCCGTAGCTTCGCCCCACGCCAAAGTCCTCATAGTGCGAAAACCCGTATCCCGCGGCGATCGGCGAAAACGCCTTGAGGCCATACTGCGGCGCCCATTCCCGGCTGCCGTCCTCGCGCGTCACCTCAATCGCGTAATTGCCCAGCAGGCCGCCCAGCACCGCACCGTAGGCCTGCTGATAGTAGCGGAAGGTTCGGTTTGGCTCGATTCCCTCGCGCAGCGCCTGCGCCGCCGCATCGACCTCCTTTGGTGAAAATTTCCCGGAACCCTTGCGCGTCGCCGCCAGCGCGAGGATATCAATCCAGCTGACCGGCTGCTCCTGCTGTTGGCTCTCGATATCCAGCTCCATGGCCCGCCGCATCGCCGCAGCGCTCACATCAAAGTCCACCCATTTGATTGTCTCCGCTCCCGACGCCGAAAGCGTCAGCAGCGCCAGTGCCAATATCAGACAAACAAGCCGCTTTTTCATCCAAACACACCTCACGGCTAGTCTGTGAAAAAGCGGCCTGTTTCATGCGCGTTACGGCATCACCGTGACCTGCGCCGTGGCGTCATCGCTGCAATTTTCTTCAAAGTTTGTGTACATACTGTGCGTCGTCTCGTAGGTTGCAACCAGTTCCCGCGCCTCTGCAACCGTCATGTAATAGACTAGGTTGTCGCCGTCCATCTCGTATGTCCGGCTCTCCAGCTCCTCAATCGGCAGGCTGTCAGAATAGTTGTATATTTCGACGTACGCACAGATCACTCCTTCGGCGCTCGTCGGCGCACTCTCCGGCTCTGCGGGCGCCTCAGAAGGCTCCGGCGCAGGCGCCTCCGGCTCCTCGACGGGAGCGGCTTCATCCGCTTCCGCCAGCTCCATGGGCGTCTCTTCGTCCGCCACATCGTCCTCAAATTCCGGCTCCGGCACATCGGTACTCTGCGAAGCCATGAGCATGGCCTCCGGCAGCTCCTCCTCCGCGTCCGCAGCGCGCGCTTCCACATTGTACTCCGTGCTGTCAGCCTTCTCCTGTTTTGCCTGCTTGTTCAAAAACGGCAGCTTCCCGTAGGCCACCAACAGGACCAGTACCGCAGCCGCGGCGCCGATCAGCGTACCGGGGCCGACGAAAAAGCGGCGCTTCTTTTTGCTGTAGAGCGAGGTCATCACACCGTCCGCCACTCTGGCAGGCGGTTCCTCCTCCAGCCCCGCCAGCTCCTCCTGCATCAGCCGCAGGTTTTCCAGCTCGCGGCGGCAGGCCGGGCAGCTATCCAGATGCGTCCGCAGCGCGTCGGCCTCCTCCTCGGTCAGTTCTCCGTCAATCCACGCAGAGAGCAGCGGTCTGAACTTTTCTTCACACGCCATCACGCATCCCTCCTTGCATATGTATAGACGAATTTTGCCCGGGCTGGTTCCCGATTTTCTGTAAATTCAAACGCAGCTTCGCCCGTGCCCGGGACAGGCGGGATTTCACCGTACCGACCTTACATTCCAGAATCTCCGCAATCTGGCTGTAGTCCAGCCCGTCGATCACACGCAGCGTCAGGATCTGCCGGTACTCCACCTCAAGCGCATCCATGGCGCGCGCCAGCTCGCGCAGCTGTTCGCGGCGGAGCAAAAGCTGCTCCGGTTCCGGTTCGCCGGAAGGCGGATCATAGGCTGTCTCCTCGTCGTCCCGGTCAAGGAACACAAGACTGACCGTCCTGCGCCGCTTCTGATGCCGCAGGAAGTCAATGCAGATATTGGATGCCAGTCTATACAGCCATGTGGAAAAGCTGCACTCCTCCTTGAAAAACGGCAGCGAGCGCCACGCCTTTAAGAACACGTCCTGTGTCAGATCCGCCGCGTCCTCCCGGTCGCCGACCATGCGCAGCGCGAGGTTGTAGATAGGCTTCTGATACTGCTGCAAAAGCTGGGAAAACGCGTCGCGCTCCCCCTTCGCCGCCCGCTGCACCAGCGTATTCTCGTCCTGCAAAATTCTCACCTCAAATCGTTCTGTATCCCCTTGACAATCCGATGTACGCCCTCCATGGTCGAAACATCTGAAATCTGTGTCTTCCAGTACCCGCTGTGCGCCACGCCGCGCAGGTACCACGCCAGCTGCTTGCGCGCCTCAAGGCACGCGATGTATTCGCCCTTGTCCTGTGCGGCCAGTTCAATCTGACGCTCCGCCAGCGCAACCCGCTCGTGCAGCAGCGGGCGCTGCGGGGCAGGCTCGCCGCGCAGCGCGGCCTGCACCTCCGGAATCAGCCACGGATTTCCAAACACGCCGCGCCCCAGCATCACGCCGTCCGCCCCCGTGCGGCGCAGGCAGCGCACCGCCGCCTCTCCGGAGACGATGTCCCCATTCGCAATCACAGGGATTCCCACAGCCTGCTTGACCTTTGTGATGTAATCCCAGTCCGCGACGCCGGAATAGAGCATCGACTTTGTCCGCGCATGGACGGCGATGGCGTCCGCGCCCGCATCCTCCAGACGCTTGGCAAACTCCACCACGTTGATGCAGCCACGGTCCCAGCCGAGGCGGCACTTCACCGTCACAGGTACGGGTACGGCGCGCTTCACCGCTTCCACAATGCGCGCGGCCAGCGCCGGGTCACGCATCAGGCCGCTGCCGTCGCCGTTATTCGCGACCTTGGGAACCGGGCAGCCCATATTGATATCCAAAAAGTCGCAGCCGGCGTGCGCCAGCGCCAGCTCGGCCGCGCGCGCCATGATCTCAGGGTCATTTCCAAAGATCTGCGCGCCCACCACGCTTCCCGCGTTTTTTCGCAGCAGGCCGACGCTTTTGCGGTCCTGATAGACCAGCGCGCGGGAGGAGACCATCTCCGTCACCGTAATATCCGCGCCGAGCTCCGCGCAGATCGTGCGAAACGCCCAGTCCGTCACGCCTGCCATCGGCGCGAGAATCACGGGCTTGTGCTCAAAGTTCATAGTTGCCTCCTGACCGTTTTTTCGTCAGTCGGCTTTATGATATCATATTTTCACGAATTGGGCAACCAGCAGAATGGCCGCCCAGACGCCGCTTGCCAGCAGCGCACCCAGCAGCCCCCAAAGCACCCGCCGTCCGCCGGTTGGCGCGGACGAGGCAGCCCTTGCCGCCTCCTGTAACAGATCCTGCTCACTGACACCCTCCTGCGCGCCGTCGCGCAGAATGAAAATTGCCTGTTCAAACAGCTGCCGCTCCTGCGGCCGGACGAGCACCACCTGTTTTGAAACGCCTTTTACCATCATGAATTCCTCCTTTTTCTGAAGAGCATTCCCGGATTTTACCGGGAATAAACCAATGCATGGCTTGTAAACAAAGATCATCCATGCTAAAATATAGGCAACACCGCACAAATCGCTCTTGCCGAACTGTGCGGTATTGCCGAAAGAAAAACGGAGGTTCTCTTATGGATATGCAATTTGAGACAAAACTGGTGCAGCTGACCGACTCCATCTGGGCCATCGATCAGGAGATGGTACGCGCCTATATCGTTGTCGGCACGGAGCGCGCCCTTGTGCTGGACTTCGGCGTCTGCCCCTGCGAGTTCCTGTCGCTTGTCCGGCAGGTCACATCTCTGCCGCTTGTTGCCGTGCTGACGCACGCCGACGGCGACCATACCGCGAACATCGGCTGCTTTGACGAGGTGCTCCTGCACCCGGCGGAGATACCGCTGCTTGGGGGCTATACCGGCACCTGTACGCCCATTGAGGAGCGCGATATCATTGACCTTGGCGGACGCTCCCTGCTGGTGCTGCACCTGCCCGGCCACACGCCCGGCTCCATTGCGCTGCTCGACACCGCCTCCGGCGAGCTGCTTTCCGGCGACACCGTCTCACACACGGCGCTCTATCTCTTCGGGCGCGGCCGCTGCATCACGGACTACCGCGACTCGCTCGAACGCCTTGCCCGTTTCCCTGTCCAGACCATCTGGCCCGCGCACGGCCCGGCCCCCGTCGCACCGGACGCCATCGACGGCCTGCTTGCGCTGACCGAGTCCGTGATGCGCGGCGAAGTGGCGGGCCAGCCCAACGGCCAGGCACATATGCCGGAACGCGTAAAGCTGTACGTGGAAGGCGATTGCAGCTTCTATTTCTGACCCTATGACACAGGAAGAAATCTGCCTGCGCCGTCTGGCCGGGCAGGCGCTGCTGGCACCGGTCGAGGCAGGAGCCGCCGCGCAGCAGCTGCTCGGCTTTCAGGCGCAGTTTTTCGCCAACGCGCTGCACGCACTGCGCATTCGCAGCCGCAAGCTTGACCCGGAGCAGGTGCGCGTGCAGTTTGTCAAAAACTGGACGCTGCGCGACACCATGCACCTGTTTCCCGCGGTGGATTTGCCACTGTACCTGCCGAAGGCCATTTATCGCAGCCGCGACTGGAGCCTGCCCTGCTTCTGGAACCAGCGCTCCGACTGGGCGCTGACGCCGGCGCGGCAGGACTTCCTGTCGGAGGTGATTCTCTCGACCCTCGCATCCGGCCCGCAGACGCGTGACGCGCTGAAATCGCACTGCCGTGCGGCGGGGATGACGGACGCGGAGGAGGGCAGCATGTTCCACCCATGGGGCGGCGGGATCCGCCAGCTCTGCGAGCGGGGCTTTGTCTACTATCTGGCGCAGGAGGAGAAGGTCTTCTGCCTGACGCCGCCTGTCGCGCCGCCGGAGGAAAACGCCGCCGCGCTGGCCCGCGCGGAGCGCTATTTCCGCTTCTATGGCCCGGCCAGCATCCACGATGCGATGTACTTCTTCCGCGCAACAAAGGCGCAGGTTCTGCGCTGGCTTGCCGCCCTTCCCGTCCGGGAGACAGCGCTGGGCGGAACCTCCTATTTTTATCTGGAAACCGGAACAGGCTGCACGGCCCCCGAACCGTCCTGCCTGTTCCTCGCCGGCTTTGACCCGCTGCTGCTCGGCTACGAGAAGAAGGAGAGCCTGATTCTCGCGCCGGAGCATCTGCGTAGCGTCTTCAATCTGGCCGGGATCGTCGCACCGACGGTGCTGCTGGACGGGCGCGTCGCCGGGACATGGAAAAAGCGCGGCCGCAAACTCACGGTCACGCTTTTCGATGCGCCGGACGGCCGCGCGCGGCGCGCCATGCAGGACTGTGCCGATACGCTCTGGGACGATCTTTCCGGTCTTGAGCTCCTCAGTTCAGCGTAAAGATCGTATCGTCGTCCGTAATCCAATCGGCGACGTCCACAATCCGGTACTGCTCCTTGGTCTGGCGGATCACCATCCGGGCAATGCCCGCGTTGATGATGATCCGGCGGCACATGGAGCAGGAGTCCGCATCATGGATCAAATTCCCGGTCGCGGCCTCAATGCCGACAAGGTACATGGTGCCGCCGATGCACTCGCTGCGCGCGGCTGAGATGACGGCGTTCGCCTCCGCGTGGACACTGCGGCACAGCTCGTAGCGCTCGCCGCTCGGGATGCCGAGTCTCTGTCGCACACAGTAGCCCAGCTCGTCACAGTTTGCCCGGCCGCGCGGCGCGCCGTTATAGCCGGTGGAGACAATCTCGTCGTTGCGGACAATGATCGCGCCGTATTTCCGGCGGCGGCAGGTGGAGCGCTCGATCACCGTCTGCGCGATATCCAGATAGTAGTTCTCTTTGTCAATACGTGCCATACCGCACCCTCTCCCTTGTTTTTTCCCCATTATACTCTATTTTTTTGCAGGATACAATCTGCTTTTCAACTTGGCTGTTTCTTTTTTTCAGATCATCTGCTATACTGGCAGAAAGGAGGTGCTGCGCCATGAAACGTGCGCTTTCCGTGATCCTGGCGATGCTTCTGCTGTGCGCCCTGCTGGCGCTGCCGGCCGGCGCCGACAGCGGCAACGTCTGTTTTCTCGCCGTGAACGACTCCATCCCCGGCACGCTGGACGACGCGACGATGCCGTTCTTCTCCAGCGGCCAGCTCTATATTCCCTACTCGATCTTCTACACCGCCGCGCTCGGCGTTACGCCTGCCTACAGCGGCTCCACGCTGACGCTGACCGGCCCCGCCACGGCGCTGGTATTCCAGCTCTCGGACGGCACGGTCACAGAGGGCGGTGTACCGGTGCAGGCCTCTCCGGCTCTGCTGCAAAACGGCGTGGTCTTTGTGCCGCTGAGCTTCTGCGCGCAGGCGTTCGGCTTTTCCGTCTCCTATCTGACCAGCCGGAACCACTACGCCGTTGTCCGCGTGACAACCGGCGCGGAGGTCTATTCCGACGCGCTGTTTATCCAGAAGGCAGATACGCTGCTGGAAACCCGCGTGGCGGAATATCTGGCCGCGTCCGCCCCGCCTGCGGCGGATCCGGCTCCCACGCAGCCGTCGCAGCCTGCAACGCCCGCCGCACCGGAATCCCCAGCCACGCCTGCCGCGCCGCAGGCGCCTGACCCGCAGACGCCGCCGGAAGAACCGGAGCCGGAACCCCCCGCGCCGCCCATTGAGCTTCTGCCCGCCATCACCGGCGCGGCCAGTATGCCGGAGGCTCAGACTGCGCTGGAAACCTACGGCGTCGATGGGGTCTATTTCTTCACCGCAGAAGAAATCGTCGCGTACCCGGATCTGGTGACGTCGCTCTATACCTCCGGCGTCCGCGTCGGCGTCACATCACCGGCCGGCAGCGAGGATCCCGCCGCAGAGCTGCAACGTGCAAACGACCGGCTCTATCAGCTGCTCCACACGCGCTCGCTGCTCGCGCTGCTCCCGGCAGAGGCCGGGACTCCTGCTGGCTACCTCTCTCTTTCCGCGCAGTCGACAAACTGGGCCGAAACAGAGTCTCTTGCCGGGCAGACAGTCCCTGTTGTATGCACCGGCACAGAGCTTCAGGCCATCCTGACCACACTGACGCAGAACGAGGTTCCGTTTACCGTCTCACAGCTCACAGAGGCCGCCCTGCAGGGCGCATAGGCAAAAAACATCGCACCTCCGACACGTTTTTCAGTGCCGGAGGTGCTGTTCTTCTCTGTGCCTGCCGGGTTATTCCTCGTCACCCACGCAGTATTTCATGCCGACATTTTCAACCGAGTTCTGAATCGACGTCAGGCGCGCCTGCTTGCCGTGCGTGTCGATTGCGTTTTTATCGCGCACGCTGTGGCTCAGCGCTGCCGGACCGCCGATGCAGCCGCCCTCGCAGGCCATGCCCTCGATAAAGTTCTCCTTTAACAGGCCCTTGCTGGCCTTCAGCAGCGCCGCCTTGCACTCTGCGATGCCGCTGCACGGCAGCGCGTTGACCTTGAAGTCCGAGCCGCTCTCCTTGAGCGCCTCCTCGACGGCCTCGCTGACACCGCAGGAGCGCGCGAAAATCCGGCCGTAGAACGAAGCGGTATCGATCGGCGCCTCCTCAAGCGTTGGCAGGTCGATGTCCTTTGCGGCCATCATCGCCTGCATCTCCTCAAATGTCACAACGCCGTCCACATACTTACGTACGCGCGGCTGCTGGCCCTCGCCCTTCTTCGCGATGCACGGCCCGATAAACACAACACGCGCAGTCGGGTTCTGCTCCTTGATAATCTTGGCAATCTGCGCCATCGGCGAGAGGTTCGACGAGATATTCGGCTCGAGCGACTTGTAATTCTTGCGGATGTACGAGACGAACGCCGGGCAGCAGGACGAGGTCAAAAAGCCCTTTTCCACCAGCTCCTGCGCCTCCAGATAGGCGATGACGTCCGCGCCGAGCGCCGCTTCGACGACCGTGCCGAAGCCCAGCTCCTTGATGCCCTGCACCACCTTGCCGAGCGTGATATCCGGCCGGTTCGCGTACTGCGCGGCAATCGACGGCGCCACAACGGCATAGGTATGGTAGCGTGTGTTGTTCTTCGAGTCACGGATCAGACGGATGATCTCCGTGATGTACGACTTGTCCGCAATCGCGCCAAACGGGCACTGATAGACGCAAGCGCCGCAGGAGATGCACTTGTCCTCGCTGATCTGCGCCTTCTGCGTTTCGGCGTTGATGGAGATCGCGCCGGGCTTGCAGGCGCTGATGCAGGGCCGCTTGTGCTTGACAATCGCGCTGTAGGAGCACGCGGCGACACAGCGGCCGCACTCGATGCACTTCGTCTTGTCAATTTCCGCATGGCGGTTCACGATGTTGATCGCGCCCTTCGGGCAGGCGTTCTGGCAGCGGTGGGCAATACAGCCGCGGCAGGCCTGCGTCACCTCAATGCCGCTGATGGGGCACTCGTCGCAGGCGATTTGCAGCACCTCAACGATATTCGGCTTTGTCACGTCGCCGCCGAGCGCCACCTCGACGCGCTCATCCACAATGGCCCGCTCTTTGTAGATGCAGCAGCGCATCTTCGGCTTGCCGTCCGGAACGATGATGTGTTTAATATTCATGAGGTTGCGCGGGGTCAGCTGGTCGGCATAGGCCAGCCGGGCAATCTCGGTCAGAACTTCATATTTCAGTTTCTGAACGTCGGTATCGAACAGGTTATTCATAGTGCGCCTCCGTTTCGATATTGTTGTATCTATTGTACCATCCCCCGAAAACCGCGTCAATGGTAGATCTGCCTGTTTTCTCTTTTTTGTCTGAATACACCAGACGGGCCAGCCGCATCTGTGGCTGGCCCGTCAATTTTATCGATTCTTTAACAGGCCATTTGCCTGATCCCGCTCCGCCTGCTTCTTGACCTGATAGTGCTGCAATTTGCCGGTCGCCGTGTGCGGCAGCTCCTTGACAAAACAGTACCAGCGTGGCCGCTCAAACGCCGCAACCAGCGGATGGGAGACGCAGTAGGCCATCAGCTCCTTCACCGTAAGAGCGTCATCGGACGGGACAATATATGCCGCCACGGCCTCGTCGCGCACCGGGTCCGGCACGCCGACAATGCAGCTCTCCTGCACCTTCGGATGCTCGTTCAGCACGGCCTCAATCGGGGTGGGATAGATATTCTCACCGGCCGAGACGATCATGTCGTCCTTCCGGCCCACGATCGTAATATAATAATTTTCGTCCCAAACCGCGAGGTCGCCGGTGTACAGGAAGCCCTTGTAGAACTTCTGCGCCGTCATCTCCGGCTTATTGTGGTAGCAGTAGCCGCTCTTGGCAGGCGAGCCGATGATGACCTCCCCGACCGTCGTACCGTCTCTGGGCGCCAGATCGTCCGGGTCTGCGTGGCGGTCTTCATAGGAGTTTACAACACGCACGTCGTCGTCGAGGCAGCTCTTGCCGGCTGTGCCGGACATGTCCGGCAGGTCGTAGGGGCGCAGGAAGGTGTTCCAGAACGTCTCCGTCGTGCCGTAGCCGTTGAAGATGTTCGGCGTCAGCTCCGCCTGCAGCTGCTCGCAGATCGCGCGGTCGAGCGGGCTGCCCATGGATACGATGCCCTTCAGGCTCGACAGATCGGCATGGACCTTGCGCTGGTAGCGCAAAAGCATCGTCATGACCGCCGGGACGCCCGTGAGGAAGGTGATGCCGTAGCGCTCCGTATACTCCAGGCACGCACGGGGCTGGAACTCGCGCATAATGACAAGCTGCGCGCCGACGAACAGCGTCGGGGTCGGTCCGCCGCTGTGCAGGCCGCCGCGGTGGAACCACGGCGTCATGTTCATCGTCAGATCCATCGGCGAGAGCGGGTAGTGCATAATGACGTCGTGTGACGAGAGCACCTCGTTGATGTTGTTGAGCGGCACGCCCTTCGGCGTAGAGGTCGTGCCGGAGGTGTACAGACGCGTCGCCTCGGCATAGATATGCGTCTTCGGCAGCGGCAGCGGCTCGTCGGAGAACGCCGCAATGTAGTCGTCAAAGAACACCTGCCCCGCAGGCGGCTCAGTCAGGCCCGTCGAATTGACCACGACTACGCGCGCGGGCTTGTGTCTGGCCTCCGCCAGCGAGCGAACCACCTGCTCGGCATAGGCCGAATCGTAGACAAAGACCTTCGGGCAGGAGTCGTCGATTGTGTTGGCGATGACGCCGTGCGCCCACTTGTAGTTGATTGGGCAATTGATGGCCGCGAGCTTCTGCGGCGCAATGTAGCAGTATACAAACTCCGGGCAATTCGGCAGCTGATACATCAAAAGATCGCCGCATCCCATGCCGTCTGCCTGCAGGGCCCGGGCAAGGCGGTTGGCCATGCCGTCCAGCTCGCGGTAGGTCCAGATACGCCCGGTCGCCGGTTCGAGCATGGCGCGGCGCTCCCCGTAGCGCGCAACATTCCGTGCAAAGCCGTTGAGCCAGGTGTAGCTGCTCTCGAACGCTTCCTTAAAATTGGAAATGTCATAGGTGAATTCCATGCAAAACGCTCCTTTTTGAAAATCCCATCTATAATTCATTTTCAGAATTGCTTGATTCGATATTGGGATTATAACATGTCGGAAACATTTTGTCAATATTTCCCCAATATTTTTATGGAAAAACCGGGATTCCAGAACATTTCACATTCTGCATGAAGCGGCCCGATCGTTGCAGCTTTCGCATGGCGCTACCGCTCGCACCGCAGGCTGGCAAAGATTCCGTACATCATATGGTTCGTCATGGTGAGGCTCAGCTCATCCACACCGACGCCGTCGCCGCTCTCCAGCTTCCAGCGCACCATGGTCATCATATTTGCGGCAAACAGGCGCGCATACAGCTCCGCATAGCCCGGCCGGGTCAGGGACAGATTGGCGTCCGCCTCGATCTGCACCCGGATCTTGCGCACAATGATCGCCGTCATTTCCTCAAAGACGTTGCGCTCGTGCAGATGCTGCCAGAGGATCAGATAGGTTTCGCGGTTCTGGATGCAGAACTGCATCGTGCGCTGGAACTCCGAATGATAGGATTGAATGTTGGAGGCGTTCAACTCAATGAAGGACGGGTTGATCTGCGCCTCAAACGCCCCCTCCACCTGCTCCAGAAGTTTTTGAAGCAGGTCGTCCTTGTCCAGATAGTGCGCATAAAACGTCGTGCGGTTCACCATGGCGCGGGAGACGATCTCTGTGATGGAAATCTCGCGATACGGTTTTTGCGCAAGCAGCTGCAAAAAGGCGTCCGCGATACGCTGGCGCGTCTTTTTCACCCGCAGGTCGTTGGAATTCATAATGCTCCCTCCCTTATCCAACATTTTATCATGTTTTTGTCGGTTATGCAACAATTCATTCGTGTTTTAGTGCTTGAAAACCGTCATTTTTCCCTGTATGATGGAGCTGGAATCAAAACAGGAAAGGATGTCTGCGCTATGAATTCTTACCCGCATTTGCTCTCCCCGATTCAGGTCGGCCCGAAGACCTACAAGCACCGCATCACCGCCTCCCCCATCTACTGCGGCCCGTTCGCCATGCTGCCGCCGCTTCTCCCCGTGCTCTACAACGGCATGGTCAAGCGCGCACGCGGCGGATGCAGCCAGGTGACGCTCGGCGAAACCGCCGTGGATTTTGAGCACGCCAACCGCGAGCCGTTCCCGCCCGCCGATTACACAAAGTTCGAGGGCGAGATGTTTGACCGTCTGTCCGAGATCTGCCGCGAGTGCAAGGACGCCGGCGCCGTGACGCTCATTGAGCTGAGCCATGCGGGCCGCTCCCGTATGAACGTGCCGGGCGCAGGCTGCCCCATCGGCCCCGTTGCAGGCGTCAACGAGGAGGGCGCCGAGGTCGTTGCAATGGACGAATCCCTCATGCAGGAGGTCATCGACCACTTTGTCCAGTGTGCAAAGTACATGCAGGCCGCAGGCTTTGATGGCGTCATGATCCACTCCGGCCATGGCTGGCTTTTGCACCAGTTTCTGAGCGCCCGCACCAACACCCGCACCGACGAGTACGGCGGCTCTCTTGAAAACCGTGCAAAGTTCCCGATTCGCCTGCTGAAGGCGGTGCGCGAGGCCATGGGGCCGGACTTCATTCTCGAGGCGCGCGTCTCCGGCGAGGAGTGCGAGGACGGCGGCATGGGCATTGACGAGACGGTCGAATACTGCAAGATGATCGAGCCGTATGTTGACATCATCCATGTCTCCGTCGGCACCTACCGCAACCCGATTCTCTCCGGCGAGTTTTCCTCCATGTACCAGCCGCACGGGCTGAATAAGGAGGCCGCGAAAAAGGTCAAGCAGGCTGTGTCCGTCCCCGTCACGCTCGTCGGCGGCATCTGCGACCCGGATCAGGCGGAGCAGCTGATCGCGGACGGCTACTGCGACATGATCGCGCTCGGCCGTCAGGTCACGGCTGACCCGGACTTTGCCAACAAGGTCGCCTCCGGCCATGCGGACGACATTGCGCAGTGCATCCGCTGCTTCAAGTGCTTCCCCGGCCCGCTGGAGGGCGTCATCGACGACCTGTCCAAGATCTTCGGCTGCACCGTCAACCCGCGCGCGTTCTACTTTGACGAAGCGGTTCTGAACAGCAAGCCGGAAGCCAGCCGGAACGTGCTGGTCATCGGCGGCGGCATCGCCGGTATGACGGCCGCCATCACGGCCTGCGACCGCGGCCACAAGGTCACGCTCTGCGAGGCCTCCGGCCGTCTGGGCGGCCTGCTGCACTTCACGGACACCGACGCCTACAAGATGGGCCTTCACAGCTTTATGGAGCTGCTGATCCGCCGCGTGGAGTCCCGGAAGATCGATGTACGCCTGAACACCCCGGTCACCGCCGCGACACTGCCGGACTACCACGCCGACGCCATTATCCTCGCCGTCGGCTCCGAGCCGACCGTCTTCCCCATCCCGGGCATTGAGAACGCCATTCAGGCGATCGATGCGTATAACCGCATGGACGAACTGGGCGAAAACGTTGTCATGCTGGGCGGCGGCCTTGTCGGCTGCGAGTTCGGCCTGCACATGGCCAAGAACGGTAAAAACGTCACAATTGTCGAGATGCAGGACGCCGTTGCGCCCGACAGCTACCCGATGCACCGCCTCGGCATGCTGGACGAGATGAGCCGGATGCTCACCGTCCGCACCGGCCTCAAGTGCACGGAAGTGCGCAAAAACGGCATTACCGCCGTGGACAAGGACGGCAATGCCGTTGAGATCGCCGGCGACAGCGTTGTCTTCGCCCTCGGCATGAAGGCAAAGGCAAGCCTGCGCGACGAGCTGATCGCCGCTGCCGGCGACACAAAGATCACAGCCGTGGGCGACTGCGTCCGCGCCTCGAAGGTCTACGACGCGGGCCGCGAGGCCTTTGTCGCCGCCATGCAGATTCTCTGATCCGAATATCCGCCAACGGGGCGCAGTCAAATTGACTGCGCCCCGCTTTTGTGCCGTATTTTTCCATCGCATTTTCCCTTGCCAAGCGCATACCCGGGGCGATATAATGGAGTTCCAATCTGGACGGAGAAACGGGATGACACAACATGCCAAACTACACAACACATCTGGCCTTTGGGCGTCAGGTCTACGCGCTGCTGCCCGCCACTGCGCAGGCCGCGCTGCCGCTTGCCCCATTCGACTGCGGCCAGTTTGGCTCCGATCCTCTGTTCTTTTACCCGATTCCCGGGCGCTCCGCCGTCTCAAAAGAGGGCCACGCGCTGCACCATACCTCTGCGCATCCGGTTCTGGAGCGGCTGCGCAGGGGCGGCAGCGCGGCGCACGCCTATGCCGCGGGATATCTCTGCCACTTCCTGCTGGACGCCGCCTGCCATCCCTACGTCTATCAGACCGCCTCCCGGCACGGGATCTCCCACATGGCGATGGAGGGCGAATTTGACCGGTACCTGCGGGAGCAGCTGCAAACGCCGCTGCCGCCCATCTGGCCGCAGAGCCGTGAGGTCATACAGGCGGCTGCGCTCGCCTATGAAACGGCCGATGACACCCAGTTTTCCCGCGCGCTCTGGGAATTTGCGCGCTTTTCCGCCCTGATCGAGCGCCTGTCCGGAACGGTGCGCGGCAGGGCCGTCAACCTCTTCACCCGGAACAGCCTCTGGAGCCGCGGGCTGGTACTGACTCCGCTGCCGCACCCGATGGCGGCCCAGACCAACGCGGCGCTGCTTTCGCGTTTTCAGGACGCCGTTATCCCGGCTGCCGACTTGGTGCAGCGGCTGCTGCGCGCCTACGCCACCGGTGCGCCGCTGGACTTTGTCCCCGCCTGCGACCACGCCGGCCGTCCTTTGGATCCGTGAATTTTACAAAGATTTTACGTTACAATAGGCCTGTGTTTTACCCTATTATGTTAGACTGTAAAAAAGAGAATGGGAGGGAGCCGCGATGGCAACCATCTATATTCTGGAGGACGACCCCGAGATCCGCGAATTGGAAACCTACGCGCTGAAAAACGCCGGTTTTTCGGTACTCGGCTTTGAAGTTGCCGACAGCTTCTGCGCCGCGCTGCGGCGGGAGCTGCCCGCGCTGGCCCTGATGGACATTATGCTCCCCGGGGAGGACGGGCTGTCCGTGCTCGGCAAGCTGCGCGCAGATCCCGCGACCGCCGAGCTGCCCGTGATCCTCGTGACCGCAAAATCGACCGAGCTCGACACGGTGCGCGGCTTCGATCTCGGCGCGGACGACTATCTTGCCAAGCCGTTCGGCGTGATGGAGCTGGTCAGCCGTGTCAAGGCGCGCCTGCGGAAATCCGCCGCCGCGCCGCTGCACTGCGGCAGCATCTCGCTCTCTGAAGAACGCCATCAGGTGACGGTCGACGGCCAGCCCTGCGACCTGACCTATAAGGAATTTGCGCTGCTGCGCCTGCTGCTCTCCAGCCCGGGCCGCGTCTTCTCCCGCGACGCCATCATGGAGCACGTCTGGGGCTATGACTACGAGGGCTACAGCCGGACGCTCGATATGCACATCAAGACGCTGCGTCAGAAGCTCGGCCCGGCCGGCAAGCAGATCCAGACCGTGCGGAACGTCGGCTTTAAGCTTGACGCGCATGAGGATACGTAAATGGAAGAAAAAGTATCGCTGAGCCTGTTTTATCTCGGGCTTGTTGTCACGCTGATTGCCATTCTGCTCTCCGGCGCCGTCTTCTCGCTGGCTTACCGGGATCAGGTGGAGCAGGATCTGCAGCGGCAAGGGGAGCTGCTCTCCTGCGCCTACGAGGATCTGCCGGACGATGCCGCCCTGCAAAAATTTGCAACGAACGACCTGCGTATCACGCTCATCGCCGCCGACGGCGTCGTCCTGTTTGAAAGTCAGGCCAATGCGGATACGATGACAAGCCACCTTGACCGCCCGGAGATCGTACAGGCCCTCGCCACCGGCGTCGGCGCCGGCCGCCGGACCTCCGATACAATCGGCGCCGTGGAGTATTACTACGCAAAGCGCCAAAGCAACGGCAACGTGCTGCGCATCTCCATGCTCGCACAGAGCGTGCTCCAGATCTACGGCCGCGCTGCGCCGTATCTGGTCGGCATTTTCTTCCTGCTGCTCGCGCTCTCCGTTGCGGTCGCCGTCCTGCTCACACGCCGCCTGCTGCGCCCGATCCGCCGCCTGC
Organism: uncultured Oscillospiraceae bacterium; assembly: GCA_964652075.1. GTDB lineage: Bacteria > Bacillota > Clostridia > Oscillospirales > Oscillospiraceae > CAZYZQ01. Next base: position 24,432 of record CAZYZQ010000010.1, read on the forward strand.
CCGCCATTCTGGACAATCCCGACGCGGGCGCGACCTATCCCGAGCTCGTCCCGCTCGTGCAGGAGCTGCGCGCCCAGCGCGCCGCCCGCGAGCAGATGCGGCAGGAGTTCACCGCCAACGTCTCGCATGAGCTGAAAACCCCGCTGACCACCATCGGCGGCTATGCGGAAATGATCGAAACCGGAATGGCGAAGGGCGAGGACGTCGGACGCTTTGCCGGGAAAATCCGGAAAGAGTCCGACCGGATGCTCACCCTGATTACAGATATCATCCGCTTGAGCCGTCTGGACGGCGCGCCGGAGGAGCCGCACACTGAGTCTGTGGACCTGCGCGAGATTGCGGACGGCTGCGCCGAAACGCTTGCGCAGAGCGCGCTTGCGCGCTCCATCCGCATGTCCGTAACCGGCGAGCACACAACCATCACAGGCAATCACAGTGAAATCTGGGAGATTGTCTACAACCTGACCGACAACGCAATCCGCTACAACCGCGACGGCGGGTCTGTTGAGCTGATCGTGACGCCGAAGGCCATCACCGTCCGCGACTCCGGCATCGGCATCCCTCCGGAGCACCAGGCGCGCATTTTTGAGCGTTTCTACCGCGTGGACAAGAGCCACAGCCGCGCAACCGGCGGCACAGGGCTCGGCCTGTCCATTGTCAAGCATGCCGCCGAACGCAACGGCGCGCAGATCACGCTGCACAGCACCGTCCACATCGGCACCACCATTACAGTGACGTTTCCTTAATCTGCCTCTCACCCGCCGCCCACCCGGGCGGCGTTTTTATCATGCCGCGGGGCAGCCGTTTTACAAAGATTTTACACGCGTCCACACGCAGATTTTACCGAATCCATGGTATACTTTTTACAGAAAGAGGAGGATTCTCGTATGGACGCTTCAACGCTGTTTGCCCTGATCGCCGGCCTTTGCGGCGGGCTGGCCTTTTTCCTGTTCGGCATGAACCTCATGTCCGGTAGCCTGGAAAAAATCGCCGGCGGCAAATTGGAATCCACGCTGCGCAAGCTGACTTCCAATCCCTTCAAAAGCCTGCTGCTCGGCGCGGGCATCACAATTGCAATCCAATCGTCCTCCGCAATGACCGTCATGCTGGTCGGCCTTGTCAACTCCGGCATCATGGATCTCTCCCAGACCATCGGCGTCATTATGGGCTCGAACATCGGCACAACGCTGACGGCGTGGATCCTGAGCACCGCGGGCATTGAAAGCGAAAACTTCTTTATCCAGCTGCTCAAGCCCGAGAGCTTCGCGCCCATCTTCGCGCTGATCGGCATTGTGCTCTATATGGTCGGAAAGCAGGGAAAAAAGCGTGATATCGGCACGATCCTCATCGGATTTGCCATCCTGATGACCGGCATGGATCTGATGGAAAACGCGGTCTCCCCGCTGGCCGATATGCCGGGCTTCTCCAATCTGCTCACCGCGTTCAACAACCCCCTGCTCGGCGTTCTGGTCGGCGCGCTCTTCACGGGCGTCATCCAGTCGTCCGCCGCCTCGGTCGGTATTTTACAGGCGCTTGCGCTCACCGGCAGCATCTCCTACGGCATGGCCATCCCGATCATTATGGGCCAGAATATCGGCACCTGCGTGACGGCCCTGCTCTCCGCCATCGGCGTCAACCGGAACGCGAAGCGCGTCTCCGTTGTGCATATGTCCTTTAACCTGTTCGGTACCGTATTCTGTCTGATTGTATTCTACGCTGCCAATGCGATTTTCCACTTTCCGTTCATCCACGCGCCGATCTCCTCGCTTGCCATCGCCTGCGTGCACACCATTTTCAATTTTGCAACCACCCTGCTCCTGCTGCCCTTCTCCAACCAGCTGGTGCGTCTGGCCAAACGCATTATCCCGGACGGCAAGGGCAATCAGGAAACCGTCATCATCGACGAGCGTCTGATGCTCTCCCCCTCTCTGGCCGTCGCAAAATGTGGTGAGCGCACAGCGGAGATGGCCGATCTGGCCCTGTCCTCCATGCAGGACTCCATGTCGCTGATTATGGCATATTCCCCCGCTCTGTACGACCGTGTCGAAAGAGCGGAGACACGTCTGGACGAGCTGGAGGACGCGCTGGGCGCATTTCTTGTCCAGCTCTCCTCACGGCCGCTTACCGAGGCAGACAGCTCGCGCGTCGGTGAGCTGCTGCACCTGATCAGCGATCTGGAACGCATCGGCGACCACGCAATCAATATCGCGGAGACGGCCAAACAGCTCGATGCCACCGGGCGGCCGTTCTCCGACTACGCCAAAACGCAGCTGACCACCTACTTTGCGGCCCTGACCGAGATCCTGACGCTCTCCACGCAGGCCTTCCGCGACAGCGACGCATCCCAGGCAACAAACGTCGAAGCGCTGGAGGAGGTCATCGACGACCTCACCGTTGAGATCCGCAACCGCCACATCCACCGCCTGCAAACCGGTGCCTGCGAGCCCGCGCTGGCTGTGCCGTTTACCGACCTGCTCACAAACTGCGAGCGTGTCTCCGACCACTGCGCCAACATTGCGATCTGCATCCTTCAGGTCAAGAACCCGCAGGTCGCCCTGCACAGCTACAACAGCAATTTGAAAACCGCACCAAACGCCGATTTTACAGACGAGTTTTCCAATTATCAGGAAAAATACCGCCTGACAACTTAATTCGTTCAATCTCCGCGCCGGCTGCGCCGAATGTGCCGCAGCCGGCGCGGAGATTTTGCTGTGCGCTCCTGTGTCATTTCGCTTACAATTCTTCAAAAAATTGCAAGGCATGGTATCGCCGCATCGGGAAAAGCTACGAGTGGTCGGACCAAACAATATTTTTGACAAGGAGAGAAATCACATGAAAAGCAACAATGGTGCAGTTGTTCCGGAAGCCCGTGAGGCGCTGGACAAGTTCAAGATGGAGGCCGCTTCCGAGGTTGGCGTCAACCTGAAGAAGGGCTACAACGGCGACCTGACCTCCCGCGAAGCCGGCTCTGTCGGCGGCCAGATGGTCAAGAACGTGATGCCCGTACGAACTATGAAACACATTCGAAAATGCCGCACTACAGAGGGATATGAAACGACGTTTACATATCGGTGCCGGTTGGGGATTTGAGACTACACAAACATTGACCAGCTTGGCTCTTCTTGTACTAATATTCATTCAACTGTGCACAAAAATCGGTGTTTTCTTTCATTGGCATTGTTCCCTCTGCTCTACCCTATCTCCTTGACACCCCCGCTGACAAGTTTGTATTCGGTGGTGACCGTCCACTGTCCTATACACAGGTGCGCAAGATGTGCAATCGTATCAAGCGCGACACGGGCTTCCCCGAGAACATCACGCCCATCCGTTTCCGCACGACAGTCTTGACAGGCCTCTACGACCAGACGAAGGATATCAAGCTCACGCAGGCGGCGGCAGGACATACAAGTGCGGATATGACACTGAAATACTATGTGAAGGGCCGCGAGAGCACAGCAAGCGCAGCCGCAGCAGTTGGCGCTGTGTATACGGCGTAAAAATTGCAAAATAATTGCAAGCACTCAAGTCCGTTTTCCGTTGCGGCGCAACGGTTTACGAGGTGTCGGCAACGCAAAAAATTGCAAAATCCCCCATTTTTCGATAACGAGGTCTTTTCTGGGAAAATTTCCCTGCTCAAAAAATTGTGAAAGTGCAAGAAAAAGCACCAGAATCCTCAGATTCGAGTGCTCAAAAGTTGTGCAATCGCAACACTATAGATGCCGGATGC
>CAZYZQ010000011.1:0-27891 GCA_964652075.1 uncultured Oscillospiraceae bacterium
TATGCCTTCTGGATAAGCCGGAGGACATTATGCGCTGTTTCAAGAGAGCTGTTACTGACAGCGAGACATGTGTGAGATTTGACCCTGAGCACAAACCGGGCGTCTCAAACCTCATTCAGATATACTCCGCAGCCACCGGCAGAACTATTGGCGAGACGGAGAAGGAGTTTGAAGGACAGGGCTACGGCGTGTTCAAGCCGAAGGTCGGCGAGTCGGTTGTCGAGCTGCTGCGCCCGATCCGCGAGGAGACGGAGCGGCTGCTGCGCGACAAGGCGTATCTGGAGTCTGTCTACAAGGCGGGCGCGGAGAAGGCGTCGTACGTTGCGAACAAGACGCTGCGCAAGGTCTATAAGAAAGTCGGATTTGTGGCACTGTAATAGAGAGAAGGGGGCTCCTGATGGACCCGAAGCTGATACAAAACATTCTGCTGGCGCTCCTGATCGCAATGGCCGTCTCCTTTGCGGCGACGCCGTTTGTCAAGAAGCTGGCCTATAAGGTCGGCGCGATCGATGTGCCGAAGGACAATCGCCGGATGCACAAGGTGCCGATCCCGCGTTTGGGCGGTCTGGCGATTTTTATCGCGTTCCTGCTCAGTACGGTGCTGTTTGCCGACATTGACCGGCAGCTGCAGGGCATTCTGCTCGGTTCGATTATCATTGTCATTCTGGGCGTTTTGGACGATATTATGACGCTCAAGGCGCTGCCGAAGTTCATTGTGCAGATTCTGGCGGCGGCTGTCGCGGTCTATCACGGCTGCGTCATCGATACGCTGTCGAATCCGAATATTTTTGGCAGCTCGCTGTATCTGCACCTTGGCAGCTGGGGCATTCCGATCACGATCATCTGGATCGTCGCCATTACGAATGCCGTCAATTTTATTGACGGCCTGGACGGCCTCGCCGTCGGCGTATCTGCGATTTCCACCTGCTCGCTGCTTGTCATTGCGCTGCTCGTCTCCGAGGGCAATATCGGCATTGTGCTGGCGGCGCTGCTCGGCAGCTGCCTTGGCTTTATCCCGTACAATATGAACCCGGCGAAGATCTTTATGGGCGACACCGGCGCAACCTTTTTGGGCTATGTCATGGCTACGCTGTCGGTCACGGGGCTGTTCAAGCTCTACGCGATCATCTCGTTTGCCGTGCCGTTCCTGATTCTCGGCATTCCAATTTTTGATATCTGCTTTGCCTTCCTGCGCCGGATTGCCAAGGGCCAGAACCCGATGGTTGCGGATCGCGGGCATGTCCACCACAGATTGATCGACATGGGATTTTCTCAGAAGCAGGCTGTGGCAATCACATATATGATGACGGCGATCCTCGGCCTGGCCGCGGTGGTGCTGACCTCCTCGGGCGAGGTACGCGCGATGATCCTGATTGCGGCGGTTGTCGTCGTGGGGGCAATCGGCTTCCATGTCATTTTCTCAGGCCGTTTTCAGGATAAAACGGAGCATAGCCAGCCTGATCAGCAGGACGGGACGCCCGAGGAGCCAGCAGAAGAGAAGAAAGAAGAGGACGACCATGACGAAACGTAAAATCATGTCTGTGTTTGGCACGCGCCCGGAGGCAATCAAAATGGCGCCGCTCGTGAAGGAGCTGGCGCGCTATGACGATCTGGAGAGCATCTGCTGCCTGACCGGCCAGCACCGCGAGATGCTGGATTCCGTGATGGAGATTTTCCGCCTGAAGGGCGATTACGACCTGAATATCATGCAGGCACGCCAGACGCTCAGTTCCATCACATCAAAGACCATCACGGGGATGGACGCTGTCATTGAGGAAGCAAAACCGGATATGATTCTGGTACACGGCGATACGTCCACAACGTTTGCCGGCGCCCTGTCCGCGTTTTACCATCAGGTGCCGGTTGGACATGTCGAGGCGGGACTGCGGACCTATGACCGCTACTCGCCGTTCCCGGAGGAGATGAACCGGACGCTGGTCGGCGACATTGCCGAGCTGCATTTCTCCCCGACGGCGGCCAATGCGGAGAACCTGCGCAAAGAGGCCATTCGCGGCGAGATCTTCATCACTGGCAACACCGCCATCGACGCGATGAAGACGACCGTGCGCGAGGACTTCCAATTCTCCACGCCGCTTTTGAATACGCTGGACTTTGCCGGAAAACGGATCATCGTTGTCACCTGCCACCGCCGCGAGAACTATGGCGCGCCGATGCAGGCGATTATGCGGGCGATCCGCGCGATTGTGGAGAACTATGACGATGTTGAGGTCGTCTATCCGGTGCATCTGAGCCCGGTGGTGCGCGAGTGCGTCTTTGGAATTTTGGGCGATGTGCCGGGCGTCCATCTGATCGATCCGGTGGACGTCGAGGAGATGCACAACCTGATGGCCAGAAGCTACATGGTCATGACCGACTCCGGCGGCCTGCAGGAGGAGGCGCCCGCGCTGGGCAAGCCTGTGCTTGTCATGCGGCGCGAGACAGAACGCCCCGAGGCCATTGCGGCCGGCACAGCGAAGCTTGTCGGCGTGGAGCAGGCCGTGATCGAGGCCGAAGCGGCGCGCCTGCTGGATGATCCGGCGGCGTATGCCGCAATGGCAAAGGCCGTCAACCCCTACGGCGACGGCAACGCCTGCGGCCGCATTGCGCAGGCCATCCGCTGGCACTTCGGGCTTTGCGGCGAGCGCCCGGCGGATTTCCAGCCGCGCTGAAGAGATATCCAAAAAATAAATAGGAGGAGGGACAGCACATGAAAAAAATGCAGCCGGAGAACGCGCGAACGGCGGGCATCGTCATCACGGCTGTCTCTCTGTTTTTCCTCTTGATCTTTGTCTGCTTTCTGCTGCTGCGCCAGACCCAGCGGCACGCGGTCGTGACAATGCCTGTTGTGAGCGAGCCTGCGCCTTCACAGGAAACGCCTTCCGGCACTGCGTCGTTTTTACAGGTGACGCCTGACAATGTGCGCGACGTGGTGGCGACGCTTGCAAGGCCGGATTACTACCATGAAACGCTGCAAATCACACGCTACTGGGCGGATGAGCAGGCGACTGAGCAGGTGGACCGCTGGGTCGGCGCCGGGCTGACCGCGCTGACGGTGTCCGGTGGGCAGGAAGAACGGCACTATCTGTCCGACGGCGCCACGCTCTACTTCTGGCGCGGCGACGGCAGCGATGGGATTTCACGCCTGTCTCTGGCTGCCGCAACGCTCGACGACCTCGCAGGGGTGCCGGGATATGAGATGGCGTTGTCCAATCCGCGGCCGCTTACGGATGCGGAGTATATTGAGCTTTCTGAAGACGCAAAGTGCCTTTATATCGCGTTTGAACCGGATGCGGACGGTTACTATGACCAGCTCTGGGTCAATGTTGAGACGGGGCTGCTGTACCGCGCAAGCGCCTGCCGCACGGAGCAGGGGAAAGCGGAGGTGCTGGTATATCAGGCCGAGCAGACCGCGCTTTCCGTCTTCGCCGCGAAGGATGAGGCGCTGGACGATGTCTTCCGACTGCCGGACGGCACGTTGCCGTTTGCTACCACAACAGCAGAAACGCCAGAATCGTAAGAACCAGCGTTTCGGAGTCCTCTCCGCCGTCCTGCATAAGAAGCAGCAGGATCAGGATCAGCAGCAGATCGCCCGTGTCCAGATCCTTCGGAAGCAGCCGGCCCAACAGGCCGTCGCCGCGCTTTTTTTCCGCAGGCGGCTCCGGCGGCGGGAGCGGCCTGTGTGCCTGCGCCGGCTCAGGCTCTGGCACGGTGCGCCGTTCAAAGACGCCGTTTTCCGACGGGAAATAGCGGTTATACATGGCGCTCCTCCGATCCGGAGAATGTGCGCAGGGCATAGCCCGCCAGATGGGACAGGCGGGCTATTTCCAGAACCTTGTCGATTTTTTCCCTGCGGCTGGGACGCAAAAACGGCGCGAGCGCATGTAAAAATGCGGCCTCGCGGGCGTCTGACTGGCTGTAGGTCTGTAAAACGCGCTGCAAATCCTCCACAGGCAGGGAGGCCGGCAGCGATGTGGGCGCGGGTTCCTCCGATTCCGGTTCCGCTGGCTGTGCCGGCGGCGCGGCAAAGGACTGGGCCAGGGACATGATTTTTGCCATGCTCTCCGGATTGCCGAGAATCTGAGAGAGCGCATCCTCAAGCCCCGCCATGGCGATTCCGCTCCGCGCGGTTCAATGCGTCGGTCAGGCGCACGGCCTGCTCCGTCTGCATCAGCGGCGCGACGATGCGTTGGGCTTTTGCCGTATCGCCTGCGCGCAGTGCGTCGGCGGCCTGCCGGAGCGTTGCGCCGCCGTCCTGCTGCAACAGCTGCAGCAGCGCCTTGCCGGCCGGGCTTTCCAGAACCTGCCGCACCGCTTCCGGGTCAAGCATGGGATTCCCATTCTCTTGCATTCCAGATCCCTCCCAGATTGAGACTGTTCCAGTATATGCGCACAGACGCGAAGGAGTGAATGTAAATGAAAATTCTGGTTCTTTCAGATTCGCACGGCGACATCGCCCGGATGGAGCAGGCCATTGCGCTGGAGCAGCCGGATACGGTGATCCATCTCGGCGACTGCCTGCCGGACGCACAGGCGCTGCGCGAGCGCCATCCGGGCCTGACGGTCTACGGCGTGCCCGGCAACTGCGACGGGAAGACAAGCCTGCCGGAGGTGCTGACGGTCACGCTCGGCGGCGTGAAATTCCTGCTGACGCACGGCCACCGGCATCATGTGAAATTCAGCCCGCTGCGTCTGGCGCTTGACGCCGAGTCGCAGGGGGCCAATGTGGCGCTGTTCGGCCACACGCACAGCCGCCTCTGTAAGCAGCGCGGCGCGCTGTGGCTGCTGAACCCCGGCTCCTGCTGCCACCGGCTGACGTATGGCGTTGTGACGGTGGAGGACGGGCAGGCGGTCTGTACGCTGAATGAGGAGACGATTGGATGATTCTGGCAGTCAATATCGGAAATACGGAGATCACGCTCGGCTGCCTGGCGGGGCGGAAGCTGCGCTGTAAGGCGCGGCTTGCGACCAACAGCGCGCAGACCTCGGATCAGTATGCCATCCAGCTGAAAAGTGCGCTGGAGCTGTACGACGTGCAGGTCCCAGAGCTGACGGGATGCATTGTGTCCTCCGTGGTGCCGCCTGTTTTTACGACCTTCCGGGCGGCGATTGCTCAGGTCACGGGGCTTCAGCCGCTGGTGGTCGGCCCCGGAATCAAAACAGGGCTGAATATCCGCACGGACAGCCCGGCACAGGTCGGAAGTACGCTGATCGCCGCCTCCGTTGCGGCGGTGCGCGATTACGGCGCGCCGGTGACGGTGATTTCGATGGGCACAGCCACCACGTTTGCCGTGGTCGACCGGCGGGGCACCTACCTCGGCGGCGCCATCGCGCCCGGCGTGGAGATCTCGCTGCGCGCACTGGCGCAGCGGACAGCGCAGCTGCCCGCGATCAGTCTGGAACAGCCGCGGCGCGTCATTGGGCACAGCACCGTGGAAGGCATGTGCAGCGGGATCATGTTCGGGACCGCCGCCATGCTGGACGGGATGCTGCAGCGGATCTTTGAGGAATTCGGCGAGAAGACGCCCGTTGTGGCGACCGGCGAGCTTGCACGGCAGATTCTGCCGCTGTGTAAAACGGATATCGCCTTCGATCAGGATCTGATCCTTCGTGGTTTGGGAGATCTCTATGAAAATACCACAGGAAGAGCAGTATAAGCCGGATGAGCTGTTCCTGCCCGACCGCGTGCTTGCGGACTTTGCCGCGACGGTGGAAACGCCGTTCTTTGTCTACGATGAGCGCGGAATCCGCGACCGTGCACAGCTGCTGCGGTCGGCGTGCGGCTGGAGTGCGGGCTGCCGCGAATTCTTTCCGGTGAAGGCCGCGCCGATACCTGCCATCCTGCGGATTCTGCGCGAGGAGGGATGCGGCGCGTTTTGTACAACGCAGACGGAGCTGCACATTGCCGCCTACGCGGGCTTCACAGGGCAGGAGCTTCTCTTTTACGCCGGGAACCCGCTGCCGGAGGACGCGCGCCTTGCGGCGCAGCTCGGCGCGGGGCTCGTGCTGGACCGGCCGGAGCAGATGGGGTTCTACCTGCGGCATGGCGGCCTGCGCGAGGAGCTGGGGATGCGGCTTCGGGTCAGCACCCCGCTTCGCGTCGGTGGCATGTGCGTTGCACAGCCGGCCGATTCCCTGTTTGGCTGTGAGGAGCCGCGATTTCTGGACGGTGTGCGGCAGATGCGTGAGTACGGCATTCGCAGTGTCGGCCTGTATGCGCAGTTTGACGGCGGCGTCTCGAAACGCGGTTATTTTGCTGCGGTGGCGCAGGTACTGTGCCGCCTTGCTGAGACTGTGGAGAAGGAGCTGCCGGTTTCCTGCCTGAATCTCGGCGGCGGCTACGGCATACACGACGAGCTCGCCGGGGAGCTGGACAGTCTCCGGGCCATGCTGGAACGGATGGGCCGGCGCTCCCTGCCGCTTCGTATGGAGTTGGGGCAGTGGGTGACCGGTGCGTCGGCAGCACTGGTGACGCGGGTGTGCAGCGTGCAGGACGGACAGAAGAAACAGGCGCGACTGGATCTGTCCACGGCGAATCTGATCCGCCACCTGCTGTTCCGCACAAGGTATCCGGTATCGCTGCTGGGCAACCATCGGATCTCCGACCGGTGCGCTTACACGCTCACCGGTTCACTGTCCGACGAACGGGATCGCTTTCACGGTCTCCGCTGCCTGCCGCCGCTCAAGGCGGGAGATTATCTGGCAGTGCATGATACCGGCGCTTACGCCGGTGACGCGCGTTACGGCGGCCGGCTGGCCTGTGCGGCATACCTGTACCGCACGGACGGCAGCTTTGTCCTGATCCGCCGTGCCGAACGGCCCGCGGATGTGCTGCGGCAGTTTGAAGGGCTGGATTAAAAGATCCCGGCAAATACCGCCAGCGCCAGCAGCAGGCACAGGCCAATCCCGGCGGAGGCCAGCAGGTCGGCCAGCGTGGTTACGATCTGGCACACCGCCGCACGCCGGTAGCGCCGCTCCGCGCGCCTGTTGTATGCGGCGCGGTCAAGCCCCGTCATGGGGAGAGAAGCGCGGAACTGTTCGGGATAGATGATGTTTGATTGTCTGGTCATGGGAATCCCTCCGTGTTTGTTCTTTACCGTCAGTATACAGCAGGAAGAGTCCCAAAAAGCGGACAGATAAAAATCAAAGCAAAACTCCCTGCCGGGTTCACACCGGCAGGGAGTTCCTTTATTCAGAGAGGCGGGAGGAGGCCGCGTCCAGCTGCCGGATCAGGGCCTCGGCACAGCGGATGCCGTCGACTGCGGCGGAGGTGATGCCGCCCGCATAGCCGGCTCCTTCGCCGCAGGGATAGACGCCGTGCAGCGAGGACTGGAGGGTGCTGTCGCGCAGAATGCGCACGGGGGAGGAGCTGCGCGTTTCCGGTGCGGTCAGAACGGCGTCCGGAGCAGCAAAGCCTTGCAGCCTCCGATCCAACGCGGGGATGGCCTGTGCGAGAACGGAGGTGATGCGCGCCGGAAGCACCTCGTGCAGGTCGCACCACGTCACGCCGGGCGCGTAGGAGGGCGTAACACTTCCTGGCCCGTCCGAGGGGCGGCCTGCGAGGAAGTCTCCCACGCGCTGCGCCGGCGCGCGGTAGGTGTTGTTGGCGGCGCGGTAGGCGCGCTGCTCAATCTCCCGCTGCCACAGCACGCCGCCGAGCGGGCCGCTGTAGGGAAAGTCCTGCGGCGTCAGGGTGACCAGCAGCGCCGCGTTCGCGTTTTCCCCGTCGCGCGCCGCGTTGCTCATGCCGTTTGTGACGATTCCGCCCGGCTCTGATGCGGCGGCGACAACCTGCCCGCCCGGGCACATACAGAACGTGTATGCGGAGCTGCCGTCCGGCAGGCGGCAGTTGAGCTTATAATCCGCGGGCGGCAGGAAGCGGCCGCGCGGCGCGCCGTACTGGGCGCGGTCGACGGCGTCCTGACGGTGCTCAATGCGCACCCCCATGGAAAACGCCTTCGGCTCCATCGGAAGCCCCAGCGTGTGCAGCATGGCGAACGTGTCGCGGGCGCTGTGGCCGATCGCAAGAATCAGCTGCGAACACGGCAGCGTCTTCGGCGTGCCGTCCTGCTCATAGGAGGCGGCCCGCAGGACGCCGCCGGATGCGGAGAGCGCGGTCAGGCGTGCGCCGAAGTGGATTTCTCCTCCGAGCGATTGGACACGACGGCGCAGGTTTTCCACAACATGGGCCAGCACGTCCGTTCCGATATGCGGCTTTGCGTCCGTCAGAATCAGCGTGCCCGCGCCGAAGGCGGCAAACTGCTCCAATACCCAGCGGATGCGGATATCATGCGTGCCGGTATTCAGCTTCCCGTCGGAGAAGGTGCCGGCCCCGCCTTCGCCGAACTGGACATTGCATGCGGAGTCCAACGCACCGCCGGCCCAGAACGCGCGCACGCGCGCCGTGCGCGTCTGCACGTCCTGCCCACGCTCAAGCACAATGGGCCGGAGCCCTGCCTGCGCCAGGACCAGCGCGGCGAACATTCCCGCCGGGCCGAACCCGACGACGATGGGCCGCGCCGCCGGGACGGCGGAGCAGCGCGGAGGCGTATAGAGGTCAGGGTGATAGGGCTCTGCCTGTCTGCATCGCCGGATTGCGGCGGCTTCCTCGCCGGAAAGATGAAGGGAGACGGTGTAGATCAGCCGGATCTCCGGCTTTTTTCGCGCGTCAACGGAGCGGCGCCGGATCTGCAAGTCCAAAACGGCCTTGGGCGGCACATGCAGCGCCTGCGCCGCCTTTCGGGTGAGTGCCTGTTCCGGTTCGCCTGGACGGAGGGAGAGGTCGCGCAGCAGGATCATGCTTCCACCTCCCGGTGCAGCAGCTGCCCGGCCAGATAACCGCTCGACCAGGCCCATTGCAGGTTGTAGCCGCCGCAGTCGCCATCGATGTCCAGCACCTCGCCGCAGGCGTACAGACGGGGAACCAGCCGGCTTTCGAGTGTCTCCGGGTCAAATTCTTCCGTGCGGATGCCGCCGGCCGTGACCTGTGCCTGCTCCATGCCCATCGCACCCTCCAGCGGCAGGAGAAACTGCTTGCACGCAGTGGCGACGGCAGTAAGCGAGGCGTCGGTCAGGGCGCTGAGCGGAGATGCGCCGGAGATGCCGGCGTAGCGGAGAACGGTACGGCCGAGCCGGTTGTGGAGCATCCCGGTCAGAAGCTCATCGGCCGGCAGGTTGGGGCAGAGGCGGCAGCGCTGTTCCAGCAGAGCCAGCAGTGTCTCATGGGAGACCTCCTGAAGCAGATCCAGCGCGAGCGCGGCGTGCTTTCCGGCAGCGGCAGCTTGCCGTGAGATTGCAAAGATCACAGGCCCACTGACACCGTACTCTGTGAACTGTACCTCACCGTCGAGGGAAGTAGCTCCCAGCGTGACGCGGCATTGCGCCCGCACACCCTTGAGCGAACGGACGTAGGTCGGATCGGTCCTGAGCTGCACAAGCGACGGCAGCAGCCGCGTGCGCGTGTGGCCAAAGCTCTCCAGAAGCTGATAGCCCGCAGCCGTTCCCCCCAGCTTCCCGCCCGCCAAGCCACCCGCGGCGATGATCAGCGCGTCGGCGCAGAACCGCTCGGATTGCGTCCTGATGATGAACTGCGCGCCCTTTTTTGAGCAGGAGATGACCTCACAGCCGGTGTGTACCTCAACGCCGCGCGCGTCCAGCGCAAAGCGGAGCACGTCGAGCACACTGTTCGCGGAATCGCTTCGCGGATAGACACGGCCGTCCGGCTCCGCAACGGTGAGAAGCCCGAGCGAGGAGAAGCGCGACAGCGTCGCATCCACAGGCAGCGCGGCAAATGCCGGGCGGCAGAACGCAACGTCGAAGCCGTGGTAGTGCTGCGCCGAGAGATGCAGGTTTGTCAAATTGCACCGGCCGTTGCCGGTGGCGAGCAGCTTCCGCCCCACGCGCGCCTGCCGTTCGAGCAGCGTCACGCGGTGGTGCTGCGCCGCCGTGATGGCGGCAAACATCCCGGAGGCGCCGCCGCCGATAATCAAAACATCCATAGATCCTCCCGTCCCGGCTGCCGAAGCTATAGGGTGGCCGCATATTGCCTATGCAGCCTGTCCCGAGCTGCTGTGCGCAGCAAAAATGAAATCCTGTGCAAAGGGAATGCGGCGTAATGCTTGAAGCCTTGTTAGCATTTTTTATTCGCAATTTTGGCCCCGGACCTCAGTAATGAATTGTGGTTCATGGGATGAAAATCCGAATCACAGAATCTAGAAAAGTCCGAAACCCGTTGCGGCTCAATGAAAAACCCGAGAAGCCTCAATCTACAAAGCTTCTCGGGTTGGTGCGCGAGGCGGGACTTGAACCCGCACGTCCGCAGTGGACACTAGAACCTGAATCTAGCGAGTCTGCCAATTCCACCACTCGCGCATATGGAGCACGCTCTCTCAAGCGCTCCAATATATTACCATATCATGCGGCGGTTGTCAACAGGAAAATGCAAAAAACCTGCCTGAAGCTGCTGACGGCAGGGCAGGGCGCGAAAACAGCCCCGCCTCAGCTCCGGCTGTCCGCCGCCTCCGGCGCCGCAGCGGGAACCAGATCGCATGCGACCGGCGTGTAAAACATACGGCGGACAGATTCCGGATCGTTTGTCTGCGCCAGAATCCACATGAGCTTTGCCAGAACGGCCTCTGTCGTCATGTCGTAGGCCTCCAGCACGCCGGGAACTGACTTGAGGTGCCGCCCGACCTGATAGACGGAAATGTCGCTGCCCTCGTTCTGCACCTGCGTGGTCAGGACGACGATGCGGCCGCGTTCGGTCCAGCGGCGCACACAGGGGTGGAAGCCGCCCGCCTCCGGCAGGCCCCCGACGCCGAAGCTTTCAATAATCAGCGCTTCGTTCCGCGCGAACAGATAATCCAGCCAACCGCTCTCTGCGCCGGGGAACAGCTTCAAAATCGCAACCCGTGTCTCCAGCTGGGTGTAAAATGTTGGAACAGAGGCACAGGGCGACGTGAGATAGGTAAGCTGCCGCCCATCCTGAATGACGCCCAGCGGCGGATAGTTGATGGAGGAGAAGGCCTGAAACTGTTTCGAGTGCGTTTTCCGCGCGCGTGTGCCGAGCAGGATCTCGCCGCCGAAGACGAGACAGACGCCGTGCAGGCCGGAGGCTGCGACCTGGAAGGCATCCTGCAAATTGCGCTTCGAGTCCGTCGTGTCGAAGCCGATCGGCTTCTGCGCGCCCGTCAGCACAACAGGCTTCGGGCTGTTTTGAATCAAATAGCTGAGAGCGGCGGCGGTGTAGGCCATCGTGTCGGTGCCGTGGGTGATGACAAAGCCGTCGAATTCATCGTAGTGCGCCTGCACACAGGCTGCGATTTTCAGCCAGTGCGCCGGGGTGAGATTTGTACTGTCGAGGCGTAGAAGCGGGATGGACTCCACCAGATAGCGCGCCGACAGCTCCGGGACATAGTTGAGCAGCTGCGAGGTTTGCAGCTCCGGCGCAAGCCCATCCGGCGTCATCTCCGAAGCAATCGTACCGCCGGTTCCGATGAGCAGAATCCGTTTCATATGTGTTTCCACCTTTCAACGCACAATTATACAACGAACCGCGTGCGTTTGCAATATGGCAGGCATGTTCAAGGAGCTAAGAATGCCCTTCCTGTTTCCTGAAGGTGTTGCGGTATTCGCGGGGGCAAACATGCCGAGTTCCGGGTGGTCGCAATGAACCACTTCGTGCAGCTGAGGCGCATTTTCTGGTTTTCCTGCGATCTCCATGTTAAAAATCTCCTCTGGAAAGCTGTGGCGCTTTTTCAAATTTAGTATATCATGCAGGTAACAAAATTGCAATTTGAACAATTGTTATAGAGGAAAGATAAGACGGTGCTTTGAAACGGGAAATTTGTGTCGCCACGCGCCACGTGCTTTATGCGATGGGCAAAAGAAATGCAGGGCTCGGCACGCCCGCCATAGCAACATCCCACGCGAGGAGCCGCAGAAATGCGGCTCCTTTTTGTTTGGTAACACCTGCGCAAGCGGAGAAATCTGTAAGCGCGGCTGCGAAGGAGGCTTCAAAGCAGCTTGCGGCGTTCGGCGAAATCAACAAACAAAAACGGCAAAGTAGAAGTTGGGGGCGTGGCCTACTACACTGAGACAGGTACGACGATTAATACTCCAGAGTCACGGCAACAGATCAGCAAGATCGTTGCGATCACCCGCACGGTTGTCCTCAACACGGTTGCGCCGGTCATCCGGCGGTCTGTGCAGATCAAGGTGCATTGAGAGCGCAAAAAAACCGCCCCGGATGGGGCGGCGGTTACTGCGGCGGGTTTCCGTATTCGCGGAGCATGGCGGCGCGGGTGACGATCCACTGCTTGCCGTACTTCTGCACATCCACGCCTTCTATGAGCTTGCGGTATGCGACGGCTTTGCGCAGGGTGCTTTCACTTAAGCCCCAGATCGCCGTGGCATCACCGAATGACAGAAGCCCGTCAAACGGCGTCTGAACAGGTGTGCCGTTATGGTACAGCTCGTCACAGGCAAGATCGATCTCGTCATTCCACGAGATGCCGTAGCCGCCGGGATCGGCACAGACCTGCGAGAACAGGCCGGGGATGTCCCGCAGCGGCGTGAATACAGGATCGGCAAGCAGCGGGGTGCAATCATATTCCCGCGCCGTGCCGTCGCAGAAGTGGACGAGCAGCCGCCAGTCCGGCAGCGGAGAGACGGATTTAAGCTTGTGGAACATGGAGATTTCTCCTTTCCTGCTTATTCAAGCGGAGGCAGCTTCCGGAAAATCTGCGTTTCCCACATGGCAAGAATTCTGCCTGATGCAGCTTCGCCTACTCCGTGGCGAGCGCCAAGCCCGTTGCGGGAAGATCTCCTTCAATCAGCTGCATGGTGCGCAGATCCAGCACACCATTGTAATCGTCATACAGAATGTGGATGTGCGGCGGGTTATGCTCTTTGCCGCGCAGGTACATCTTGATGATAAGGCCGTAGAACCTCGTGATGACAGGCACTGAAAACATCTCCTCTCTATAGTTTTATTATATCACGATAACGTGATACAGTCAAGCACAAATACGAAAAAGAAGGAAGCAATACTCAAAATACACAATGATAAACGGCACAGGCTGTACGAAGCGGCAATGTAAAACGCCGCCCGGTTGGGCGGCAGAACAGGAAAATATTTGACAATCAGCGGCGCAACGGGTAGAATAAAAAAGCACCGGCGAAAGCCGGTGCGAGGCGCTGCCATATACGGTGGGCGGTTGGCACTTCCTTTTAGAAGGGAGTGATGCTTATGTGGGATATGCACAGATTCCTGCGCATCCTCGTGTGTTTAGCCTTTGTGCTGTACATACTGACCATAAAAGCAAGATAGCCGCCCCTGCCACGGCCACGGCTATCTACTGCCGAGACTAAGGCCAACCGCTTACCGGCAGCGCCTCTTTCTACCACCATCATACCAGACCGCGCCCGGATTGTCAAGAAGACAGTCCGGGCGTTTTGTATGGAAAAGGAGGAAAACATATGCACGCAATCACACCAATCCATTACCGCTGCATCCGACGCGGCCATCCGCGCAGAGATCGTGGAGTACGCGCGCGAGTTCTTCAAATGTCAGGTCACGTTTTATCTTGTTACCTCCCGATATTTGATGTTGGTGCGTGTATTGATCTCAGGAACAAGGATGACAAGTTCGCCCTTATTCCATTCAAACAGGATGCGGTAATGCGGCATTTTACCATGCTTCAAAATGGACGCGTGAGGCCTCATAGAACCCCTTCGCCGCAGGAGCCTCGTCCGGGTACCCAAAGGCCAGAACGGAGTGCGGAACCACGCTGTCCGGCAGGGAAAACAGCTTCCGCTGGGCTTCGACCCGCTCCATCTGCGGCCACGTACCCAGCCAGACGGAGCCGATTCCCAGCGCATTTGCCGCCAGAATCATGTTCTCTGCCGCAATCGCTCCGTCTATCACCCAGTACTCCGGCGCCGGGCCGAACGCGCGCTCCAGATCGCCCAGCACCAAAATGCCCAGCCTCGCGTTCCGCAGCGGCTGCGCCGGGCGGCCGTTGGCATCCGCCATCCGGTTCAGCGTGTCCGGATCCCGCACAACGAGGAAGCTCCAGTCCCTCGTGTTGGCACAGCTTGGCCCGGACATGCCCGCCTCCAGTATTTTTTGGATCTGCTCCTCGCTGATCGGCTGATCTGTGAATTTCCGGATGCTTCTCCGGTTCAGGATGTTTTCGTAGGCGTCCATGGTGTGCTCCTTTCTGATCCTTATCCATTTGCCGTTCGTTCCTCTAAAATCAGTATAACACACTTCCCGAAAAAAGTGCAAGGGGAGAAAGGCGCTGAACCCCATTGTACGGACTGCCGCCCTGCGTTGGAGAACCTGCTTTTCGTATCCTTGCAAAAGAGCGGCAAATAATCTATAATAGAAGCACTTATCCCGGTTTATCCAAACGCTGCGTGATTATAGCAGCTCACGCGGCAGGACAGGAGGCAGCGGCATGGAGGCGGCGTTACTCGGCAAAGGGCATTACAGCGGCACATGGAAGAAAGACATTGCGACGTATTGGCTGTTTTTTCAGGCAACGGGGACAGTGCGCGTTGGCGGCATCACGTACCAGATACAGAGCGGGGATGTCCTGCTGCAAAAGGCGGGCGACAGCGCGGTGTATGATCTGGACTGCACCGGCATGATCGGGCGGCTCTCGCTTCCGCTGGAGGCGCTGAAATATGACCATGTGTATCAGACAAATTCCTGCACGGAGGCAATCCGGAAAACATTCTTTTTCTTTCTGGATCTGGAAGCGCTCGGTCAGGCTGAGACGACAAACAGCAGTGCCATTGAGAAACTGAAATCGCAGCTGTTCTTCAACATGATGTGCGATGCCGGTGTCGCATCGGGAAAAATGAATCCCGCCATTCCGGCATTTATCAAGGACATCAATCTGAATCTTTCCGATCCGGACTATGACCCACAGAAGACGATTACCACGCTCGGCTACAGCGTCGGCTATTTCCGCCAGATTTTCAAGCAGAGCACTGGTGTGTCCCCGCACCGTTTTCTTTCAACGCGGCGGCTGGAAAATGCAAAGCTGGAAATGGAGCGGGCCGCCGGGGCGGTACAGGTGCAGGAAATTGCGGCGCACAACGGTTTTTCCGATCCATTTGCGTTTGCAAAGCAGTTCAAAGCCCATTTCGGCTGTTCGCCGTCTGAATACATGAAAAAAGCGAAATAATGCAGCCAAAGTACCTGCGTTTTTACCGGGTGTTTTCCACATTTTTTATCGCTGTTTTTCAGGGCGCGGCGGCTAATTTTTTTCGGCTTTATTCAAAATATTTTGATATTTCCGAGTATTTCAATTTTTCCACAGCATTTCAGCAAAAAATATACAAAAAACGTTCTGCGTTTTACTCTGCATTTTCGTAAACCAAATCATTCTCCTTTTTGACATGCTCTGCTACAATGCAGGCATAGAAACGGGACGAAGCGTTCCGGAAAAAAGGAGAATTACCCTATGAAAAAGCTACTCGCGATCCTGCTTGTTGCTGCGATGTGCATGCTGCTGCTTGCCGCCTGCGCAGGCTCCGACAAGCCCGCCGCTCCGGCCGACACCGGAGACGAAACCGAAACAAATGATACACCCTCCACGCCCGAAGAGACGGATGCGCCAGACGAGGACGAGGGCTACGCAGAAGAGAATATTGTAGAGGTCGTCTACTACGGTTTTGCCACGATCTCCAACGAGGAGCACATTCAGGCAGTGGAAGACGCGGTCAATGCCATCACCGAATCGAAGATCGGCGTACATATGAGCCTCAATTTCTTCGATTTCGGCAACTACAACACGCAGCTCAATCTCGCAATCTCTGGCGGTGAGCAGGTGGATATCGCTGTGTTTAACCCGCTGCCCGGCGGCCAGCTCGGTACGCTGGTTATCAATACGCAGGCGATGGATATCTCCGGTATGCTGGAGGAAAATGCGCCGGATGCATATGCGCTGATCGAGCCGTATATGGCTGCATTCACATTTGGGGACGGCATCTATGGTATGCCGGCGCTTCGCCAAAAGGCTACCAACTTCTACTTCCAGTGGAGTGAAGACCTTGTAAACGAGCTCGGCGTCCGCGACACGGTTGTAAACGCCGAAACATGGGCAGAACTGGAGCCGGTCTATCAGGCGATCCTTGATCACACCGACGCCTATCCCTACGGCGCCGCCCGCTATCTTCTGGGTAGCTCCTACTTCTTCTTCGACCCGGTTAACGTTTCCGCGATTCCGTATGACTCCATTGGCGACACCATGTATCTGGTTTACGGCGACGAGAACGGCAATGCGTCCAGCGTGTTTGAGAACGATGCATGGATGGACACCTGGCGCCTTATGGCAGACTGGTATGATGCCGGCTATGTATATCCGGATACCCCGACCAACTTGGAGCTGGGCGGCCCCGATATGATGAAAAACGGCCTCATTGCGTTCGGCCTTTCCTCATCCGAACTGGGCGCGGAGAGCACGCTTGAGGGCCTGACCGGTATTGACTGCGGCGTGCGAAATATCGGAAACGGTATGTTGACATCCACAACCATGACCCTTTGGGGCAACTTCATCCCGTCTACTTCCGCAGAGCCGGAGGCCGCGCTCCGCTTCCTCAACGAGTGCTTCATCAACCCCGAACTGATGACCCTGATGGATTGGGGCATTGAAGGCGAGGATTATATCCTGAATGAGAACGGCGAGGCCTGCTACCCGGAAGGGACGGATCCGGCTGCGCTCTATCATCAGAACGACTGGATCCTCGGCAACTCCTTCATCATCGCGCCGTGGGACGGCAATGGCGCAAACTTCCGCGAAGAGGCGAAAGCTGATCTTGAGAACTCCCAGATCTCTCCGTATATGGGCTTTACCTTCGACGCAACCGGCCTTGACAATCTGATTGGCGGGTTGGCTTCGGTATCTGCTGAGTACCGTGCATCTATCGAGGGTGGCCTTTACACCGACGAATTGAAGGATGAGTTCGTCGCAAAACTGAACGCTTCCGGCTTCCAGGATTATATCGACGCCATCCAGACGCAGCTCGACGCCTGGGAAAACTGAGAAACATTAACCGTCTGCGGGGATAAGGGCAACTTTATCCCCGCAATTTTGTATAGGAGGAAAAATAATGCTGCATCTTCCAAAGCTATTTCGTGACCACATGGTGCTCCAGCGGGAAAAGCCCGTTGCGGTCTGGGGCAAGGGCGCGCCGTACCGCCCGGTTACGGTGCGACTGCAGGGGCAGTGCAAGCAGGCCGTCGCCGCGCTGGACGGCAGCTGGCGTGTGACGCTTGACCCGCTCTGCACCGCCGCATCGGAGCAGATGACAATCACAGACGCGGATTCTGAAATCCAGATCTCGGACGTCGCGATCGGCGAGGTCTGGTTTGCCGGCGGACAGTCGAATATGGAATTTCAGATGCGCTATGTCAAAGACGTTTACAAAGAGTATGGCTTCTGCAAGAATCGCAATATCCGCGTCTTCGACACGCCGCGAATCTCCTACGAGGGGCAGGACGAGCTGGAGGACTACAGCCGTTTTGGCTTCTGGCGCACTGCGAACGCCGACAACCTCGACTATTTCACGGCGGTCGGCTACTACTTCGCGAAGGAGCTTCAGCACGATCTGGACGTTCCGGTCGGCATTCTCTCCTGCAATCTGGGCGGCAGCCCCGCCTGCGCGTGGATTGACGAGGAACATCTGCGCGGCACCGCCGCGGAGGTCTGGCTGCAGGACTACGCCGAGGCGACGAAGGAGCTCGACCTTGATGCCTACTACCGCAATTTCTTTGCAAGCCCGTTCCACTACAGCGGCAATCCCTTCGCCAACCCCATCAATGAAAACGGCCTGCGCGGCGATATGGCGGGCATGGCGGACGCTTTGGAAAAGCTGATGGGCGGCAACTTTGCCCCCGCGCAGATCGGCCCCTACTTTGCGTGGCGGCCGTGCGGGCTGCATCACACAATGCTGCGCAAGGTAGCCCCGTACACCGTTCGCGGCTTCCTCTATTATCAGGGCGAGTCCGACGATGCGCACGCGGAGATCTACGACACGACGCTCAAAATTCTGATCCAGAACTGGCGTGAGCTTTGGCGCGAGGAGCTTCCGTTCCTCTATGTCCAGCTGGCGCCCTTTGGCAATCCCAACATGAACTGTGATAAATATCCGACGCTGCGTGCAAAACAGCAGGCGGTAGCCAACAGTGTCCCGAACGCATATATGGCGGTCATTTCGGACGTCGGCAGCGAGCAGGACATCCATCCGAAGGACAAGGCGCCCGTGGGGCACCGGCTTGCGCTGCTCGCGGAAAAATATGTCTACAGCCGGCCGGTTGAGGCCGAAGCGCCTACGCTGGAGCGCGCAGAGGTCTGCGATGGCATCGTTCGCCTCTTCTTTGCGAATGCCGCCGATGGGCTTTCCATCAACGGCGAAGCATTACACGCGCTGGAAATCTTGCAGGACGGCGCTGCGGTCACGGGCTGGACGGCGCAGGTCACGGGCAAGGCGCAGGTCACTGTCGCTGGTTCCTTCCGCTCCGCTGCAAAAACCACTGTGAAATTTGCAGGAACGCCCTATTATGAAGTCAATCTGTATAATTCCGCCGGGCTGCCCGCGCGCCCTGTGGAACTGGAGCTGTGAGGAGGTACGTATGTACGAACAGAATCTGACCGCCCTGCAAAACTGGACGGATGAATTTACGCCGGAGTTTTTTGCGGAGTTTATGAAGCAGGAAACCGAAGCGGCGCGGATTGCGCTGCTGGATACAATCTATTTCAAAGAGCTGGATAAGTTCGAGGCGATTCCGCTGTGGCCGGCGGGCAAGACGCCGGATTATCACCCGGAGGAGAAGCACCGCGAGCCGTCTGTGCGCTTCTTCCCGTGCGAGCAGGCAAAGGGCTGCGTCGTGCTGGTTCCGGGCGGTGCGTACAACACGAAAAGCATCAGCAACGAGGGCATTCAGGAGGCGCGGAAGTTCCACGAGGCCGGGTTCGCGGCCGCGGTTCTGGACTATCGCATTCGGCCCTACGCCGGCTATGACTCGCTGCACGACCTCCAGCGGGCGATCCGCCTGCTGCGCCACGACGCCGCCAAGCTGGGTTTTGCGCCGGATAGGCTGGCCATCGCAGGCAGCTCCGCAGGCGGGCACCTCTGCTCTATGGCCGCCGTGCACTGGGACGACGGAAAGGCGGGAGATGCAATCGATGCGGTCTCCTGCCGTCCGGATGCCGTCATTTTGAGCTACGGCGTGTTCTCCATGGTCGCGACGCCGCAGATGGCGCAGATGGTGAATCCCTCCCGCGAGCACCCGACGTCTGTGGAGAATCTGGACGGACTGGTTTCCCCCTACACCTGCCCGCCGGAGCTGCGCCGCCACCGGGCGTTCTTCTCGCCGGAGCTGCATGTCACGCCGGATACCCCGCCGGTTTTCATGTGGCAGACCTGCGATCAGGACGACCCGCGCCAGATCTTCCGCTTTGCCACGCAGCTTGCGGAGAACGGCGTCCGCTTCGAGACGCACATCTTCCCGTACGGCGCCCACGGCGGCGGGCTCTGGGACGGCGGAAGCATCTCCACCCCCGCCAATGCGCACAACGCAAACTGGTTCCGGCTGGCGGTCGAGTGGCTGGAGATCGAGCTGAACCGGAAAAACAACGGATAATGCCTCCTCCGCGCTTTCGCCCCCGTCCGGCCCTCCGACCGCTCCCGGCTAAAACTGCATCTTTCTATTTTTTCAAAGCAAAACATAATCCGAACCCTTCTCCGATTGGAAGAAGGTTCGGATTATGTTGGTTTGGCACCGAGTCAAAAATTTCTCCATGTTTGTGCTTACGACACGATTCCAAAATCCCGTCTTATGTTGCGCCGCAACAAAAAACGCGGAACCCCTTGAAGATCAAGGGGTTCCGCGTTGGTGCGAGTGTTCTTACAGCTTTTTTTGAAAAGTCTAGGAATATCAACGGTTTTCAGGCAATCACACAGTGGGATTTACAGTAAAACAGGCTAGGTAGAACAAGGAGGTAGGCTCTAAAATAGAGCCTACCTCCTGTGTACAACGTAAAAGAATGGGGGAATGCCATATAGCAGTATTTCGAATTAAGAAAACTTCAAACTACACCGTTATGAGCAACTACCACCTGCGGGACAAGCCACTCTCGCTAAAGGCCAAAGGCTTGTTTGCCGCGCAGCGTCAGTTCAGCGAAATAGACCTCATTTGGTTCAAGAATATGATCCAGGAGGAAAGTGCCGTTTTCGATCTGAATGTGCTGCGTCCGCGATAGCGGCTCAGACAGACGGTTCAGATACGCCACCTGATCATCACGCTCTACCGCGCCGCGTGCGCCGATACGCAGCCACTGTTCATACGCGCTTCCGTGGGCACGGTCCAAAATCGATTCCTCCAACCGGTATGCGCCATTTTCCAGATCCAGCAGCTGCAGCCGGATATGCAGCCGGGCAGGATCCAGCAGGGCATAGCGCTCTGCGGGATTGCGCCAGAGCGGCGCTCCGTCCATCGTGTACTGCGTCGGATATTGCCGAATCATGTATTCCAGATTTGGCGTGTCTGCACGGCAGCGGATCCGGATCGGGAAGCTCTGGTTGTGAAACAGCAGAATTTGAATGGAGCGCTCGGAGCGGGTGATGTAATAATGTTCTCCTGAGGCGAGCAGTGTCCTGCCGAGGCGGTGCAGCAGCAGAAAACCATAATAGGGTGCTTTAAAGATCCCGTGTTGGGAGATCAGGCCCGGCCCGCCGTGGAACTCAGAGCTGCTGATCGGGGAGGCCGGATCCATGATCGGACTGTATGCAACCGCATGGGCCTGCGCGGAGAGCGCCAGCAGCAGCGGGGTCAGATTGGCGGCCTTATACGGTGTGTCGTTCAGCAGATCGCCATCAAAGGGAGAACTGTTCCACCTTGCGATCCAGATCTGCCTGCCGTCGGGATAGAAGGCATCGATCAGCGCACGGATGCGCGCCAACCAGTCTGCATTTGCCTGCAAGGATGGCTCGATCAGCAGCTCCCGCTCCAACGGATCCGACGCCGGCAGCTCTCGCATCTGATAGGTATAGAACAGGAAATAATCCGGTTCGCACGTCTGTAGCCTGCAAAATTGCAGAAATGCCTCCAGAAAAGCAAGCTCCCGTGTCTGCTCGATCACCGGGCCTGCGATCTGCATCTCCGGACACACCCCGCGGATGCTCTGCCAGGTTGCCTGGTAGAGCTGCAAGATCTGCGCGGTATCTGTCTCGGTCCCTGTCCAAATGACGCAGCGCCAGTCCCCCACGGCCTTGGCTCCATATCGGGCGGTCATGTGGCGCAAAAATGCTTCGACCAGCTGCAGCCAGATCGTCAGACCAGAGGCGTCCCGGGTGCGCAGCAGCTCCAGATTCCCCTTCAGCAGCAGCACCGGCTGCAGCGCCTGCGACAGCAGAAAATCGAACAGCATATCAAGCCGTGAAAAGTCCCAGTGGATACCCCTGGGGCTTTCTGTATAGGTCAGCACTGCGGGTTCGAACAGGCCGGTCAGATAGATCGACGAAAAATGGAACGTCTGCTGTAGAAACTGCAGGGTTTCACGTGCCCGGTTCAACAGCAGCTGGTCGATGGAACCAAAGCTGAGCAGGCGGAACAGCGAATCTGTACGCGGCGTCCCAATCACGGCGGCAGAGACAGGCGGAGGCGCAAGCGTCTGTTCCGGCGAGACGGGGAGATATCCGCTATTCTGTAAACCGGGCACCAGAGAGAGCATCTCCAGCAGGGTCTTTCGGTCCGTAGGCTCCACTGGATCGGCCGCGGCAGGCGGCGCGGCGCGGTAGGCCCGGGGCAGCATCCCGTAGCGGTCCCGGAACGCCTTATTAAAGCTGCGCGCCAACGAAAAACCCGCCTGCTCCGCGATCTGTGATACGGGCATATTGGACGCGGTCAGCAGCTGCAGCGCATAATCCAGCCGGAGCTGTGTGAGATAGCCGGACGGCGTTGTGTGCAGCGCCTGTCGGAAGA
Source organism: uncultured Oscillospiraceae bacterium (assembly GCA_964652075.1). Lineage (GTDB taxonomy): Bacteria > Bacillota > Clostridia > Oscillospirales > Oscillospiraceae > CAZYZQ01. The sequence continues at coordinate 21,995 of CAZYZQ010000011.1, forward strand.
TATGCGCAAGATAGGTCTCTGTGACGTGGCAATGATCGGCGATATCCCGGGCCTGGATCTGCGACTGGAAGTTCTGCTGGATATAGGAGATGGCATTGCGGATATGTGCCAGCCCGCCGGCGGGCGCCTGCCACACATCCTGTCCGCTGAACTGCGCCACCAGGATCGCCATCACCTGATAGGCCGCCGCGGCTTCCAGAAGGGGAGCGGCCTCCTCGGAGAGCGCAAGTGACAGCAGGGCTACCAATGCCTCCCGCAGCCGGGTGTAGCGGTCGGGATCCGGCGTCGTGGCGGAGTTGCAGATAAAGGTGTGATGCATCGCCGCGCCGGTCTGGACGCTGAATGCGGCGGTCTGAAGCGTCAACTGAACGAGCCGTCCGCCCTGCGGCGTCAGGCGGTGCAGCGTGTAGGGATTTACAACCACAATGTCCTGCGGATGCAGGATGCAGCTGCTCTCCTCCAGCTTCAGTCGGGTCGCGCCGCTCATCTGATAGAGCACGACAGGCTGCTCCTGCCAACGGGTGGCGGCCTCCGCCGGGAGATCAAAGGTGAGCGTGAACAGGCGGTTTTTGAGTTCCATCCGGCAGTCCTCCTGTAAATGCTGAAATTTGTTATATTATACCATATAAAATGCAGATTTTCAACTGGAAGAAAATGAGAAATACAGAAAAATGAAAAATTCTGCGCAAAATATGAGCTAAAAACGCAACAAAAGGGATGTTGCATTCTATGGCGGGACTGGTAAAATGGGTATCACAAAGGGATGCGACAGAAAACGCATCCGAAATTTGAAAGGGGTATTACCGATGAAAAAAATTCTCAGCTTGATCCTTGCAGCGGCGTTGTGTCTGATGCTGCTGGCAGCGTGCGCGAGCACGAACGAGCAGACACCCAACACCAACGACCAGGAAAATTCGCAGCAGACGAACAATACCGGCGATGCCGCGGATACCGAAGACAACACACCAGACGATGAAGCGCCTGTGGACGACGAGGACGAAGCGTCCGAAGATGAGTCTGAGGACGACGAGGAACAGGAGATCGTTGAGATCGTCATGACCTATCTGGACATCCCCGGCAAGGGCGAGACCGCCGGCGCGATGGTCGATGCGCTGAACGAGATCACCGAGCGCGAGATCGGCGTCCATGTGAAGATCGAGTTCATGGGTATGGGCGACTACTCCTCCAAGGTCGGCCTGATGCTCTCCAGCGGCGAGCAGCTGGATATCGTGGGCCTGACCCCGTTCCCCAGTTCCGGTTTCTCCGGTATGTTCTCCAGCGGTCAGCTGCTTGACATCACCGACTATCTGCAGCAGGACTATGCGGCTGGCATCATGGAGGCTGTCGGCGACTATCTGAACGCCTTCACCGTGGACGGCGCCATCTACGGCATCCCGGCTTACCGCAACTTTGCCACCGGCCACTACATTGCCATGCGCAGCGACATGCTGGAAGAGCTGAACCTGATTGACACTGCCAACAATATGACGACTTGGGCAGAGTTCGAGAGCATTCTACAGGCGGTCACGGACGCCTATGGCGGTTCCGGTACCTACGCCATCTCCAAGGGCGATACGCCGAGTCTGGTTTCCCTGGCCGACTTTGACACCGACATGAACGGCGCGTTCTCGGACGGCACCTACTTTGACGCGCTGGGCGATTCCACCAACACGATCATGGCCTTTGAGGACGGCACCATCATCTCCCGGGCACAGTCCGAGGTGAACAAGGCCCGTCTGCAGAAGCTGGCCGAGTGGGCCGACGCCGGCTATGTCTATCCCGACTCCGCCTACGACACCCAGAACGCCGGCTCCGACCTGATGAAGTCCAACGTGACCTTCTCCTTTGTCGTGGACTCCGAGTACGGCATCGAGGCCTCCCTCGCCGCCAGGACCGGCTATGACATCACCGCTGTCGAGATCGCGCCCTGCTTTGTCAAGACCTCGACTATCACCACCTGGGGCATGGGCATTCCCTACAGCACCGAGGAGCCGGTCGCGGCAATGAAGTTCATCAACCTGATGTACACCAATGCCGACGTGATGAACCTGATCACGTGGGGCATCGAGGGTGAGGACTATGTTGTCACCGACGGTGTGGCGGACTATGTGGACGGCAGCTCGGAGAACGCCAACTGGCACGGCTCCGACTGGCTGTTCGGCAACCAGTTCCTGGTCCTGCCCTGGGCCGGCACCGAGGCCAACTACCGCGAGATCTGCAAGCGGATGACCGAGGACGCACCGACCTCCAGCTATCTCGGCTTTACCTTTAATACATCCGAGCTTTCCAACACAGTCGCGGCGCTGTCCGCTACCTATGACCAGTACAATGGCGTTTTGAACTGCGGCGGCTATACCGACGCTCTGTTCGACGAGTACACCACCGCCATGGAGGCTGCCGGCGTTGCTTCCTACATCGAAGCTGCGAACGAGCAGCTGGACGCCTGGCGCTGATCGATTTGACACGACGGGGGTGGAGCTACTCCACCTCCTGACCTTTATCCCGGCGAAGATACCCGAAAGGAGGAGCCACTTACAATGGGCTTCCTTGTAAAGGACAAGACATTTTATAAGACACTGGCAATGATCGGCGTGCCGATCGCAGCGCAGCAGCTCATTACGGTCGGCGTCAATATGACAGACAACATCATGGTCGGACGGCTCGGTGAGGTGCAGATGTCGGCGGCCAGTCTGGCCAACCAGTTCATCAGCTTCTACCAGATCTGCTGCATGGGCATCGGCATGGGCGCAAGCGTGCTGATCAGCCGCTATTGGGGCATGAAGGACGAACGCAGCCTGAAGAAGGCGCTGAAGCTGATGCTGCTGTTGGCGTTCTCCTTTGGAGCGGTCTTCTGCGCGGCGGTGCTGGTCATCCCCAACAGCATCATGCGGATCTACACCCCCAATCAGGCGATCATTGACGCCGGACGCATCTATCTGCTGATCTCCGCGCCATGCTTCCTGCTTTCGGGAATCTCCACCACTGTTTCGCTGGCGCTGCGAAGCGTCGGCAAGGCCACGATCCCGCTGATCGCATCCATCTTCTCGTTTGTGACCAATGTCTTTTTCAACTGGGTCCTCATTTTTGGTATGCTCGGCGCGCCGCGTATGGAGATCGCGGGTGCCGCGCTGGGCACCTTGATCGCCCGCGTTGTGGAATGCGGCATTATTGTGTATTACTTCTTCCGGCGGGACAAGCTTGTCCGGTTCCGGGTACATGATCTGCTGCATCTCTCCTGTCGGGATCTCCTGTCGGAGTATATGCGCATCTGCCTGCCGGTCTTGGTCAGCGATTCGCTGCTGGGCCTTGGCAATAACGCTGTCAGCGTCGTGACCGGACACATCGGCGCGAGCTTTGTGGCGGCAGTCTCTATCACAACGGTCGTGCAGCAGCTTGCCACCGTGTTCATTCAGGGCATCAGCCAGGCCAGCTGCATCATCACGGGCAACACGCTTGGCGCAGGCGACACAGACAAAGCACAGCGGCAAGGTCTGACCTTTGCAGTCATCGGCTTTGCCATGGGTCTGCTTGGGTGCGGCATCATTCTGGTGCTCTCCCGACCGGTCGTTGCGCTGTATTCCATCACGGCAGAGACGAAGGCCATCGCCATCGAGCTGATGCACGCCGTGGCCATCACCGTTATCTTCCAGTGCGCCAACAGTATTCTGACAAAGGGCGTCCTGCGCGGCGGCGGCGATACCCGGTTCCTGATGATCGCCGACGTGCTGTTCCTCTGGTGCGCCAGCATTCCGCTGGGTGCGCTGGTGGGCCTCGTATGGAAGTTCCCACCGTTCTGGATCTACTTTACTCTGAAGCTCGATCAGGTCATCAAGTCCGTCTGGTGCCTGTTCCGGCTGCACAGCCGGAAATGGATCAAGAAAATCGCTGCGGCCAAGTAGGCTGAATCGAAAGGAGTCATGCACCATGTCGCATATCATTGCAAATACATACGTCGGGGACACCGGTTGGCTGTGCCGTTCCCTGTGCCTGCCCCATGGGGCAGTAGCGAAAACCGATGTCCGGCTGGAGCTTGCGCCCGGCCGTGGGGAGACGGAGCCGGTCGCAGTTGCGATCGAGTCTGTGGAATTTGACGCGGGCCAGCTGACGATCGTTACCACGCCTTTCGCCTATGGAAAGAGCTGGACGCTGTACATTGCAGGCGAGCGCTATACGCAGGATGATGTCACAGATGCACCGGTAGAGGGCCTGGACGCCTTTGCGGCGGAACAGGCGGGCGATGTGCTGTACCGCATCTATCGCCCGGACTGCACGGCAGCACGGCCACTGATCCTGTTCCTGCACGGCAGCGGTGAGATCGGCTATGACAACTTCACCCACATGGTGGGCACGGTTGGCGCGCTGCGACTGGCGGAGTTGTACCCGGATATGTACATTCTGGCCCCGCAGGCCCCCGGCCACTTCGATCCGTCCAAGTTTGCGACGCTCTCGAAGCAGACCTTTGCCACCAGCGGTACAGACCGGAACAGCGGCTGGAGCCGCACCTATTTGGCAAAGGTGTGCGATCTCATCCGGGACATGATCGCGTCCGGGCAGGTCGATCCGCGGCGGGTCTATGTGACGGGCATGTCCATGGGCGGCGGCGGGACGCTGCGCGCCATGAGCGTCGGCGCGGATCTGTTTGCGGCGGCGGCCCCAATCTGCCCCACCATGACGCCGGAGACCTACGATATTCTGTGCAGTCTGGTGGACGCAAAGCTCTGGATCTCCACCGCCTATGTGGATCACACCACATACCGTCACAAGTATATCGTGGACGGCATTCTGTCGCTGCGGGATCAGGGGAATCGCAACGCCCATCTGACGCTCTACAGCCCGGAGGAGCTGGAGGTCTACGGGATCGCCACAGATCCGGATCTGTCGCTCAAAGAACAGTTCGCACAGAACCACGCCTCCTGGATCCTGACCTATCATAATGCGCACGGGATCCTCAGTTGGCTGACAGCACAAACGAAATAGCAAAATAACAACCAGAATTTCACTTACGCATCCCGCACAACCCGTGCGGGATGCGCTTTTTTTACAATGAAGCACCACAGGTGCGCAGCCGCAGATTTCCTGCGATGGGTGGGGGTGGGGACGCTTCCCCGGCAAGCGAAAAATGCGGCGTGGTGCCCGCGCTGCCCTGCTTGCCCCACTTTTGTACGTTATGTTCGTCCTTGAGAAAATCAGGCTTAGTAGATTAACAATGCGGCATGATTGTGTGCCGGTACTCCGATAGAAGCATCTAAACAAACGCAATATCGCAACACCGGGAGCGGTTCCTGCTTTGGACTGTTCCCGGTGTTTTTGCCTATATATGCGTTGGGAACTTTGTAAATTTTTTGTGAACGACCCGAAAAATTGTCCCGTCTTTTCTGTGCTTTATAGGAAGAACTTTTCGTGCTTGGCAATGGAAACGAAAAATTTTTGAAAATATAGGGGTCCATTCACCCCTGTTTTTCTGTTCTTTATAGAGGGACTTTTTTTCTCATCCCGCAGAGCGGCAACAGTTTGATCCCGATTGCGGGGATGTGAACTTTGAAAAGTGAATACCTTTATCAGACAACGATCCCTCTTGCAAGAGCCACACCGAAGGGTGCGCCACGACCTCCACACAGGAGCGAGCGATTCCCATCAGCTTCGGAAAAGCCGGACAGCAACCGGTTGGCGAGGACAGCAGAGGTGGATACTCCCCACCAGGGACAGTCCGAGCGTGAAAGTGCCCTTTAGGGTATAACAACCGTCGCAGGCAATCCGGTGAGAGGCCGCATCAGTGAATTGCGGGGTGAGATTCCGAGTGTCGATAGCTTAAGACAGTCTGCATAAAGTGAAGAATGAGAGACTCCCATAAAGAATGACAGCACACGCGGGGCATAGCATCGCCTGTTACTCCGACA
>CAZYZQ010000012.1:0-26819 GCA_964652075.1 uncultured Oscillospiraceae bacterium
TCCGAGAAGTCCTGATGGCCGGGGGTGTCCAGAATATTGATGCAGTAGCCGTCGTACTGGAACTGCATGACGGACGAGGTGACGGAGATACCGCGCTGCTTCTCAATCTCCATCCAGTCGGAGACGGCGGCGCGGGAGTTCTTTTTGCCCTTGACAGCGCCCGCCTGCGCGATAGCGCCGCCGTAGAGCAGGAATTTTTCGGTCAGAGTCGTCTTACCGGCGTCCGGGTGCGAGATGATCGCGAACGTCCGCCGCCGGGAGATCTCCTGTTGCAGATTGCCCATAGAAAGCATCCTCCAAATCTATTTTAGAATTCGTCAATCCGGCGTTTTTCTACACGGCAGGATGCCCCTCTCTGTTCCAATATCGCAGCGATTATAGCACAGAGTAGGAGAATTTACAAGCCCGCGAGAACTTCCTGATAGCGCGTCCCCTCGCGAAGCTCCCCCTTCGGGGGGGAGCTGGCACGGGCGATAGCCCGTGACTGAGAGGGGCTGCACCGGTGGCTTGTACTGTAGCTGGGTGTTTGCAACATCCAGCGAGACGATTTTTGCATCGCTTTTGGTGCAGTGCGAATCGCAACTGCATCCCCTCACCCTCGGCCCAAAGGAACGGGCCTCGGGACGCCCCGCGAGAATATGCGGGGTGTATGTGTGCGCCCGTTGCACCGTACCCCCAATAGAACAATCCCCGCAAGCGTCCCAGAGGGGGAGCTGGCGGCGATAGCCGCCTGAAGGGGGACGCGGTAGGGAGCTGCAATGCGAAGAGGTTTTCGGCGAATACGTATAATCCAAGCCTCTGCGTCCCATTCGCGGCCCTTCATCTCGCGCAAGGCCATCCCCCTTTCGTCACGGGCTATCGCCCGTGCCACCTCCCCCTCTGGGGAGGTCATGGGGCTGCTCTATCGATGGTGCCTCCCGGCGGGCGCTGGAGGGAAGACACCGGAATTCTTCACTGCACCACCAATAGAACCGTAGGGGCGCACCTATGTGTGCGCCCGCTGCACACAGTACGAATTCGCCGAGGATTTCCGAAAACCGCACGCCGTTTCCGCGCGGGCGCACACGCAGGTGCGCCCCTACGGCGCGATCGGCGGCGCGTCCTGCCCTTGCGCCGTCCCGTTTTCCGTGCTATAATACGCCGATACGACACATTTTGGAAAGGCGGTAATAATCATGCAGCGAAAGCTTGTGGGCGATCGTGCGTTTTACAAAAAGATTCTGGCGGTCACGATCCCCATTATGCTGCAAAACGGCATTACAAACTTCGTCAACATGCTCGACAACATCATGGTCGGGCAGGTCGGCACGGTGCAGATGACAGGCGTGGCCATCGCCAACCAGCTCCTGTTCGTCTTCAACCTCTGCATCTTCGGCGCGGTGTCCGGCGCGGGCATCTTCACGGCGCAGTTCTGCGGCATGAAGGACGACACGGGCGTGCGGCACACGTTCCGGTTCAAGGTGCTCGTCTCCGTCGCCATGGCGGCTGTCGCAATTGCGGTCTTCCTGTTCGGCGGCGAGACGATGATCCGGCTGTGGCTACGGGGCGAGGGCGCGGCGGAGGACGCCGCGGCGTCGCTGCGTTACGGCAATCAGTACCTGCGCATTATGCTCGTCGGCCTGATCCCGGCGGCGCTCGTGCAGGCCTACGCAGGTACGCTGCGTGAGACGGGCGAGACGGTGCTGCCCATGAAGGCGGGCATCGTCGCGGTCTGCGTGAACCTCGTGTTCAACTACATCCTGATCTTCGGCCACTTCGGCGCGCCGAAGCTCGGCGCGGCGGGCGCGGCGGCGGCGACGGTGCTCTCCCGCTTTGTGGAGCTGGGCGTCGTGGCGGGCTGGACACATACGCATAAAAAGAAGAACCCCTTCATCGTCGGCGCACTGCGCTCACTGCGCGTGCCGGTGGGGCTTGCGTGGCAGATCGTGAAAAAGGGCCTGCCGCTGATGATCAACGAGGCGCTCTGGGCGCTGGGCATGGCCGTGCTCAACCAGTGCTACTCCGTGCGCGGGCTGGACGTCGTCGCGGCGACGAATATCTCGTCCACGTTCTGGAACCTGTTCTCGGTCTGCTTTATGGCAGTCGGCAACGCGATCGGCATTGTCGTCGGCCAGCTGCTCGGCGCGGGCAAATTCGACGAGGCGAGGGACACCGACCGGAAGATGGTCTTCCTCTGCTTTGTGACGGGCCTGCTGCTCGGCGCGGTCTATTTCGTCTGCGCGGGCTTCATCCCGCGCGCGTACAACACGACGGACTCCGTGCGCACGCTCGCGCGCCAGATCATGCAGATCGGCGCGTGTACCATGCCGATTGCTGCATTTTTGCACGCCTCGTATTTCACGCTCCGCTCCGGCGGCAAGACGTTCATCACCTTCCTGTTCGACAGCTGCTTCGTCTTCGTTGTCAGCGTCCCGGCGGCCTTCCTGCTCAGCCGGTTCACAAACCTGCCGATCCAGCCGCTGTACCTGATTATCCAGCTGCTCGACCTCATCAAATGCGCCATTGGCGGTGTGATGCTCGTGCGCGGCACGTGGGTCAACCGGATCGTGGCGAAGTAGAAAAGAGAGCAACGCGCAAGACGGCTGTGCGGTTGGAAGCAACATATTGACGCTCGAAATTTTTTGTGATATACTGTTGCAAAAAAGAAGAGGAGCGATCAAGCATGAAAAAACTGATTTTGGCGCTTGCTTTTGCGCTGATGCTTTGCCTGCCGGTGCAGGCGGCGCAGGGGGAGAGCCCGGCGCGGGGAGAGGACGCGGCGTAGACACTTTATGACCTTGGACTGCTGCGTGGAACGGGAACAAACGCGGATGGTACGCCGGCGTTTTCGCTTGGCGACAAAATGACGCGCGAGCAGGCCGTGACGATGCTTGTCCGACTGCTCGGCGCGGAGGACGCGGCAAAAGCGGGCAGCTATGAGACCCCGTTTACGGACGTTGCGCCGTGGGCGCAGCCCTATGTCGGCTACGCGTACGCAAACGGCCTGACGAAGGGTACGGGTAAGACGCGATTCGGCGGCTCCGACATTGTGACAACATCGCAATATTTGACGTTTGTACTGCGCGCACTGGGCTATGAGAGCGGCACGGACTTCCAGTGGGATAGCGCGTGGACAATGGCGGACGCGCTTGGCCTCGACGCACAGGCGCTGCAAAATACGACGACCTTCCTGCGCGGCGACATGGCGGAAATTTCGCTGGCCGCGCTGGAATCGAAGACGAAGGGTGGCGCAAAGTCGCTGCTGCAATCGCTCGTAGACACGGGCGCGGTGAACGCGAGCGCCGCCGCCGAGGCGGGGCTGATTACAGTTGAGCCGCTGGTACATGGCGATTTTGACCCGGCAGTCGAGGGCATCCTGGCCTCGCGCACAGGAGAGCGATTGACGGTTGCAATCGAGCCGCAGGAGGTTGCCGCACTCTGCGACGCCGCACCCGTGCAGGAATGGCTTGGGCTGAAGAAGACCTGTTCCGTAAGCGGAGCCTGTCGTCTGGATTTTATACTGGATAACGAGCAGCTCGCACTGGAATTGGAGAGGGGCTTCGTGGAGCAGGCCCACAGGGGGCGCGAATGGAACGACGAAACCATCTGGCTGCGCTATGACATGGCGGAAGATCAGACGCTGGAGTGCTACTGCCTTGTTCTCGATGAAAAGGACAACGCCGTGGCACTGGCGTTCTATGACAGCAACGCGCGGGAGCTGACGTTTGAGCGGTGCAATTATCCGTTGGGGACGCTTCGGGCGAAGGCAAGCGCCCGTATGCAGGCGCTCTTTGCGCTGCCGCTCTGTGAAGTCACGCTTGAGGCGACCGGGCGGGAGGAGCACGGGGGAAATGTCCTGACAACCTACCGCATCACGGGCGGCGTACCGGACGGCACGGATTTCGTCAGTTCCGGATACGCCGGCTCGGGAATGGATGAAATATCCGATCAGCAAAAAAGGGCATTCCTGAATGCTTCGGTTATGGATTCCTGGTGGCAGGCCGGCGCAGGACTGGTCGTCTATCCGTCGCCGTCAGAATGCAAGCCCGTTGCAAAACGGTGGAGCGGCGAACGTTCCACCTGTATCCTGCTTTTCTTCCTTGACGAGAACGGGCTTCCGTTTGCACAGGCGGCCGTCCCGGTGAATCCTGACACGGACTATATCGGGGAATAAAGGATGACGCGCCGCGCACCAGACGCAGCTGAGAGATACTTCTCTTTTGGGTGAGAAAATTGACGCACTCGGATCGCATCCGGGGGCTGCATTGGAGGACGGTGGATGGACAAACTGCAAATCATATACGAAACTCCGGCGCTGACCGTCTGCGTGAAGCCCGCGGGCGTGGACTGCGAGCGGGGGATGCCGCAGCTTCTGCGCGAGCACTGGGGAAGCCCGGACGCCTACGTCGGCGTCGTCCACCGGCTGGACGTGCCGACCGAGGGAGTCATGGTGTTTGCGAGGACGCCGCACGCTGCGGCGGAGCTGAGCCGCCAGATCGCGGCGCGGGAGCTGAAAAAGGAATATCTCTGCACCTGCGCGGGCGTGCCGGAGCCGCCGGAGGGCGAGATGCGCGACTTCCTGTTCAAGGATCGCGCCGGCAAGGTCTTTCCCGTGAAGTCGGCGCGGCGCGGGGCAAAAGAGGCCGTGCTGCGCTACCGTGTTGAGGAGGCAGCGGACGACGGCAGCGCCGTCTGCCGCGTCTTTCTGGACACCGGGCGCACGCACCAGATCCGCGTCCAGTTCGCCAGCCGGAAGCACCCGCTGCACGGCGACGGCAAATACGGCAGCCGCGTCAAGGGCGCGCTTGCGCTTCGCTGCGTGAAGCTGACCTTCACCCCGCCCGGCGAGACGGCGGCGCGGACATTTACGTTGGAATAGCGATGCGGAAGCCCGGCAGCACCGAAAGGGGCGGCTACATCAGGGAGAATTTGTGAGGAGACAGGCGGTCTTTGTGAAGCAGATAAGTTCAAAGAAGAATGGGATATGTCTGGCGCTTACGGCGATATGCCTTTTTGTTGTGCAGACATTGGCGGCGAAAGCCGGCAGCCTGGTTGCAGGTTCCTTTCATTACGCGCCTTTAGACCCGGACGAGCTGTTTTTGCCTCTATGCGTTCATCATACTGTTCAGGCGCTGATTGCGCTGATTCTGATTTTCGCGCTGGTGAAACTGAAAAAGCTGCCGTTTTACCTTGCTCCAAGGCGAAGCGAGGTCGGAATCAAATATACCGTAATATTTTTGGCTGTGATTCTGGCGTATGCCATACTTTTTCATATCGTTGGCTACAAATTGGGAACGATTGCCCCATATGATTATGAATTGAATGCACGCAATTGTTTCGGATATTTGGGCTTCCAATTGCTGTTTTCCGGGCCGGCAGAGGAACTCCTGTTCAGAGCGCTGCCAATAGCTGTCTTATGCCTTCATGATACGAAAAGGGAACACAAGTGGACAGCAATCCTTATAGCATCGGTTCTGTTTGGAATTGCACATATAGGATGGAGCTTCAATCCATTCACTTTATCTGCTTCCTGGTTTCAGGTGGCGTATGCATTGATACTCGGCATAGCTTATGGAATCACGTATTTAAAATCAAAAAGCATACTCTATCCCATGCTCATGCACAGTATGAGCAATGTCATGATGGTTGGGGTTGGATATTTGCTGTACTACCTCATGTGATGCTCGCAGCATACACGACAAAAATGGTGTGACACTTTTTTGTGTCACACCATTTTTCCGAAACGGTGCCTCCGGGGTATTTTACAGGTTCAGCGCGCGGTCTGCTTCCTTGCAAACAGCACGCGGAAGATCGTGCGGATCAGCGGCTGGATGAAGAAAAGCTGTGTAAAGAACGCAAACGGGAAGTTGAAGCACACGAGCCGGAGCCAGTTGGCCATCAGCGTCCAGAAGTTGAAGCCCGCGTAGTAGGGATAATACAGGATGGAGGCGAGCAGGCTCATGGCCGGGCACATCAGGCCCACGGTTGCGCAGATGATGGCGCTCTCGAAGAGCACCGGGTGAACCGTAGCCGGGTCAAAGACCTTGCGGGCCAGACGGAACGAGGCCGGGCTGCCCATTGTGATCTCCAGCAGGTAGGCCAGACAGAACTCGATGAGTACGACGGCCCAGATCGGGACCATCCGCCCCAGAACGAGCACGCCGCCCTGCGCGCGGATGGCCCGCAGTACGCTTCCTGCGCCTGTGACCGCCATCAGCGTGGGGCCGTTGACGACATACAGGCTGTAGAAGACATAGGCGTGGACGGTGACGAGGACGGTCAGCAGCGCGAAGAGCAGCCGCTGCGCTTTTGTTTTTGGCATATTTTTTCCCCTTTTCATCTCTGCATACGCAAAAACGGCGCAAAAAGACGCACCCGGCGGTAAATCCGTTCCGTGATCAGATTTACGCGCAGGTGCGCCACTTGTGTCGTTTCCGGTTTTGCTATGCAGTTGTTTCGCGAGTAATCATATCACAGCAACGGCAAATTTGTCAAGGAACCACCCGGAATCTTCCGTCGGAGATTCCGGGTGGTTTTGTCTGTTATGCCGCTTTTGCGGGCTTTTTGTCGCGGAAGAATCCGAACAGATAGGCCGCGACAAGCGCGCACGCGACGGCCGCCGTTAAGAACTTGCCCGCGACGTCGGCGTGCAGCAGGCCCGCCAGCGAGCCCACCAGAATGGGCGAGACGGCGATGCCGATGTTGGAAACGGCGGAGTAGACGGAGATGGCTTTCGCCTTCACGTCCGGATGCGCCGCTTCCGACGAGAAGAAGTTGCCGGAGGGCATGAAGATCGCGAAGCTCGCGCCTGCGCACGCGCCGCCGATGCAGGTGAGGATGAGATTCCGGCTCAGGAACGTGATCAGCAGTCCCACCGCGCCGAGCGCAACGGCCATACCCATGATCTTCTTGTGCAGCTTTGCGGTCAGCGCGCCGACAAAGAAGCCGAGCAGCATGCCCGCGACGTTGTAGACCGTGGCCGCGATGCTCGCGTCGCCAAGGCCGCGCGCGTCCACCAGCATCGAGATGTTGGTGTTGTAAACCGTCAGGAACAGGAAGAACAGGAAGCCTGTGACGGATGCGACCCACATCTGCTGCGGCAGCTTCGCGCCGCTGGCGGCTGCTTTGCGCGGTTTCTCGCTCAGGCGGCCCTTCGGCAGGAAGAGGATCTCAATCACAAGGTAGACCGCGACGAGGCCGTAGGCCCAGAAGCAGTTTTTCCAGTCGCTTTTGCCAAGCTGGCCGCCAAGGAAGGTCAGCAGCGCGCCGCCGCCGGAGATGAACGCGGACTGGATGCCCAGCACCGTGGAGCACTCCTTGCCGGTGAAGCAGTCGGTAATCAGCGCGGAGACGTCCGTCAGAAGCCCGCCGAGACCGATGCCGAGCAGGCAGCAGCCGAGCATCAGCACGGCCAGCGAGTGCGGGAAGAGCGCCTGCAACATGCCGCCGAGCAGGATGCTCGCGGTCGATGCAATGATGACGTGCTTTTTCCACAGCAGGTGGCTCAGCTGCCCGACGAGCAGCGCCACCGCGATGGAGACAAGGCTCGGCAGTGTGATGAGCATCTGGATGACGGACGGGGAGACGTCCGGGAAGGATTTTGCAATCGCGCTGAGCAGCGAGCTTGGCACCAGATAGCACATCTGGCACAGCGAGGCGGTGAAAATGCCGACCTTGGCCTTGCGGCCCGACTTCACAGCGGCCATCAGCGGATGATGATGTCGCCGTCCTGGAAGCGCGGCGGGATGACCGGGATCTGGAGGTAGGAGTCATACTGGCCGCCGGTGTGGACGACGTGCTGGCCGTGGTTGTCGGTGTCCCAGGTCAGCGGCTCGATCCAGTTCTCGTCGCGCAGGTAGGTGCCCGCGATCTCGACGCGGATGGCCTGACCCTTGTGCCACAGGCGGCTGTGCGGGACGATCTCGATATCGACCGGGACGATCTCGCCGGGCTGCACCTTCTCGACCTTCTTGTGCGACTGGACGGGCTGGTAGTCTGTGGACAGCTTCGGATCGAGGTCACGGCGGGAGATGCGCATCTTGCCCCACGCGCCCGGATGCGGCTCGCCGAGGACGCTCATCGGCAGCCACTCGCCGGTGGTGGAGAGCTTCTTGACGGTGATGAACAGGTCGCCGTCGTTGTAGTCGCGCGCCTCGACCCATGCGTGCAGCTTCATGTAGCCGGTGATCTCGGTGTCCTCGTCGAAGTAGTAGTCAAAGTTCACGCAGCCCTTGTTCTCGGAGTCGTAGCCGGCCTCGGCAACGGTCTCGACGGGCGCGGGCTTCATGGACATGTCGGACGCGTCCAGATACAGCTTGCGGTACTGGGTGCGGGCGAGCGGGAACTCCTTCTCGGGGCGGTTCTTCTGGGCGTTGAACTCGTAGCAGTCCTGCACCTCGAGGCGGTACCGGGGGGTCATCTCCCAGCCGTTGTAGATGTTCTTCAGATAGCGCTCGAAGAAGCGGCGCAGGTCGTCGAGGTTCTCGGGCGTGTAGGAGTCCGGCCACTCGAACTCGCGGTGGACGCGCAGCCACTTTCTTGTGGAGCGGATCTTGCGGAAGGTGTTGAACGAGCCGCGCAGATGGAAGTGGTTCCAGCAGGCGGTCATGTAGACCGGGATCTTGATGGCCTTGAAATCCGGAATCTTGTCGAGCCAGTAGCCGTTCATATCCGGGTATTTGGCGTACATCATGGCCATGTTGTCCATGTAGCCGGTGCCGACAGCCTCAGCGAAGACCATCTTGATGAAGCTGGTCGCCGGGATGCCGCCCTCGCCGAGCGACTCGCGCAGCTGGTCGGTCGTGCACTCCCACGGCGCGATTGCGGCCAGATGGGGCGGCTGCTGCGCGGCGATGCGGATCTGCGTCATGGCGACGCAGGAGTTGCCCGCCATGCCGACCTTGCCGTTACACCACGGCTGCTGGGCGACCCACTCGATGAAGTCGTAGCCGTCCTGGCCCTCCTGCGTGCCGAACATTGTGAACTCACCCGTGGAGTGGCCGACGCCGCGCGGATCGACGTTTGCGACCGCGAAGCCGTAGTGGCACCAGTAGCCGGGATCGGGGGACTCGTATTTGGACATGTTGGAGACGGCGGAGCCGGGGACGCCGTGGATCTTCCACTCGGCCTGCCCCTCGAACGGGCGCTTGCCGTAGAAGCTCCACGAGATGATGACCGGCACCTTCTCGGTTGTGATCGGGCGGTAGATATCGACATACATCGTCTCGCCGTCGCGCGTCTTGACCGCGACGTCCTGCATGCAGATGATGCCGTCGTCGGCCAGATACTCGTGCTGGTTCAGCGCGGGCAGGGTGTCGTAGTTCTCACGCTCCTCGACGGGCATAGCGTCGATCTCCTCGCGCGTGGCGGGCAGGCGCATCTGCGTGTAGATGCAGTCGATCTCCTCGCCGCCGAAGTTCTTCTTGATGATTTTTACATCGGCATGTCTTGCCATGGAATGACCTCCTTAAAAATCGTGGTCGTATCATAAAGTAGGGCGGGGGCTCGCCCCCGCCGTCGTATTACGGAATCGTCCGGTCAAACGACGGGGGGCAAGCCCCACCCTACGGCGTCTAACGATACGATACCGAAAAATGCGGTGCATTCGCAGGAGCCGGTCGGGTGTCCGACTCCTGCGGAATGTGTGGGAAAGACTATCTTCTCCAGATGTGGGTGCGCTCCTCGCCGCGGCAGTAGGCGAGCACGTCCTGCGCCATGATCTCGCCGGACCAGCCCGGGATATCGGTGGTCAGGCCGGCCATGTGCGGCGAGCACAGGCAGTTGCGCATCTTAAGCAGCGGATGGTTCGCCGGAACCGGCTCCTGCCAGTACACGTCGATGGCAGCACCCGCGATATCGCCGTTCTGCAGGGCCTCGACAAAGTCGCGCTCGTCGATGACGGCGGCACGCGCGGAGTTGACGAGCCACGCGGTCTTCTTCATCTTGGTAAACCACGTCTTGTTGACGGAGTTCTTCGTGTCCGGCAGCACCGGCAGATGGATGGAGACAATATCGGACTCGGCCAGCATGGTGTCGAGATCGACCTTCTTCGCGCCTGCGGCGGCGATTTTCTCCTCGGAGACGAACGGGTCGTAGGCCAGAACCTTCATGCCGAAGGCCAGCGCGTACTTGCCGACGAGCGCGCCGATCGCGCCGAAGCCGGCGAGGCCCAGCGTCTTGCCGTGCAGCTCAAAGCCGATGCCGTAGTCGGTGTAGGGGTGCTTCTCGTCGAGCGGGCCCCAGGTGACGTCCTTTTTGTCCGGATAGTCGTAGATATCCGCAACCGGGTCGCCCAGATGCTCGCCCTTCTGCAGGCCGGTGACGGCGACAGCCATGTTGCGCGTCGCGGCGATCATCATGCCCATGCAGTATTCGGCGACAGCCACGGCGTTGCGGCCGGGGGTGTAACTGAGCTGGAGGCCGCGCGCCTTGATGGCCTCGTTGTCGACGGTGACCGGCGTGCCCTTGGCAACGCCGATGAACTTCATGCCGGAGTCGGCCCACGCGTTGATCGTGTCCGCACCCGCCTCGTCGTCGCCGAGGACGACCATTTCGCAGCCGAGGCAGTCGTTCTTCAGACGCGCCTCGTCACGGTTGCCGACGCCGTACTTCAGCTCGCCGACTTCCTTGATATCGCAGTACTGCTTGATCTGCTCGAGACGCTCGCCGACAATCGGCGTGCCGAGCGCCATGGTGATTTTTGCCATTGTTCCGTTCCTCCTGTACTCAGACAGCCTGATCGGCGGCGATCAGATCCTGCATGGCCTTCTCGGCCTCTTTGCTCATCGGCTCATAGGTGCCGAGCAGCTTTGCGTAGTAGGTGGTCTGCGCCATTTCCTCGGTGTAGGTGGCGGCGGCCATGGCGGCCTTGATGTTCTTGCCGCAGGCGAACATGCCGTGGTTCTTCATCAGAACGACGCGGCCCTTCTCGCCCAGCGTCTCGGTCACGATACCGGCCAGATCGTTGGAGCCGGGCATGGTGAAGGGGACAACCTTGACCGGGGTGAACTCGGCCTGCGGCGGGGTGATCGGACGCATCGGCTCGTCGGACATGGCCATGATGGTGCAGAACATGCCGTGGGTGTGGACGGTCGCGTTGATGTCAGGACGGGCGCGCAGGACGGTCGTGTGCATCGGGGTCTCGGAGGACGGCTTGAAGTTGCCCTCGAGCCACTTGCCGTTTGCGTCGACAATGGCGATGTCCTCCAGCGTCATGCCCTTGTAGGGAATGCCGGACGGGGTGATGGCGACGTTGCCGTCGGCGCAGCGGACGGCAATGTTGCCGGAAGTGCCGTGGATCAGGCCCTGGTCAACGGCCTCCAGAATCGCGGTAAGAACCTGCTGTCTTTCCTTTTCGTAATTCATGACTGAACCCTCCAAAATGAATTTCTGATTTTTATGTCAGTGCCGCAATGCGGCGGGATTACAGTGTTGCGGACTCCAGCTCGCGCAGCGGCGCGTCCAGCGCCTCGTAGAGCTTCAGGTAATGCGGGTAGCGCGCGTTGTAGACGCGGCACCAATCGGGATCCGGATCAATCCGGCGTTCAATGGAGATCATCTCTCGCATTGTCTTAGCCAGATCCCGGTAGGCGCCGACGGCCTGCCCTGCGATCAGCGCGTCGCCAAACGGCACGTCGCCCGTCTTGGCGCTCGGAATCAGAACCGGCACGTTCAGGACAGCGGCCTTGATCCGCAGCCACGTCTCGCTCTTGGCCCCGCCGCCCACGACCCGCAGGGAGGTGACCGGCGTGCCGCTCTGTTCAAAACAGAAGATGACGTGGCGCAGCGCAAACGCCGTGCCCTCGAAGACGGCGCGCGCCAGATCGGCGTGCGTCGTGCCCGCCTGCATCCCGATGAACATGCCGCGCGCGTGGGTGTTCCACAGCGGCGCGCGCTCGCCCATCAGATAGGGGTGGAAGAACACGCCGCCCGCGCCCGGCTTCGCCGTGAGCGCTTCGCGGTTCATCGCGGTGTACACGTCGATGTGTTCCTGTGCGGCAAGCTGCCGGTCCTCAGCGCCGAGGGTGTCGAGGAACCACTTGACCGACGCGCCGGAGGCGCTGATCGGGGCGTTGTACATGTACGGCACGCCCGGCAGCGTGCAGCGCTGCGCGCCGACGGGGCTGCCCGTGGCGGGCAGGCGCTCAGTGCCTGCGAAGACCAGCGACGAGGTGCCGGAGATCTCAGCCGCCTCGCCGAGCCGGGAGATGCCGGAGGCATACATGGCGGCGATGGCGTCGCTCGTGCCCGCGCAGACCGGCGTGCCGACGGGAAGGCCCGTTTCGACGGCCGCCTGCGGCGTGACACTGCCGATGACCGTGTTGGCCGCGACCGGGGCGGGCAGCAGGCGGTCAAAATCGACCTGCAAGAGGTTCGCCAGCTCCGCCGACCAGACGCCGGAGCGGTAGTCCAGGCACTGCGTCAGCGACGCCTGATCGCGGTCCATCGTCATCTGGCCGGTGAGCAGGAAATTGATGTAGGCGTTGACCTGCAAAATTCTGGCGGTTTTCCGGAAGAGAACCGGTTCGTTGCGGCGGAACCACAGAAGCTTGGCGGGCAAAAACGAGACGTCCGGCTTTGCGCCCGTGATCTGCGTGTAGCGCGTCGGCCCCATGACGGAGAGGATTTCGTCCAGCTCGCTCTTGGCGCGTTTGTCCATCCAGATGATCGCGCGGCGCAGCGGCTGGCCGTTGTAGTCGACTGGCAGCAGCGTCGGCGTCTGCGAGGAGATGCAGATGCTGCGCAGCAGCGGCCGCTCCTGCGCCGGGAGCACAGCCATGATCTCTGAGAAAATTTCCTTTGCGGCCTTCCACCAGTCGCGCGGGTCCTGCTCCGCGCAGGGGCCGTCGAAATGGGTGGGATAGGTGCGGCTGGCCGAAGCAACGACGGTGCCGTCGCCCCGGAAGAGAATGCCCTTCATATTGGTGGTTCCCATGTCCATGCCAAGCAGATAGTACAAGCGCTCCGCCTCCCTTGTTTTCCTGCTCCCAGCATACCGGAATTAAAGGAAAGAGGCAACTTTTGAATTTCCGCATCCTTTAGGAAAACGGAAAGTTGCGCCCATTTGCCGGGCGGGATAAACTGGAGGCAAAGCAAGCCACGACATGATGAAATTGAACATACAGGAGGAACGGAATATGGCATACCAGTTTGGCATCTCCAGCAACATCACCTTCGGCAAGGACGCGGCGCAGCAGCTGCCCGTGCTTGTCGATTCCATCGGCGCGAAGAAGGTCATGCTCGTCTATGACGCGGGCGTGAAGGCGGCGGGCATCGCCGAGAAGGTGCTCGCGCAGCTGGCAAAATCCGGCGCAGAGGTTCTCTGCTACGACAAGGTGCTCCCGAACCCGACCGACGAGCTGGTCGAGGAGGCCGCGAAGGTCGCAAAGGACGCAGGTGTCGACTGCTTTGTCGCCGTCGGCGGTGGCTCGGCCATCGACCTGACGAAGGCCGTCAACATCCTGCAAACGAATGAAGGCCCGATCAACCGCTACGCGGGCATGGATATGGTGCCGAACCCAACCCTGCCGCTCATCGCCATCCCCACGACGGCGGGTACCTCCAGCGAGATCACGAACGTCATTGCACTGATTGACACCGTGAAGGTCGTCAAATACGTCATCATCGGCCGCTACGTCACCGCCGACTACGCGATCATCGATCCGGAGTTCACGAAGACCATGCCGAAGAGCGTCACCGCCGCGACGGGCATGGATGCCATCACCCACGCCGTCGAGAGCTACATCTCCAACATGGCCACCCCGCTGACGGAGTACAATGCCCTGACCGGCCTGAAGCTTTTGTACGACAACCTGCCGAAGGCCGTCGAGAACGGCGCGGACATGCAGGCGCGTGAGAACATGCTCCTCGGCTGCGTCATCACGGGCTTCAGCTTCTCGAACGCGAACCTCGGCTTAGTTCACGGCATCGCGCACACCCTCTCCGCGCACTTCGGCCTTGCCCACGGCATGGCGAACGCCGCCGTCCTGCCCTACGTCATGGCCTACAACGCCGAGACCGTGCCGGAGAAGATGGTGGAGCTGGCAAAGGCCATCGGCCTGACCCCGAGCGGGAATCTGGACGAGGACAAGTACCTCCTGTCGAAGGAGCTGCTGGCCCTGACAAAGAAGGTCGGCATCAAGACCCTGACCGAGCAGGGCGTCCCGGAGGACAGCTTCGACATGCTGGCCGACGACGTCCTCCGCGAACCGGTGCTGGGCTTCAACCCCCGCCAGAACATCACGAAGGAAGACGTCATCGCAATTCTCAATCAGGCGAAGTAAGTCAAAAAAATAAAAACATGCCGCCCCGAATCCGGGGGCGGCACTTCTTTGCTGTTTCAATTATGCCAGACGGAGACATACGCGGGCGTCGGTGCGCGGTTCTGTGTAAATAAAATCGTACAGGTATCGCGCGCGCCGTCCGGTGTGCTGCGTTGGAATTTCTGCATCCGGTACGGTGCAAAATCGCGCGACAGGCGTCCCGTCGGCGTGTAGGCTTCGCCGTTTAGCGTCAGCGTGCCGACAAATCGGTCCGGGAGTACGAGCCAATCGAGCGCCCAGCCTGCGACGGCGACGTCATAGGTCGTGTCGCCGAACGTTTCGTTGATATTTTGCAGCGGCGCGGTGTCGAACCGGATGCGCTGCGGAGCTGGTACGAGCAGCAGCGCGGCGACGAGCACCGCCAGAATCCAATATACCGACGAAACGCGGCGCGCTTTGTCCTCCGCGCGCGGCATATGGGGAAGCGCTGCAAAAGCCAATGCGGGAAAAATGAGCGGAAACAGGCAGAGCGCAAGGAGCAGCCCGTGCGACGCCATGTTCCAGCGCGGCGCGTCCGGATCAAAGACGTAGTAGAGCATCGTGAGCATTGCGAGTACCGCCGTGCCGGAAATGGCGAACAGTGCCGCGCGCGAGCGGGAAAACAACAGCGCCAGATAGCATCCAGCCAGCGCAAGAAAACACAGCCCCACCAGCGGCGTTCCGCCCGGCACGAACGGCGCATAGCCGATCAGACCTAAGAGCAGCGTCACCGTCGCGCACACCCAGAGCAGCGTCCGCCTCCACAGGCAGAACGGAGGATATGTTTGTTTCATATCAATTCCCCTCTTAAAAGAAGTACAATCTGAAAAAAACCCGTACGCGGGGATCAATTCAAGCGAATAGAGTTGGGATAGGTAATTGAAAATTCTCTTGTACCCTGATTATAATACAGCTTCGCTTGCTCCACAAGAACAGCGTCTGAGGCATTATAGTAAGCCGCATAATAGGTTTTATCAAAGGTCTCGGCGGCATTTGAGCGCTCAGAAGAGAGAAATCTCTCCCATAAAAACATTATATGATCTTATACTAGCATTTGTCAACTATGTATTTCCGCTCTTGAAAAATCTATTGCAATTCCACAAACATGAAACGACTTTTTTTCTATTTCTCACAAGAGACCGTGCTGGAACGGTCAAGCGGATTGAAAGGTGGACGCATAGATAAAGGAGCATCAGACGGTAGATGGCGTAAGCTTTTCGGAAATTTTCGGCGAGTATGCACCATGTGCGTTACAAGCGGCGGGGGCGAGCCCCCGCCCTACGGATGGTGCGAAATGACACACGTTTTCGCCGACAGAACAGCCACGTTTCTGGCGTGCCCTACCCGGGGTGAAAAACAAAGGTTGCGTCCTAACGGGAAAACTGGTAAAATGGTAGTCAGAAAAGGGGGAAATATCCGATGGCGGGGATGGAGCTTTTGACGGTAAAGCAGCGGAAGCTGTTGCAGATGCTTTTGGCGCAGGGGGATTTTCTGCGCGGGGCGGACGCGGCCGCGCGGCTGGGCGTGACCGACCGCACCGTGCGCACGGATGTGGCGCAGATGGACTCCGCGCTGGCACAGTTCGGCGCGCACATTGAGTCGGTGCGCGGCAAGGGCTACCGGCTGGTCACGGATGATCCCGCCGCGCTGCGCAGCCTGCTCTACGGTGACGGCAGCCTCGTCTCGCAGGAGGACCGGATGCAGGCCATTTTGGAGCGGCTCGTCTTCTCGGAGGATTCGATTTCCCTCGGAGATTTGCAGGACGAGCTGTTCGTCAGCCATACGACGCTGGAGAACGATCTGCGGCGCATCCGCCGCCACCATCCCCATCTGCGCCTGCGCCGCAGCGAGAACCGGATCGAGCTGGAAGGCAATGAGGAGGAACGGCGCTTCCTGCTCAGGCTGATGTTCACGGATGACTGGGACTACAACATGGATGCCGGACTGTGGGGGCGTGACACGTTCCTCGACCCGGAGGTCTTTGATCTGATCTCCCGGGAGGCCAAGCGGATCATGCACGAGCGCCGCCTGACGGTGAACGACCATGGGCTTGTGAGCTTCATTTTTGCCGTCACCATCGCGTACCATCGGATTACAACCGGCCATCCGCTCGGCGGCCCGTGCGATCAGCCGGACGCGCTGGCGCGGCAGGTGGTGGAGGAGCTGTGTGGGCTTTTGGAGGAAAAGCTGGAGATGACCTTCTCGCCGTTCGAGCGGCAGCATCTGGCCGCGTATCTGGCGCAGGAGCATCTGTTCCATCTGGAACAGGCGCCGCCCGGCGAGGTGGAGGCCATCGTCGATCCGGCGGTGATTGCCATGCGCGACGGCTATCTTGCGCTGCTGCGCGACCGCTATGGGCTGGACCTGACGGACGACGGCAGGCTGCGCAGCCAGCTGGCCATCTGCTTTCAGGCCGCGAAGACGACGCGCTATTTCGGGCGGCGCAGCGAGCTGGTCTGTATGCTGCGCGCGGAGGATCCGTACATCTTTGAGCTGGCCGTTCAGGCCGCGCCGCTGTTTGATGCCGCCTTCGGCATCCGCCTGCGCGAGAACGAGCTGGGCGAGGTGGGCGGCTATCTGGCGGCGGCCATTGAGCGCAAGGCCATCCGGACGCGCCGCGTCCCGGTCGCGCTGGCAAGCCATCTGAGCTATTCCAATTCGAGCTATCTCATCGCGCGCCTGAGCGCGTTTTTCGGCAACCGGATGGAGCTACGCGGGCCGTATTCGGTCTACGACCGGCAGGCGCTGCTGAACTCCGGCTGTCCGCTGATTCTGACGACAACGAAGGCGGATCTCATCGGCAGCACCGAGCAGCAGATCCTCTCGATCTCACTGGAGCTGCCGGAGCGGGAGATCTTTGCAATCCACGGCGCGTTGCAGGCGCAGCGCGACGCGGCGCTGTACGGCGTCCGAGAGACAGAGCTGGAGGGCTATTTTGCGCCCGCGCTCTTTTTCCCGCACTGCCAGGCGTCCAGCCGCGAGGCGCTTTTGCGCCTGCTGTGTGACCGGCTCTTTGAAACCGGCGCGGTGGACGCGGGCTTTTATGACGATGTGACGCGGCGTGAGGAGCTGGCCTCGACGGATTTCGAGCCGGGCTTTGCGATGCCGCACGCGCTGTGTGCCTGCGCGCGCCGGACGGTGATCGCCGTCGCCATTCTGGACAAGCCCATCCTCTGGGGCGATACGAAGGTCGGCTACGTCTGTCTGGCTGCCGTGCGGCCGGAGGAGCGGAGCCTGCTGTTCCGCGTCTACCGCGACCTGCGCGCGCGGTTCGCGGGCCGCAGCGCGTGGCGGCAGCTGGCCGAGGTGCGGGAGTTTGACGATTTTCTCAAGCTGCTGGGCAAAAATCCGGAGTAAATTCCCCTGCGCTTGTGCAGATTGTATGAAAATGGAAAAAAGGTGCAAATCCCGCTTCTAAAATGTAGCGTGGTATGCTATACTATGTTCCAAAAGCGTACGAATGAAGGAGGAGACGGCATGAGTGAGGAGTGGAACCCGGATTTCTGCGACCCGATGCTGGAACTTCAGGCGCTGGTGGAGCCGTATTACGGTATGTACCTACTCGACACGGTGCGCCGGTATGTGATCCCGCTGAAGCCCACGCCGGACTATGCGGACAGGGTTGGCCGGGGCGTGCGCGACTGGGAGCCGTCCGACCTGCTTGACCAGCTGTTTGACCAGCGCGATCTGTGTGCCATGCGCGCGGCGCTGTCGCCGGAGGCGGTCAGGGTGGCGTTTGCGCAGCTCTCCGAGCGCCGTGTGTTGCAATACCGGCAGGCCGGCAGCGGCTGGGTGAAAATCATTTTGCAGCCGCACACCATGGAGCAGGGAATCACGACGCTGGCGCTGCTGACGCATATGCGCATCCCCTCGCCGCTTGCCAACCGGCCGCTGGAGGATCCGACCAGCGCGCGGCTGCGCGTCAATCTGACGACAGACCGGGTCAGCGCCGTCACGTTGCGCGACGGCATGGTGGTCGACGAGCAGCTGGATGGGACATGGACAACGCACTATCAGCACTTCCTTCAGGCTGTCCATCCGGAGGACCGCAACACGGTCGTCATGCGCACGCACCCCAGCATCCTGCTGGGCAGGCCGGACGGGGACGAGGTCACCTGCTCCTTCCGCGCGCGTTACGACGAACAGTATCTGCGCTTTTACATGGGGGTTCACAAGTGTGTGGAGCCCGGCGGCGCACAGATTGTCAAGATTTTTTTTGAGGCCATTCCACCCGTCGCAGGCGAATAAGCCTGCGGCGGTTTTTTGACGGAGTTTATGGAAAATGCACGAACGGATTCTGATTTTTTCTAAACAATCCGTACAATATGCCTGATTCCCGCTTGCTTTTTTGACCGGGAGGAGATATACTAGCTATACTACCATCCGCGCACTTGTACACGGCGGAAAGTGAGGCGAACAATGACATGGATACTGCTTTGGTTGTGCTGGCGGCGGGGCTTGGCACGCGGTTTCAGGACGGTGTAAAACAGCTCAAGCCGATCGGCCCCTGCGGCGAGAGCATTATGGACTATTCCGTCCACGACGCGATTCTGGCCGGCTTCAACCGGATCCTGTTCGTCCTGCGGCGCGGCATCGAATCGGAGTTCCGCAGCGGAATTGGCCGCCAGCTTGAGTCGGTCTGCGGCCGGCAGGGCGTTGCGGTTGACTATGTCTTTCAGCGCATCGACGATCTGCCGGAGGGCTTCAGCGCGCCGCCGGGGCGCGTAAAGCCGTGGGGCACGGCGCAGGCGATTGCCGCCTGCGCGGACAAGCTGCAAACGCCCTTTGCCGTGATCAATGCCGACGATTATTACGGCCCGGCGGCGTTTCATATGACGCATGAGTTCCTTGTGACGCGCGCCGCGCCGGACCGCTACTGCATGGTGGGCTATACGCTGAAAAATACGCTCAGCGACCACGGGAGCGTGACGCGCGGCATCTGCCGGGTCGACAGCGCAGGGATGCTGGAGGCAATCACGGAGACGTACTGCGTCCACCGTACCCCGACCGGCGCGGCGGCGCGCGATGTGCCGCTGGACCCGGAGGCGTGCGTATCGATGAACCTGTTCGGAATGCCGCAGCAGGCGCCGGCCCTGCTGCGGGAGGGGTTCGCGGATTTCCTTGCCGCAGGCCCCGGCCTGACGGACGAGTACATCCTGCCGGCTGCCATCCACCGCTTCCTCAGCGGGGGGCGCATCACCGTCGAGGTGCTGCGCACGCAGGAGCAGTGGATCGGCATGACCTTCCGCGAGGATGAGCGCGGCGTGTCCGATTTTTTCTGCGACTGCGTGCAGCACGGCAGCTACCACGCACCGCTGTTTGAAGACCTGTAAGGAGGATGAAAGATGGAATACGTCCTGGAAAACGAATCCCTGCGCCTGACGGTGGATGCGCGCGGCGCGGAGGCGGTCAGCCTGATCAGCCGCGCGATCGGCGACGAGCTGCTCTGGTGCGGCGACGGCGCCGTCTGGGGCCGCCATGCGCCGATCCTGTTCCCCTACACCGGGAAGCTGCCCGGCGGGGCGCTGAAGGCCAAGGGCGGGACTTACGCGGGCGGGCAGCACGGCTTCGCGCGCGATATGACGCACAGCCTTGTCTGGAAGACGGAGGATTTGCTGATCCTCGAGCTGCGCGCGGACGGGAAAACGCGCGCGCTCTGGCCGTATGACTTTGTCCTGCGCTCGATCTTCCGGCTCGAGGGCAAGACGGTACATCACACGCTCCTTGTCGAGAATCCGTCCGAGGAGAAGCTGCAGTTCGGCATCGGCTTCCACCCGGCCTTCGCGGTTCCGTTTGACGCCGCGCACCGGCCGGAGGACTATGTGTTCCGCTTCGACCAGCCGGAGTCGCCGCTGTGCGTCAGCGCGCTGCCGGACGGGCTTTTGAACGGCAGCTCCTACTATCTGGCCGCCAACACGCGGGAGATCCCGCTGACGGCGGACCTGTTCGACCACGACAGCCACTGTATGGTGAATTTGAAAAGCCGCCGCCTCGGCATTGTCGAAAAGGACACGGGGCGCAACGTCACCTGCTCGATCGAGGGCTTCCCGTACTGCCTGATCTGGTCGAAGCCGACGCGGCCGTACCGGTTTGTCTGCATCGAGCCGTGGCACAGCCTGACCGGCGAGGCCGGCGCGTCGCAGGACTGGGAGTCCCGCCCCGCCGCCGCGATCTTAGCGCGCGGCCAGACCTGGCAGACCACGCTCTCCACGACGTTTGACCGATAGGAGTCATAATGAAAGAGAAAATGTCAAAGCGGGCAAACTGGATTTTGCCGCTCGTACTCTGCCTTGCGCTTGTGCTGGCGCTGCTGGGGTGGTTCTGCCGCCCGCAGCTGGCCGGTGCGGGAGAGGGCCAGCTCCTGTGCGACGGCGCCGCTGTTCCCCTCTCGGCACACGACGCCGGGGTGGCGGCGTGGATCTTGTCGCGGCAGGGCTGGAAAACAGACGCGGATCTTGCGCTGGACGGCGTGGAGCTGGAAATCGGCGGCGCATTGTACTGCGTTGACACAGGAACCGGCGATGTTCGCCGGATAGAAGATGGGCAGGCGAAGCTTGCACGATTGGGGCTGCGCGATGTGTTCTGGCTCTCTCGCCTTGTGAAAAAATACATATGAGCGATAGCACAGAAATCCGCCGCCCGAGCAGGGCGGCGTTTTTTGCGGAAGCTTACCGAAAAGAGCTTTCTTTTTTGCGTAAAATCCTGTATAATCAGAAATACTTCGTAAGAGAGCAAAACGGCCGAGCGGCGGCTGCCGCCAGAACAGGGAGAGAGTTTATGGAGAACGCGCTGATTATTTTCAAGCAGCTCATCATCATGCTGGTCTATGTCGCCATCGGCTTTACGCTGGTGCGCACAAAGCTTGTGAGCAAGGAGGGCAGCAGGGCCATCGCGTCGCTGCTGATCTACGTCATCATTCCCTGCGTCGTGTTCAAATCGATGTGCGTCGAGCGCACGCTGGAGTCGACGCAGACGTTCCTCTGGTCGCTGCTCGTAGCTGTGGTGGCGCTGGCGCTGGCGATGCTGGTTTCGATGCTGCTCTACCGCCGCCGCCCCATCGACAATTTCGGCGCGGCCTTCTCCAACGCGGCCTTTATGGGCGTGCCGCTGGTCACGGCGGTGCTGGGGCCGGACGCGGTGTTCTCCGTGACGGCGTTTGTCGCGCTCCTGAACGTGCTGCAATGGACCTACGGGCAGGCGCTGCTCACCAAGAGCTGGAAGGCCTGCTCGCCGAAGGCGATCTTCACCAGCCCGCTGGTGATTGCGTTTTTGCTTGGCATTGTGGTGTTCTTCGCGCGCATCCCGATGCCGGAGATTGTGGGAAGCTGCCTTAGCGGCGTCTCGGCGATGAACGCGCCGCTGGCAATGATCGTGCTCGGCACGTATCTGGCCGAGGGCAAGCTTGTGGACATTTTCCGCGACTGGCACCTGTACGCCGTCTCCGCGGTGCGGCTGCTCGTGATTCCGGCGCTGACGATTGTGCTGTTCCTGCTCTTCCCGGCAGGGAAGATGCGCATGGCGGTGCTCATCGCGGCCGCCGCGCCGATCGGCGCGAATGTCGCGGTCTACGCGGGTAAGGTCGGCGCGGACTACCCCTACGCCGCGCGCACGGTCTGCCTGAGCACGGTGCTCTCCGTTGTAACCATGCCGCTGATTGTGCTGCTGGCGGAGGCAATCTGGTAATAGAAGGTCCCGGCATAGGGGTCAGGCGATGCAGTGGCGATATTTTGCCGCCCTACGGACGGTTCAATCGAAGACCGTGTGGCGCGTCGAATGGATGATTGCCACGGGTAGGGGCGCACACACAGGTGCGCCCCTACGCATAGATTGAGAGGTTGTGCATGATTGGCGGCACACCCTACGAAAAGGTGGCACGCTCCGGGCGATTGGCATGAATAAGCGCCGTCCAGGCCTAATGACCGGGACGGCGCTGTATTTTTTATTCGTATCCGAGACACTTGCGCATCAGCTTGTGCTGGCGGCGGACAAATTCCACCTCGTTGAGCGTGTGCGGCACGGAACGCTGGCCCTCGAACTCGGTCGAGATATAGCCCTTGTAGCCGCCCTCCTGCAGCGCCTTGAGGTAGCGCGGGTAGTCCAGCTCGTCGCAGGTGCAGTCCTCATTGATCCAGTGCATCTTGCCGTGGACGTAGATCAGCTGGCTGGCGTAGGACTTGATCGTCTCCGGCGTGGAGATCAGGCGGTTGCGGATGGAGTTGAACGGCACTGCGCCGTTCAGGAACGTCAGTTCGATCTGGCTGGCGCCCATCTCCCTGATCTTCGCCTCAACCTCATCCCAGTCGACGTCGTTGTTGCCGTCGAAGGTGTAGGCCTTGCGGGACATCTGACGGATGTAGTCGATGATCTCCGGCTTCGCACCGGCTTTGACGAGCGACGCGGCCTGCATCGGCGAGCAGTCGCGGAAGCAGCCGGACAGGTCGAGCATCAGGCCACCGCCCTCCGGGCAGTGGGTGCGCTCGATGGCCTCGAGGAAGTCGTCGTTGCCGCCGTCCTCCAGAAGGCCGGGGCCGTGGACCTCCAGCGCCATGCGGACGCCCATCTCCGCCGCGACCGGCAGCAGGCGCTCGAAGATCTGCGCGTTGACGACGGTGTGGTCGTGGTCGGCGTTCATGATCCACTTGCCGTTGTGGCCGTCGTGGCTCAGACGGATGAACTTGCAGCCGAGGCGCTTGGCGGTCTTCAGGTACTGCACGGTGACGTCGTACACATCGTCATCGGACAGGTAGCGGCTGCTATCGCGCCAGTAGCGGCGGTCGGCGAAGTGCTCATAGGCCACCGGCTCCAGACCAATGTTGCGCAGCAGGAACTGCCACTTGGCCAGGAATTCGTCCGAGACGAACGGGAAGCCCGGAATCATGGCCTCGCCGAAGATCTCGACGCCCTCGGCGCCGGCGCCCTTGGCGGCGGTCAGCACGCCCTCCAGATCGAGGTCGCCGCGCCAAAAGGCCTCCTGATAGCTGTACAGGGACACGCCCAGTTTGATATCGTGGTTCGTTTTCATTGTTCAAGCCCTCCCATCAGACGATCGTGACGTCTTTTTCGCAGACGGCAACGGTGGAATAGTGGTCGCGCAGCGCCTCGCCGAAGATGACGTGGTGCACGCCCTGCTCGATGCCGCCGGGGATGGCAAAGAAGATGCGCAGCGCGTCGGTGTATTTCCACATCCAGTTGTTGTCGAACTTGTCCATGCCGATGTCGGACATGGGATAGCGCTTGCCCTCGTACCACAGCTCCTTGCATTCGTCGGGAATCCACTGCCCGTCGACCTCAAAGGCCAGCTGCTGGATCTGGTTGATCGGCAGGCCGCGGTAGCCCGTAATGCGCACGTCGAGCGCGTAGCCGATCTTTTCGCCGTTTTCGTAGATATTGCGGCCGTAGTCAAGCAGGATCTTCGGGTTCTGGCGGACGCCGGGCCCGAGGAAATCCGCAATCTTGTCAAAGGCCGGCTGATGCTCGCCAAGGCCCATGGAGTGGCGCTTGATCAGTTCAATTTGGGACATAGAACAACTTCCTTTCCGGTTGGTTTGATACCCTCAGTATAGACCGGACAAGCAGGAAAAGTCAATTGGAGAAAGTACCGGAAATCAGCAAGACGGAGAGCGGCCCGGGTTGACATTTTGAATGCATTTTCGTTGTAAAGTGGAGGAGAAAACGGGATATTGGGCACTTATTCTTTGACGATTTGGTTGTACAAAATGCATAATGCGCAATGTAAAATAATTTTCCGTAGCTTTAACGACGTGTTCAGATCCCGGTTTCGCCTGTTTCGAGGAAGGTAGATTCTGCCTCCTGTTGGGCGGCGACGAGAAGAGCGTGCGCTTGCCCAAAATTCATTTTCTCAATTGCCTCAGTCGCATCTGCAATCTTTGCAAATAGATCATAATATAATTTTTTGTAATCCATGGCGCTATTTCTCCATATATATCTTGATACATATGAAATTATAGTGTATAAGCGCTCATTCTGTCAAGTTATAATAGTGGCAGGACAGGAGGCGTAACATATGGATCAGATTAAGATCAAAAAGCGGGGCGAGGATGGCTATCAGGTGATCTCGCTGCGCATTCGCCGCGAGACGCTCGACCGGCTGGACGGGATCGCGAGCGAAACAAACCGGTCGCGCAACGAAGTGATCAACATCCTCCTTCAGTACGGCATTGAGCATGTGGAGATTGAGTGATACAGGAATAGAGGAAGCCGCTGCAAACGCAGCGGCTTCCTCTATTCTCACAGCCCTACAGGGCCGAAAAGACTTCACCCAATGGCAGGTTCAGGACAAGATCGGCCTGCGCGTCCATCGGTGTTGGGTCGCGGTTAATCAGGACAAGGCGGCTGCCGCGGTAGTAGCGCAGAAGCCCCGCCGCCGGATAGACGGTCAGGCTCGTCCCGCCGACGATCAGCAGGTCGGCGCTCGCGATGGCCTCCACGGCGCCGACGAGGCAGTCCTCGTCCAGCCCCTCCTCGTAGAGCACGACGTCGGGCTTGATGACGCCGCCGCAGTCGCAGCGCGGCACGCCCGCCGCGTCGCGGATTTTCTCCGCACCTGCAAGGCCGTCGTAGCGCTTGCCGCA
The DNA here is from genome assembly GCA_964652075.1 of uncultured Oscillospiraceae bacterium. Lineage (GTDB taxonomy): Bacteria > Bacillota > Clostridia > Oscillospirales > Oscillospiraceae > CAZYZQ01. The sequence continues at coordinate 24,872 of CAZYZQ010000012.1, forward strand.
GCGCAGGCAGCGGTTCTTGTAGATCGTGCCGTGCAGGTTGTAGATGTGCTCTGACCCGGCCTTCTCGTGCAGCCCGTCGACATTCTGCGTCACAACGGCGAGCAGCTTTCCCTCGCGCTCCCACTGCGCCAGCTTTTTGTGTGTGATGTTCGGCTCGAAGTCCAGCGGCAACAGCTTTTTGCGGTAAAAGTCGTAGAATTCCTCAGGATGCGTTTCAAAAAAGCTGTGGCTCAGCATGGTTTCGGGCGGAAAGTCGAACTGCTGGCTGTACAGTCCGTCGACGCTGCGGAAGTCCGGAATGCCCGACTCCGTCGAGACACCCGCGCCGCCGAAAAAGACAATCTTTTTCGCCTCGTCAACCCAATTTTTCAGTGTTTCAATCTCCGGCCGCATCATAGTCCTCCTGTTCAATCTCGCGCAGCAATTTCTTGTCCTGCTTTGTCTCAAAGTGCAGCTTGGCGTACATATCGGGCCGCCGGTCGCGTGTGCGGCGGATCGACATCTTGCGCCGCCATTTGGCCACGTTTTCGTGGTGGCCTGAGAGCAGAACCTCCGGCACGGCCAGCCCGTGCCAGACCTCCGGGCGGGAGTACTGCGGGTACTCCAAAAGCCCGTCCCAGTGGCTCTCATCCTCAAAGCAGACGCTGTCCGACAGCACGCCGGGCACAAGGCGGCAGATGGAGTCGGCAATCGCGATGGCCGGGATCTCGCCGCCGGTGAGCACAAAGTCGCCGATCGAGATCTCCTCATCGACGCACTCGTCCAGAAAGCGCTGATCCACGCCCTCGTAGTGGCCGCAGACCAGAATGAGGGCCTCGGCCTGACAGAGCCGCTTCGCGTCCTCCTGCCGGAAGACGTGGCCACAGGGGGAGAGGTAGATCGTGTGGGCATGCCCGCCCAGCTCGTCCTGAATGGCGCACCAGCAGTTGTAGAGCGGGTCGGCCTGCAAAATTGCGCCCTGTCCGCCGCCGTAGGGGTAGTCGTCGACCTGATTTTGCTTGTTGGTCGTGTAGGCGCGGATCTGGTGCGCGCGGATGTCGATCAGGCCCTTCTCCTGCGCGCGGCCGAGGATGCTGACCTGCGTCAGCGCCAGCGTCGCCTCCGGAAAGAGCGTCATAATATCAATGCGCATCGGTCTCCATCCCCTCAAGCAGCCGGACGCGGATCACACCGCCCTCCGGGTTTACTTCCTCCAAAAATGCCGGCACGGCCGGGATCATATACTCATGTTCGCCGCCGCGCACGACGTAGACGTCGTTCGCGTTTGTCTGCAACACCTCGGCGAGCTTGCCGATCTCCCGTCCGTCTGCCAGCACCGGCAGGCCGACCAGGTCTGCGATGAAAACCATCCCCTCCGGAATCTCGGCGTCCGCGCGGGCGAACGAGACGGTCTTGCCGCGCAGGCGCTGGGCGGCGTTCACATCGTCCACGCCCCGGAATTTGACGAGCACGCAGCTGCCCTGCACGCGCGCCTGCTCCACCGCAAGCGGCGCGCCGCCCACATAGAGCGTTTTGAATTGCAGCAGGAACGCCGGGCTGTCCGCCCAGGGCAGTATTTTAACCTCACCCCGCAGACCGTGGGTATTGACGATTTCCCCAGTCTCCAAAAATGGCGCTTGCATGGCAAAGCCCTCCTCTTTTTATCATCAGCCGGAATACGGAAAAATGCGTGGTTACAAGCGAACCACGCATAGCCCGTGCACAGGATGTGCCCTTAGTCGACGATTTCCACGTTGACCTTCTCGCCGCGGCGCTGGGCCACGGCTTTCATGATGGTGCGGATCTCTTTGGCGATCCGGCCCTGACGGCCGATCACCTTGCCCATATCCTCAGGCGCCACGCGGAGCTCCAGCACCGTCTCGTCGCCGGGGATTTCCGTGACGGAGACGGCGTCCGGGTTGTCGACCAGATGCTTTGCCATATACAGCAAAAGTTCTTTCATCGAGAA
>CAZYZQ010000013.1:0-26709 GCA_964652075.1 uncultured Oscillospiraceae bacterium
TGAGTATATGTAAGCGTGGATTGTGGTGGTATCTTTAACTATTGGAAACTCCGTTCTCCCATTTTGAGACCGTCTGCCGGACGACGTGCAGCTTGGCCGCCAGTTCCTCCTGACTGAGGTTCTTCGCCTTTCTGGCTTTTCTGATGTTCTCACTGATCATCGCGGCACCTCCTCCTGTTGACAGAATAGCAGAACGGCCTCCGGCGGGCAAGCAACGAAACGTAACATCCGCGGCGCGCGATAAGAACCGGCCGGGCAAACAGTCCTGTTTGTCCGGCCTTGTCTTTCTCAGCGCTGATTCAGATAATATTCTGTTGTCTTCAGCTGCTCGGGCGTGTTGACGCCGATGATCTGCTCGCCGAGGGGCTGGGAGTAGATGCGGACGCGGTCGCCGTCCGAGAGGAGGATGGCGGGCACGTCGGTCAGGTAGTACTCGTGCTGCGCGTTCGCGTTTTGCAGGCGGCCGAGCGCGCGCAGGAGCTTCTGCGCGTCGAAGGCATAGATGCCGACGTTCAGCTCGCGGATCTTTTTCTGTTCAGGCGTGCAGTCGCGGTCCTCGACGACACGCAGGAAGTCGCCGTTTTCCTGCCGCACAACGCGGCCGTAGGGCAGGTCGAGGTCGGTCGTGCCGGCGAGGAGCGTACAGGCCGCGCCGGTGCGGGCGTGGTCGCGCAGCAGGGCTTCATAGGTCTCCTGTTTCAGCAGCGGCATGTCGCCGTAGCAGACGAGCACCGTGCCGTCAAAGCCCTCGAGCAGCGGCGCGGCGCACTGCACCGCGTGGCCCGTGCCGAGCTGCGGCTCCTGCAGGACGGCGGGGTAGCCGGGGAAGGCCGCCTCGACGGCGTCGTGCATATAGCCGGTGACGAGAATCGTGTCGGCGGGGGCAAGGAACGAGAGCGCCTCCAATACATAGTGCAGAAGCGGCTTGCCGTTCGCCTCGCGCAGCACCTTGGGCAGGTGGTTTCTCTCCGACTGCATCCGCGTGCCCTTGCCTGCGGCAAGGACAACGGCTTTCCGGTTCATTTCCATATCAATCATCCTTTTCTTCTGTCAAAATCCCGCCGCCGAGCAGGCGGTCGCCGTCGTAGAAGACGGCGGACTGGCCTGGGGTGACGGCGCGCTGTGGGGTGTCGAAGCGCAAAACGGCGCCTTGCGCCGTCCACTGCGCCGTGCAGGGTGCAGGGCGGGCGGAGTAGCGCAGCTTGACAAGCAGCTGCGGCACATCGGGCGGCGCGCCGTCCAAAAACGTTACGTCGCGGACAAGCGCCTCCGTGGAAAACAGGTCGTCGTTCGTGCCGAGATAGACATCGCCGCCGCGCTTTTTGACGACATAGGCGCGCGCGCCGAAGCCGACGCCAAGCCCGCGCCGCTGGCCGATCGTATACGCCTCCGCGCCCCGGTGCGGCGCGAGCACGTTCCCGTCAAGACTGCGGAAGCTGCCCGGCGTGGGCGTCAGGCCGCTGCGCGTCAGGTAGGAAAAATAGTCGCCGTCCGGGATGAAGCAGATGTCCTGACTGTCGGCCTTCTCCGCGCTGGCAAGGCCATGGCGCGCGGCGACGGCGCGGCTTTCCTGCTTTGTCAGGCCGCCGAGCGGAAACAGGACGCGCGCAAGCTGCGGCTGCGTCAGCTGGTAGAGCATATAGGTCTGATCCTTCTTCTCATCCTGCGCGCGGTAAAGGGCAATCCGGCCGGAATCGGTGCAGACGCGGCGGGCGTAGTGGCCGGTGGCCATGCCGTCGTAGCCCAGCTCCCGCGCGGCGTCCAGAAATGCGCCGAATTTCAGCGCGCGGTTGCAGAAGACGCAGGGGTTCGGCGTCAGGCCCGCCTGATAGGCCGCGCGGAACGGCGCGATGACCTCGCGCGCAAAGGCCGCGCGGAAGCCCAGCGGATAATAGGGAATGCCAAGGGCGCGGCAGGTCTCCTCAGCGGTGTCGGACGCGCCATCGTGCAGTAGCATCGTCGCGCCCGCGACGGTATAGCCCTGCTCGCGCAGCAGGATTGCGGCGGCGGCGCTGTCTACGCCGCCGGACATGGCGACAAGCACCGAACGCATGGCGGCGCCTCCTTCCGGGTTCTTATCCATAAGATAGCAGATTCAGGGGGAAAATGCAATCGTTTCCCGGGAAAAGCTCGGACTTGCTGTCCGGTCGAAAATATGGTATAGTATCCAAAACCAGAAATACCCTGAGCCCATCGGGCTGTGCGGAGAGGAGGGCGCGCGATGAATCGGATCCGGATGCATTATCAGCTCCACGCGGAGTTCTGGAATTACTGCATCGTCGGCGTCTCGGCCACCATCCTCACGCTTGGCATCTATTTTACGCTGGTTCACACCGTGCTCTCCCCAATGATTCCGCTGGAAATGCAGCTGGCGAACATCATCAGCTGGTTTCTCGGCGTGCTGGTGAGCTATCTGGCGAACAGGACGTTTGTCTTTCACAGCAAAAATCCGCATATCCTGCGCGAGGCGGGCGGCTTTTTCTTCTCGCGGATCGTGGCGCTTTTGATGGATATGGCGGTCATGTTCCTGATGGTCACGAAGCTGCGCTGCATGGACGAGGCCGCAAAGGCCGTGTCGACGGTGGTGCAGACCGTCTCGAACTACTTCTTCAGCAAATTCCTGGTGTTCCAGGAAAAACAGCGAAAGCGGAGGGACGACGCATGAAGCTTCTGTTCAAGCAGCGCATGTTCTCCTGGTTCGACAGCTACGATATCTACTACGAGGACGGGTCGGTCGCCTACACGGTCAAGGGCCAGCTCAGCTGGGGGCACAAGCTCGTGATCTACGACGCGCAGGGCCGGGAGCTCGGCATGGTGCGCGAGGTGGTGCTGGCCATGCTGCCGCGCTTCGAGCTGGCCGTCCATGGGCAGGTCATCGGGCAGATCCGCAAGGAGTTCAGCCTGCTGCGGCCGAAGTTCAACATTGATATGAACAGCTGGCACGTCGAGGGCAACCTCCTCGAGTGGGACTATCAGGTGCTCACGCCCACGGGCGCGGTGGCCGCGACGGTGTCGAAGGAGCTGCTGCACTGGACGGACACATATCTGATCGACGTGGCCGTGCCGTCGGACGCGCTGTACTGCCTGATGCTCGTGCTGGCCATCGACGCGGAGAAGTGCAGCCGGTAAGCGTATTCACCTGCGCTCTGAAGGCGCTGTAGTTTCAAAGGGAACGGCGTGACTTCGGTCACGCCGTTTTGTGGTAAGTGATGGAGGAATCGGATTTCATGGAAAACGGAATGCAGGCCGCACCGGACAGGATCCAGATCCGGGGCGGACGGGTTCACAACCTGAAAAATATTGACGTGGACGTGCCGCTGCACAAAATTGTGGGCATCGCGGGCGTCTCCGGCTCGGGCAAGTCCTCGCTGGCGCTGGGCATTTTATACGCGGAAGGCTCCCGGCGGTACCTCGAATCCCTCTCCACCTATACCCGCCGCCGCATGACGCAGGCGGAACGGGCGCAGGTGGACGAGGTGCTGTACGTCCCGGCCGCGCTGGCGCTGCGGCAGCGCCCCGGCGTGCCGGGCATCCGCAGCACCTTCGGCACCGGCACGGAGCTGTTAAACAGTCTGCGGCTGATGTTCTCGCGGCTTTCGAGCCACCGCTGCCCGAACGGGCACTATGTGGAGCCGTCCCTGCATGTGGCGGCGGGGCTGGAGCTCACCTGCCCGGTGTGCGGCGCGCGGTTCTTTGCGCCCAGCGCGGAGGAGCTGGCCTTCAACTCGCAGGGCGCCTGCCGGCGGTGCGACGGCACCGGCATTGTCCGCACTGTGGACGAATCGACGCTGGTGCCGGACGATTCTCTGTCCATCGACGAGGGGGCCGTGGCGCCGTGGCAGACGCTGATGTGGTCGCTGATGAAGGACATTGCCCGGGAGATGGGCGTGCGCACCGACGTGCCCTTCCGGGAGCTGACGGAAAAAGAGAAGGAGATCGTGTTCCACGGCCCGGCGGTGAAGAAAAACATCATCTACCAGAACAAGACCAGCGGCGCAGCGGGGGATATGGATTTCACCTACTTCAACGCCACCTACACGGTGGAAAACGCGCTTACCAAGGTCAAGGACGAAAAGGGCATGAAGCGCGTGGAGAAGTTCCTGCGGCAGGAGACCTGCCCGGACTGCGGCGGCACGCGGCTCAGTGAGGCCGCCCGCGCGCCGAAGCTGCGGGGGCTCACGCTGGCGGAGGCCTGTACGATGCCCCTCTCTGATCTGATTGTCTGGGTGGACGGCGTCCCGGATTCGCTGCCTGAAAAAATGCGCCCCATGGCGCAGAGCATCTGTGAATCCTTTCAGACGGCAGCGAAGCGGCTGATGGAGCTGGGCCTCTCCTACCTGACGCTGGACCGGGCGGCATCAACCCTCTCCACCGGCGAGCGGCAGCGGATGCAGCTGGCCCGGGCCGTGCGCAACCGCACAACCGGCGTGCTGTACGTGCTGGACGAACCGTCGATCGGACTGCACCCCTCGAACATGGAGGGGCTGACCGGCGTGATGCGGGATCTGCTGGCCGACGGCAACACGGTGGTGCTGGTCGATCACGACACGAATGTGCTGAAGGAGGCCGATTGGCTCATCGAGATGGGGCCGGAGGCCGGCGCCGGCGGCGGGACGATCCTGGCGCAGGGGCCGACCGGCGCGGTGGCAAATGACCCCGCCTCCCGCATCGGCGGGTTTCTGACCGGCAAAACGGTGATCGATGTGGGCGCCCATGTCCCGGCGGCGCAGATGTTTGACCTTGGAACCATCCATCTCTCCACCTCTGAGATTCACACAGTCAAACCGCTGGAGGTGGACTTCCCCAAGGGGCGGCTGATCGCCGTCACCGGCGTGTCCGGCTCCGGCAAGACGACCATGGTTCTGGAGAGCCTGATTCCCGCTCTGGAGGCGGCAATCAGGGGCGGCAGGCTGCCCGCGCATGTCAAGGACGTCCGCGCCGGGGGCATTTCTCAGGTCAAGCTGATCGACGCGACGCCGATCGGCATCAATGTGCGCTCCACGGTGGCGACCTATGCCGACGTGCATGACGAGCTGCGCAAGGCGTTCGCCCGCACGCCGGATGCGAAAGCGCGGGGATATAAGGCCGGGGACTTCTCCTACAACACAGGCGCGCTCCGCTGCCCCACCTGCGACGGCACCGGGATCATCAGTCTGGACGTGCAGTTTTTGCCGGATGTGGACATCCCGTGCCCGGACTGCGGCGGCTCCCGCTACGGCAAGGAGGCCGGCCTGATCCGCCGGGTTCCCAAAAAAGGCGGGCGGGCGAACACACTGCCCGAGCTGATGGACATGAGCGTCAGCGAAGCGCTCTCCGCCTGTGCGGATCTGCCGCTTGTTGCGCGGCGGCTGCAGGTATTGCAGGATCTGGGGCTGGGCTACCTGACGCTGGGAGAGGAAACGCCCAGCCTCTCCGGCGGCGAGGCGCAGCGGCTGAAGCTGGCCAGCGAGATGGGCCGGGGGCAGTCGGATTCGGTCTTTGTCTTTGACGAGCCGACCATCGGGCTGCACCCGCTGGATGTTGCGACCCTTCTGGGCGTCTTCCAGCGGCTGATTGAAAACGGCGCGACTGTGATCGTGATCGAGCACGATCTGGACGTGATCCGGAACGCGGACTTTGTGATCGACATGGGGCCGGGCGGCGGCGCGCAGGGCGGGCGGATTGTCGCCACAGGCACGCCGCGGCAGATCAGCCGGAACCCGGCCAGTATCACGGGGACGTATCTGAAGCTGTGACAGGACGGTGAGAATATGGAGCAAACATTAAACGCGGAGCAGCTGCAGGCCGTCACCTCCACGGAGGGCTTTGTGCGCGTGATCGCGGGGGCCGGCTCCGGCAAGACCCGCGCGCTGACGCACCGCTACGCCTTTTTGGTGAACGAGCTTGGCATCCTGCCGGAAAATATTCTGTGCGTCACCTTTACCAACAAGGCGGCGAACGAGATGCGCCAGCGCATCCACAATCTGATCGGTGATCAGGACACCGGCTATATCAACACGTTCCACGGCTTCTGTGTGTCGGTGCTGCAGGAGGACAGCTACGCCGTGCAGTACCCCAAGAGCTTTCTGGTGCTGGACAACAGCGATATTGACGCGATGCTGGCGGTTGTCTACGAGGAGCGCGGGCTGACGCTGCGCGACCGCACCTTTGCCGACGCGCGGGACATGATCGAGATTCAAAAGCTCTTCAAAAAGCCGACGTACTATCTCGATCTGATCGGCCTGTCTCTGGACGCGCTGCTGGAAAAATACCGCGCGGCGACGCAGGCCGACGATATCATCTTCTACGGGTATCTCTATCAGGAGAAGAAGTGCTTCGGTCTGGACTACAACGACCTCATCAAATTTACGCTGTATCTCTTCTCCCAGAACGAGCAGATCCGTCTGAAATGGCAAAAGCGCTTGGAGTACATCATGATCGATGAATTTCAGGACATCGACGGCCTGCAATACGAGCTGATGGAGGCGCTGTGCGGCTACCATAAGAACCTGTTCATCGTGGGCGACCCGGATCAGACGATTTACACCTGGCGCGGGGCGAATGTGAAATATCTTCTGGAGTTTGACCGGCACTTCCCCGACGTTGAAACCATCATGATGCTGCAAAACTACCGCTCCACGCCCCAGATTCTGGCCGCGGCAAACGCCCTGATCGACAAAAACCAGCACCGCGTCAAAAAGGCGCTTTCCCCCGTCCTGCCGGACGGCGCGCCGGTTCTCTTCCACTTCGCCAGAAGCGCGGAGGCGGAGGCGGCGTGGATCATTTCGCAGATCAGGGCGCTGCACGCGCGCGGCGCCAACTACCGCGACATGACGGTTCTCTACCGCGCACACTATGTCACAAGGCCGGTGGAGGAGGCGCTTCTTCGCGAGAAGCTGCCCTACCGCATCTACAGCGGCGTCCCGTTTTTCGGCCGGGCGGAGATCAAGGACGCGCTCTGCTACCTGCGCATGCTCGTCTGTCAGGACGACCTCTCGTTCCGACGGATTGTCAACACGCCGAAGCGGAATATCGGCCGGCGGCGGATGACGTTTTTGGAGGAATACGCCGCCGGGCACGGGTGTACGCTCTATCACGCGCTGAAGCAGACGCTGGATCACGAGATTTTCAAGGGCACGAAGGCGGCGTCCTTTATCCGTCTGATTGAGGACTTCTCCGCGGGGTATGAAAACCGCCAGGCCTCCGACCTGCTCGCCGCGATTCTGAACGAGAGCGGCTACGAGACGATGCTCCGCACGGAGGGCAGTCAGGAGCGGCTGGACAATCTGGCGGAGCTGAAGCAGTCGATCCGCGAATATGAAACGACCTGCGGGGAGGAGGCGACCGCCGCGCACTATCTGGCGCACGTCGCGCTCTTCACGAACAGCGACGCGGACGACGCTTCGGACAAAATCCGGCTCATGACGGTTCACGCCGCAAAGGGCTTGGAGTTTCCCAACGTCTTTCTGTGCGGCATGAGCGAGGGGATCTTCCCCTCCCGCAGGACAAGGGATCTCGCCGGCATGGAGGAGGAGCGGCGGCTGGCCTTTGTGGCGATGACCCGCGCGCAGGAGCGGCTGTATCTCTCCTGCGCGGAGGGAAGAAGCCTCGACGGCGCGCCGCGCTATCCGTCCCGCTTTGTGCTGGATATTGACGAAAACCTGCTGGAGGGCACGGAAACGCTCGGCGAGGGGCTGATCGAGGAGGCCAGAAGCTATATCCGGTACAGTGAAAAATATCTTCCGGAAAATCTGGAGCGCGAGCTGCTCCCCGCGGGCGCGCGGGTACAGCACGAGATTCTCGGCGCGGGAACGATTCTGGACGTGAACCCCGAAAAGGGCGCCTATCTCGTGCAGTTCGACAGGCTCACGACGCCGCGCTCCATCTCAATCCGGGCAAAGCTCTCCGCGCTGTGACGGGCGGCGGGGAGACACAAATGCTAGAAATTTCCGGCATGCTCATCCCACGTCAAATATAAGCGCACATGGGGTAACGCCCATGTCTGTTTATTTAAGAAATTACATTTTCTCACGAAAAACACGGTTTAAGAAAACAAAAAGTGGGCGGATAGAGCTATACTCTACCCGCCCACTTTTTGCATGAAAGGGTGCCACCGGCAACGTCCCAATATTGAGTATGGGCTTGTAAATGATGGATATTAGATAAGTGCACTGTTCTTCTACAGTTACAGTAATGTGTACTTTTTTGTAAATAGATGTACACTCCTAAGCATATATAATTTTACCACAACTCGATCTGGATTGCAATACTTTTTCAACAATTTTTCGCGATCCACTGTGCGACTATAGCCATCAGAATTGCTTACAAAAAAGTACGCTTTTCAAAAATTTAAATTAATTGAGGTGTAACATAAAAAAACTGCTTGCTTATTTTATGGTTATAGTCGCACTCATCTCACTTAGCACCACTGTATTTGCAGCATCAGATGTTAAGATTGCAATTGACGGTTCGCTTGTCGAATTTACAGAGTCCAGCGGAAAGCCGTTTATTGATTCTGCAAACAGGACGCAGGTTCCACTTCGTGTCACAATGGAGGCCTATGGCTGTACGGTTGAATGGGACAATTCCACAAGAACAGCGATCGTAACAAAGGATTTAACGACTGTTCAAGTTCCAATCGGAATAAATTTTATTCTTGTAAATGGCAAACAGGTCGCAATCGATACAGTGGCCATCATCAAAAACAGCCGAACCTACCTACCGATTCGCGCGGTTTTGGAGGCCTTCGGTGCAACCGTGACTTGGGATAACAACACACGCACAGTAGAAATTGCAAAAAAATGACGACGACGTTTTTAGCTGATATATATAGCGTTTCAAGCAATTACGCTTATACTACGCACGATTCTGGCAAAGCAAAAGATAACGAAGGAAACGTCTATGCGAGTTGCGTATATGGAACAACAGGAAATATAAAATATTTTCTGGATGGGAACTATGACATTTTTACTGGAACGGTATATGTTGGACACTATGTGAGAGAACATGATATGGATACCAGTGGAGCAACAATTTATATATACGGAGATGATTCGCTGCTGGCAACATTTTCCAGCACAAACAATGCGGACGCACCATTTGAATTTTCCGTTGAAGTCTCCGGCGTGGACCACTTAAATATAAACTTTGTGAACTGTTTTGCGAATGGCTGGGGGTACCCCAAATTTGCAATTGGCAATCCACGACTCATCAGTGGGGTAAACCCAGCGATGTAAACCATATCGTAGCAGATTCTTACGTGACACACTGCGAGACTGACGGCCCTAACACCTGAATGTCGGGGCCGTTTTCTATACCACTGTACCTGTATAAATTGGTTCGCTGTGGATTACAGGCCCCCTGCCCATGGTTGCTCTCTCATTTTATATAAGCCGCCCCCGCCGGGTATCCGGCGGGGGCGGAATTTTTTTAGCCTTGGCTGTCCAGCTGCGCTTGCAGATCCGCGACGAAGGTTTCGATGCGGCGCTTGTTGATGAGCTGCTGCTGCTGGCCGTTGAAGTCGGCGATATAGAAATCGTCGCTGTACGGGATCAGGTAGAGCGTCATCTCGCGGTACTGATCGTCGCGGTCGCGGGTGAAGGTGACGGTGAGGTAGGCGTCGTCCGTCGACAGCGCGCTGTCCCAGACGCGGGCGTCCTGCTCAAGGGAGAAGATCTCATAGTACAGGTCGCGCAGCGTCTCGCGGTCGACGCTCACGCCGCTGATCGTATAGTCCGTCGCATTGCCTGCCTCGTCGCGCGCGATCTCGAGCGTGGCGGACGGGCCGCCGGCGACGGAGATATCCATCTTGAGCAGCGCGTCGAACTCGATCAGGCAGACATAGCGCGTGAGCATCTCCTCGGCCTTCAGGGCCAACAGGTAGTCGGCCTCGTCGGAGGGCAGGGTGTAGACAAAGTTCGAGCCGTCCGGCTGGGCGTAGATCAGGCCCTCGCCGGCCGAGTCGCCGAAGTGGAAGGTCACCTCGCCGTCGATGGACTCGGTGTAGTTGCCCTCCTCGTCCTCCTGATCAGTGGAGTAGTTGACGTGAACCGTCAGGCGTGGGTTCTCAAGGCCGTAGGCGTCGAGCCCCTCGCCGCCGGGGCAGTAGGCGACGGTCTGCTGCCACGTGAACTCGTCCTCGGTGAGGGTGTTTGTGGCGTTGTAGACCGCATCGGAGTCGATCTCCAGATACTCGCCGCTCTCATCGACAAGGAAATTCTGATACGCGCTGGTGTAGGTCAGCTCGGCGTAGTTCTCCGGGTTGGCGAAGGTCAGGTTGACCTCGCCGGACAGGGAGATCTCCGCGACGTTGTCCATCTTGGGCATGGGGTCGATGACCGCCAGCTCCAGCGGCGTCAGGCTGAACTGGCTTTCCAGGTTACTCGAGAGCAGGTACACGCCGTCAAGGCCGTCGACCGTCGCGTAGTTCTGGTCGAGGACGGCGTTGCGCAGACCGAGGTGGATCGTGTAGACCGTGCCGTCTGTGAGGGTGTAGGAGATGTCCATCTTGGGCTTGTCCAGCTCGAACTCGGCCGGATCGACGCCCTCCATGTCGATCTCCTTCGCCGCGCGGGTGAAGGCCACGGCGCGGGCGCGGGCGTTGCAGTAGTCGACATCCAGCGGGATGCCCTCCGGGCAGGCCCAGCCGTCGCCCTCGCGGTAGAAGCTCCACTCCTTGCCGTCATAGTTCCACGAGACGGACTGCACCTGCTCGGTCTCCACGCCGTCCATCAGGCGGAACGTGGTGATCTCGAGCGTCTTGTCCTCCTCGGCGGCCTTTTCGGCCTCCTCGGCCTCTTTGGCCTTCTTTTCATTGTAGCTGTTCAGGGCGTTGACGCCGATCAGCGCGGCGACCAGGGCCGCGACGACGATCAACAGGACGATCAGCGTGGTGCGCTTTTTCATGTCAATGCTTCCTCCGGCGATACAGGATCACGCCGCCCGCCGCGAGCAGCATCACGGGGATGATGCCGATGAACAGGATGCTCCACATCCGCGCGTCGGACTGCGTGACGATCAGGCGGTCGTAGAACAGCGTGGAGGAGTTGTGGATCGAGATCGAGTTCACGTCGCCGGTCATGTAGCCCAGCGCGCCCATGAGCAGGTTTTCATTCGCGCCGGAGGACATGACGTTCGGCTCCGCGTCCAAAAAGGCGCTGGAGGAGATCCAGAACAGGTTCGTCTCCACGTCGTCGTAGGCCTCGGTCGCGAGCACCGCGACGCTGAACGGGCCTTCGAGGTCGCCCTCCTCCTTCTCGCTCGTCGTGCGGTCGTTGAAGTTCTGCTTCGCGAATGCCTTGTTCGAGGTGGTCAGGACGGGCGTGACGGTGATCGTGCCGCGGTGCAGCTCCGTCTCCTGCAGGCCCATGGCCAGCGGGACGATCGGGCGGTAGCCGCCCGCGCGCAGCGCGCTTGTGATCTCCACATCCGCGAGGTCTGGCACGAGGAAGAACGCCGCTGTGCCGGAATCGGAGCCGGAGTAGGAGTAGTAGTGGTCGCCGTCGCCCTCGATGACGACGCCGGGGACTGTCTCCACGCCGTAGTACTCCGTCAGGGAATACACGTTCTCGAGATTGCCGGAGACGAAGCTCGTCACAAGCAGCAGGTTGCCGCCCGCCTCCATGTAAGCTTTCAGCATCGCGGCCTCCTCCTCGGAGATATCCGTGGCCGGGTCCGCGAGGATCAGGCAGTCGGCGTCTTCCGGGACGCCGCCGGCGGTGCCGAGGTTGAGGGATTTCAGCTCCATGTTGTCCTGCTGGATCATGCCCTTGAGCGAGTCGGTCAGCTCCTTCTCGCCGTGGCCGGCCAGCGTGTAGACGACCGGCAGGTTGTCGGAGACGACGTAGTCGATGGCAGAGGTGATCGCGCCCTCGCCGTCGAAGCTGATGTCCTCGACGTTGCCCTCGGTGTCGTAGGTGGTCAGGTAGATCTCATCGTAGTCAACGTACTTGCCGCGCTTGTCGGAGAGGACGACGAGGGAATTTTTCGACACGTCGCCGCCCGCGGCGTACTGTGAGGCAAAGTTCGGGTAGAGCACCGGGTCGCGCGTGTCGATCTTCAGATGCGACGACTTCGCGGCGTACTGCTCGAGCAGGGACTTCGTATAGTCGTCCTCGCTGCCCTCCTCGCAGATCATGTAGACGGTGACGTCCTCCTGCAAATTATCCAGAATTTGCAGCGTCTGCTCCTCGAGCGTGAGGATGGAATTGGGGGTCATGTCGTATTTTGTCGCGCTCGCCGGGAGCTTGGAGACGATGATGTTCAGAATCACCACGGCGGCGATGGCAATCAGGGAGATCAGGACGCTGAACGAGCCGGCGCGGAAGGCGCGGGAGGTGAACATCTCCTTGACCGTCCGCTCGTCCTGCTGCGGCTTCTTTTTCTTCTTATCCATTTAGCTCCATCTCCTTTTCTCAAACGCCTGCACGGCCAGAAACAGGAACAGCCCGACGATGGAGACGTCGTAGACCAGCGCCGTCAGGTCGAAGGTGCCGTAGATGAAGTTGTTGAACCGGTCGAACATGGACAGGTTCTGCATCATCCGGATGACCAGGCCCTCGTAGAGCGTGTTGTCGATGCCGAACACGGCGCAGGCCGCGACGCAGCCGAGCGCGCCGATGCCGAGCGCGAACCAGTAGTTCTTCGTCAGAACGCCGACTAAGATCGCGACGATGACGACGAGGATCACAACCGCGCACAGCGAGGTGAACGCCGTCGCGCTGACAACGTCTGTCAGCATACTCATGGCGAGGAAGGCCATCATGATGCCGAACGAGATGACCGCCGCGACGACCTGGTTCTCCGTGATCGCGGAGGCAAACAGGCCGATGGCCAGCAGGCTCGCGCCGAGGAAGAAGAAGCCGATCAGCGAGCCGTAGGCGCCCCAGAGGTTCGTCTTGCCGAACTGGGCGAGGATCAGGGGGTACGGCGTCATGAGCGCGACCGCAATCGCGTAGACAACCAGCAGCGCCAGATACTTGCCCAGCAGGATCGAAAAGGTCGAGATGGGCAGCGAGTACAGAAGCTGGTCGGTGCGCTGGCGGCGCTCGTCGGCCACGGAGCGCATCGTGAGCACCGAGATGCCCAGAATCAGGACGATCAGTGTCAGCGAGGTGTAAAGGCAATATTCAAAGTAGGGGTAGCCGTAGTTCAGGCACTGGAGCGACACCATAATGCCCATGACGCAGGTGATGAGCGCCAGAAACAGCCAGCCCATAATGCCGGTGAAGTAGGAGGCAAGCTCCCGCTTAAAAACTGCAATCATGCGTCTTTCTCCTCCGTTTCCGTAGCATCCGCGCCCGTCTGCACAACCGGTTCGGCCTCGCCGCCGGTCAGCTCTAAAAACGCGTCCTCAAGCGAGATCTCCTGCTGCGACAGGGCGCGGACGGGGATCTTTGCCCCGGCCAGCGCGAAGAAGACCGCCTCGCGCAGGTCGCACTCCGGCTTGGAGCAGATGACGGCGGTGCGCACGTCCGGCTCCTCCGTCGGCTCGAAGACGAGATCGTCCAGCCCCGGCAGGTGCGAAACGGCGTCGCGCACGGCCTGCTCGTCCGCGCGCACGTCCACGCGCAGCACGTTTGCAGACGCGCTCGAGAGCCTGCGGATCAGATCCTCCTGCGAGTCGTTGGCGACCAGCTTACCGTGTGCGATGATGATGACCTGATCACAGACGGCGGAGACCTCCTGCAAGATGTGGCTCGAGAGAATGACCGTGTGGTCCCGGCCGAGATCGCGGATCAGGTCGCGGATCTCGATGATCTGCGCCGGGTCGAGGCCGACGGTCGGCTCGTCGAGGATGATAATCTCCGGCTCGCCGAGCAGCGCCTGCGCGATGCCCACGCGCTGGCGGTAGCCCTTGGAAAGCGTGCGGATCAGCTGGTTCTGCACGTGGACAATCCCCGCGCGGCGCATGGCCAGGAAGACCTGATCCATCAGCGCGGACCCATGCAGGCCCTTGGCCTGCCCGACGAAGCGCAGGTATTCGCGCGGCGTCATGTCCATGTACACCGGCGGCTGCTCGGGCAGATACCCGATGCATTTTTTCGCCGCCTTCGCGTCCTCATAGATGTCGTGTCCGTTGATCGTGACGCTGCCGCTCGTCGCCGCGAGACAGCCTGTGACGATGTTCATCGTCGTGGACTTGCCCGCGCCGTTTGGCCCAAGGAAGCCGTAGATGTGCCCCGGCTCGATCGTGAAGCTCAGGTTGTCGACGGCGAGGTGCGCGTCGTATTTTTTCGTGAGTGCTTTGACCTCGATCAAGTTACACCCTCCTTTTTTGCGTTGTGGCGCTGTCATTCAGTATAGCAGAAACGCGCCCTTATAAGATTACCACACTTTTAGCGATTTGTGAATAGATTTTGACGGACTTTGGCGAAGTTTTTGCCCCTCTGCCGCGCCTGTAGGCGCGGCATTTTTCTGCGCCAGGCGACCGGCCCTCGGGTTTCCGGGCCGGGATTTTGAAAAAATTCCAAAAAATTCCAAATTCATGCTATGGTTGTTGCACGTTTCCGTGCAAAAAAAAGGGGCGTGGAGACGTTCTATGAAGGGAGGTATGACAATGCTTCGAATTTCAAAGGAGGCGGCGCGCCGGTTCGCGGCGGAATATCTGCGCTCGCACGACGAAGCCCGCGCCGCGCGGGCGGCGGGGCTGGGCGCGCGGCCGGAGCTTTTGGCGCGCTGCGAAATCACGCGAGCCATCGACGAGGCGCGCGCGGCCAAATGCGCGCAGCTCCAGCCGGACGACGCGGCCTGCCGCGCGGCGGAGCTGGCCTTCGGCCGGGCAAACGACTGCGTCAAGCTCGCGCTCGGGCAGGCCACGGAGATCGACAGCCTTGACCTCAGCCTGCTGTCTGAGATCAAGGTCACAGACAAGGGCGTCGAGCTGAAGCTCATCGACCGGCTCGGCGCGCTGCGTCTGCTCTCCGAGCTGCGGCAGCCCGGCGCGGGCGGGCAGGAGCTTCTGCGGATGCTGGGCGAAGGCGGCGGCGAGCCCTGATGCGGTTTTCGGACAAGCAGCGCCGCGTGCTGCGCTGGTGGCTGCCGCACAGCGCGGACGCCGGGTACGACGCGGTGATTCTGGACGGGGCCGTGCGCGCGGGCAAGACGCTGTGCATGGGGCTGGGGTTCTGCCTGTGGGCCATGTGCTGCTTTGAGAACCGGCGCTTCGGCCTGTGCGGCAAGACAATTTCCTCGCTGCGGCGCAACGTGCTCGAGGAGCTGCTGCCGCTTCTGCGCCGGTGCGGCTTTCAGGTGACGGAAAAGCGCAGCGAAAACCGCCTGACGCTCCGGCACGGCGCAACGCGCAACGACTTCTATCTCTTCGGCGGGCGCGACGAGGGCGCGGCGGCGCTCATTCAGGGCGTGACCTTCGCGGGCGTGCTGCTCGACGAGGTGGTGCTGATGCCCCGCTCGTTCGTGGAGCAGGCCTGCGCGCGCTGCTCCGTCGCGGGGTCGCGGCTGTGGTTTTCGTGCAACCCGGCCTCGCCGGGGCACTGGTTCTATCAGGAATGGGTGCTGCGCGCGCAGGAGCGCAGGGCGCTGTACCTGCACTTCACGATGGCCGACAACCCGGCGCTCTCGCCGGAGATCCGGGCGCGGTACGAGCGGCTGTACAAGGGCGTGTTCTACCGCCGGTTCGTGCTGGGCGAGTGGGTGGCCGCCGAGGGGCGGGTGTACGACTTCTTCGACCCCGAACGCGACGCCTGCGACGCGCCCGCGGGCGAGGCGGAGGTGTGGTGCGTCTCCTGCGACTACGGGACGGTCAACCCGGCCTCGTTCGGGCTGTGGGGCCTGTATCGCGGCGTGTGGTACCGCGTGCGGGAGTTCTATTTCGACTCCCGGCGCGCCGGGCGGCAGATGACGGACGCCGAGTATGTCCGCGCGCTGCTGGCGCTTGCGGGCGGGCGGACGCTTCAGTATGTCGTCGTCGATCCGTCGGCGGCGAGCTTTCTCGAGGCGCTGCGGCGCGCAGGCGTGCCGGTGCGCCGGGCGGACAACGACGTGCTCGCGGGCATCCGGCTCACGGCAGACCTGCTGAAAGCGGGCCGCCTGCGCATCTGCCGGGACTGCCGCGACTGCCTGCGCGAGATCGCCGAATACGTCTGGGACACGCGCGGCGGCAGCGGCGACCGCGTGCGCAAGGAGCACGACCACGCGATGGACGATCTGCGCTACTTCGCCGCCTCGCTGCGCGCGCCGCAGGACGCCGTCGCGGTGTGCAGCGCGGCGCGGGTGGTTTCATCTTCCATTGGAAAGGAGTTTGAGCAATGAAAAAACAATCTGGCGTGCCGGCGGCGCGGGCGCAGCTGCGCACGGGCGGGGCGCATCCGTACACGGAGCTGTCCGGCTGGACGCCGCTCGGCGGCGGCGAGACCGCCATCTACACCCAGCTGCGGCAGGCCGTGCCGCTTCTGGACGCGGCGATTCTGAAGCTCGTGCGGCTGACCGGGGGCTTCACCGTCCGCACGAGCGTGCCCGACGCGGCGCGGCCGCTCCGGCACTTTCTGGACACGGTGCCCGTCGGGCGCGGGCAGCGCGGCATTTCGAGCTTTCTCGAGGCGTACCTCGGCAGTCTTTTGACCTACGGCCGCGCCGTGGGCGAGATGATTGTCTCGCAGGGGCGGCTCGTCGCGGTCGCGTGGGGCGATGTGCGGCGGCTTGAGGTGCGCGAGGGCGCGTCGCCGCTGGACTTCACGCTCTGCGCGCCGGACAGAACCGGGCGCATTGCGCCGCTGCCGTATCCGGAGCTTCTGCTCTTCACGACGCTGCATCCGGAGCCGGGCAGCCCGTACGGCGTGTCGATCCTGCGCGGGCTGCCGTTTTTGTCGGACATTCTGATGCAGATCTACAAGACGGTCGGCCAGAACTGGGAGCGCGCGGGCAACGTGCGCTATTCCGTCGTCTGCCGGCCGGACGGCGGGACGCTGGACACCGCGACCGCGCGCGCCCGCGCCGAGTCGATCGCGGAGGAGTGGAGCCGCGCGATGCAGGAGAGCCGCGCCGGGATGGTGCGCGATTTCGTCGCGGTCGGGGACGTGGAGATCAAGGTCATCGGCGCGGACGCGCAGGTGCTCTCGTGTGAGACGCCGGTGCGGCAGATCCTTGAGCAGCTTGTCGCCAAGACGGGCCTGCCGCCGTTCCTGCTCGGGCTGAGCTGGAGCGCGACGGAGCGCATGGCCTCGCAGCAGGCGGATCTTCTGACCTCGGAGCTGTGGTCGCTGCGGCGCAGCGTGGAGCCGGCGCTCCTGCAGGTCTGCGACCTCTGGCTGCGGCTGAATGGCTTCGGCGGCGAGGCGGAGATCGTCTGGGACGAGATCTCGTTGCAGGACATTGTGGACGAATCGCACGCCGCGCTCTACCGGGCGCAGGCGGCGCATCTGACGAAGGAGGACACACCATGAAGATTCAAAAGGCGGCGGCCCTGACCGCCGCGGGCACGCCCGACGCAGCCCAGCTGGAAAAAATCAACGCCTTCGCGCGCACGCCGCTGACGGCGGAGGAGGTCTACGTCTTCTCCGTCCGGCTGTGCGACGACCAGCCGGACCGCGACGGCGAGCGCTTCGCGGCGGCGGCGCTGCCGGAGCTGGCGCGGCTGTTTCGCGGCAAGACGGGCATCGCCGACCACGACTGGAGCGCCGACCGGCAGGTCGCGCGCATCTTCGACACCGCCGTCGAGGTGCAGGACGGCGTGACGATGATCCGCGCGTGGGCCTACTGCCTGCGCACGGAGAAAAACGCCGATCTGATCCGCGAGATCGACGCGGGGATCAAGAAGGAGGTCTCCGTTGGGTGCGCGATGAAGAGCGCGGTCTGCTCGATCTGCGGCGCGCCCTACGGCAGCTGCGAGCACCGCAAGGGGCAGCAATACGGGCAGGAGGTCTGCTGCGCCGTGCTGTCCGACCCGGTGGACGCGTATGAGTTCTCGTTTGTGGCCGTCCCGGCGCAGCGCGAGGCGGGCGTACTCAAGGGCTTCGGCGGGCAGGCCGCGCCGGACGGCAGGGACGCGGAGGACACCGCGCCGCGCCGCTGTGACCGGCTGCGCCGCGAGGCCGTGACGCTCGCGCTGACGCTCGGGCTAGGGAAGGACGCCGGGACGCTCGACCACATTTTCTCGTTCCTGCCCGAACAGGAGCTGGAAAACGTCTGTCAGGTCTTTTTGGAGCAGCGCGACGTCCGGTTCCCGCCCGCACCGCAGCTCGGCTGGGCAGAAAAAAGAAAAGAAGACGACGATTTTTATCGTATCTAACTCCGAAAGCCCGTGTATCGCAAGGGTTTTCCACAATTTCCACAGGGTTGTGCACAGGCTGTTCCGCACAAACCCACAAATCCGACAGGTAGTCGCTTCCTTTGCTGCAAAACGCCTCGGCGTTTGCAAATATTTGTTTGGGAGGTTATCCTATGTTCTATTCTCTGGACGGACTCGGGGAGTCCACAATCACGCTGCCGGCGGCTGCTTCCGCTGTGAAGGGCGCGCCCGGCATGGTGGACGCGGACGGCCGGATCGCAAAGGCGACCGGCACGTTCTGCGGCGTCGTCACCGACCTGCGCGGTGAGACGGCGGCGGTGCAGGTCGGCGGCACCGTGCGTCTGCCGTACTCCGGCACGGCCCCGGCCACGGGCTATCAGAAGCTCGAGGCCGACGGCGCGGGCGGCGTCAAGGCAGGGACCGCCGGGCGCGAGTATCTGGTGCTCGCCTCCGGCGGCGGCGAAGTCACATTCATTCTGTAAACCGATTCTGAGGAGGAGTTATTCATGAGTTACGAAAACATCCGCCTGGAGAAGGGCATGTACCGCGAGGCGGGACGCAGCTTTTTGCAGGTGCTCGAGTCGCTTGACCCGAGCGAGAACTACCGCGGCACGGCGCTCGAGGGCACCGACGCCTTCCAGCGCCAGCTGCGCCGCTTTGAGATCCGCGCCAAGGGCGCCTACTCCGATCCGGTCGAGAAGTTCTTCCGCTCGTCCGATGCGGCGGTGCTGTTCCCGGAGTACATCGCCCGTTCCGTCCGCGCGGGCATGGAGGAGGGCGATATCCTGCCCAAGCTGATCGCCGCAACGACGACGATCGACGCGATGGACTACCGCTCGATCTATGCCGACGGCACGGAGTCCGACCGGACGCTGGCCGCCGTGGCCGAGGGCGCGCAGATCCCGACGACAACCATCCGCTCCAAGTCGAACCTCGTCCGCCTGCACAAGCGCGGGCGGATGCTGGTGGCCTCGTATGAGGCGATCCGCTTCCAGAAGCTCGACCTGTTCGCCGTCACGCTGCGCCAGATCGGCCGCCAGATCCAGACGATGCATCTTTCCGACGCGATCGGCGTGCTGATCAGTGGCGACGGCAACGACAACGCGGCCGCATCCTACGCTGTCGGCGGCACGGGCATCGGCGGCACGGCGGGCACGCTCAGCTACGACGCGCTCGTCCGCTTCTGGAGCAAGCTCGAGCCGTACACCGCCACGACGTTTTTGGCCTCGCCGTCGACCATGGTTGACATTCTGAGCCTCTCGGAGTTCAAGAACCCGCTGACCGGGCTGAATTTCCAGGGCAGCGGCGTGCCGGGCACCCCGCTCGGCGCGGAGCTGCTGCGCACCGGGAAAATGGCCGACGGCCAGATCCTGGCGCTCGACCGCCGCTACTGCCTTGAGATGGTGCAGGCGGGCGAGGTGTCCGTTGAGTACGACAAGCTGATCGACCGCCAGCTCGAGCGCGCGGCGATCACCTCCACCTCCGGATTCGGCAAAATCTGCAAGGACGCCGCGATCCTGCTGACGGTTTAACCGCATGGAGGCGGCAATTTTTGCGCTGGCGCGCCCGCTGTGCAGCGCAGGTGAGGAACAACTGCGCGCCATGTGCCGCGCCGCCCGCGCCTGGCTTGCCGCCCGCCTGAAGCCCGGCCTGACGCCGGAGGGGTGCGGCGAGGACTTTCTCCTCGCCGCGGCCCTGCTCGCGTGCGCCGGGTGTGAGGGGGAGCTGGCGGGCTTCACGGTGGGCGAGGTGTCCGTCTCGATGCGCGCGGGCGGGGCGGGCAGCTCCCTGCGGCGCGCAGCGGTGGCGCTGGCCGCGCCGTATCTGGAGGAGGATGGCACATGTTTTCTTCGTATGAAGGGCTGATGAAACGCACGTTGGACGAGCTGGTCGCATCCTGCGGCCGGCCCGTCGGGTACGGCGGCGAAACGCTGACGGCGGCGCTCTACCCTGTCACAGACCGCAGCCGCCGGAACCTCCGGCTGGTGGCCGGGGAGCTGGGCATGGCGCCCGCCGGGGTCTATGTCTATATCGGCCCGCTGGAGCCGGCGCTGGAGGAGGGCGGCGTGGTGACCGCCGACGGGGTGCGCTACCGCGTGCGGCGGGCTGAGACGCTGGCCCTCGGTGAAACGCAGTTCTACCGCTGGGGGCTTTTGACGAAGGAGGGCGAGCCTTGGACATAGTTGTGGACGCGGTGGTGCGCGCCCTGCAGGCGGCCGGGCTGCGCTGCCGGCGGGCTTCTCCCATGAAGCTGGCCGCCTCGCCCACGCCCGGCCGGGGCGAGGCGACGGTGCAGCTTGCACACATGCAGCTCCGCGACCCGGGCTTTGGCCGTCCCGCCGGGACGGACGGGGACGGACGGACGGTGGCGTGCCGCGCCGTTCTGGCAACCGTGGAGATTGCGCTTTACTGCGCGCCGGAGGACGGCATGGCCGCGCTCGATCCCATGTGTGAGCAGGCCCTCTGGGCGCTCTCGGAGAACGGGGCGCTCTCGGAGATGGGTATGGAGGCCGGGCAGGCGGTCTATGACGACACCTTCCGCGCGCTGCGGCAGGTGCTGACCGTGAAGCTCTCCGGCCTGCTGCTCGCCACCGGACAGGAGGACGGAAGCGTGCTGACCGATTTTATTTTGAAAGGAAGTTTCCTATGAGTACGACTTATCATGAGCGGCCCGGCGTCTACACGGACTGGGACCTGTCCTCGGCCTCGGCCGCCCGCGCGGGCAGCCGGGTGGTCGCGGCCATCGGCGTCTCCAGCGCCAATGCGGGGCTTTACACCGTCACGGACTACCGCTCCGGCGCGGCGGTGTTCGGGGAGGACTCGGAGCTGGGGAAGATGCTGCGCGTCCTGTACCAGAACGGCGCGGGGCAGGTGCTCTGCTATCCCGTCGCGAACGAGAGCGCGTACCCGGCCGCGATTGCGGCGGTGCTCGCGCCGAAGACGGCGCGCGTGTGCGTGATCGGCTCTTCCGCGCTCTCCGTGCAGCAGGCGCTGCGCGACGCGGTGATGGCCGCGTCGGACGCGCGGGGCGAGTGCATCGGCGTTGTGGGCATGACCGGCGCGACGCAGGCGGCGCTGTGTGAGCGCGCATCCGCGCTGAACTGCGAGCGCATGGTGCTCGTCGGGCCGGAGGTCTATCTCGACGGCGCGGCGGTCTCCGGCGCCTTCGGCGCGTGCGCGCTGGCGGGCGTGCTGGCCGCGCAGGAGGACCCGGCGCTGCCGCTCGGCGGCGCGGCGATGGCGGGGCTGGACGGCGTCGCCACGCTCTTCGACGACGCGGCGATGGACGCGCTGATCCGCGGCGGCGTCACGGTGCTTGAGACACTGGGCGGCGCCGTCTCGGTTGTGCGCGGCGTCACGACGCGCACGACGACCGGCGAGGCGGCGGACGCGACCTACCGCGAGCTTTCGACCATGCTCATCGCCGACGATGTGATTCCGGCGATCCGCGACGATCTGCGCGCGAAATTCGCGCGGGCGAAGAACTCCGAGGCCACGCGCGCGGCCATCCGCAATCAGGTCATTGTGACGCTTGAAGACCGCGTGCGCCGCGAGATCATTGAGCGCTACGACCATCTGACCGTGGAGAAGAGCGCGGAGAACCCGACGGTGTGTCTGGTCGAGTTCGGCTTCACGGTACTCTGCGGGCTGAACCAGATCCATCTGACGGCGCACATCAGCGTATAAGGAGGCAGATGCATGACACAGACACGGAAAATTCCCACCTCGGCGGACATCTATCTCGAGGTGGACGGCACGCGGGTGGCCGTTGTGCAGAGCTACCGCGTCACGGCGGCGCGCAAAAGCCGCGCCATCGAGGCGTTCGGGCAGGAGGAGCCGGTGGCCACCATCCGGGGCAACACGACCTATGAGATCACCCTCTCGCGCCTGTACGCGACCGACGCCGCGCTGCGCGATGGGCTGGACTTTTACAGCCTGTCCGACTTCTCGCTTGTGATCGTCAAGCCCGACCGCTCGGTCATCTACACCGGCTGCCAGTGGTCGAATCTGCAGGAGCAGGCCGAGGTCGGCGGCTCGGTGCTCGAGCAGGTGCAGCTGACGGCGACGCGGCGCGTGGAGACGCCGCTGTGAACGAGCGACTGCGCCCGCTCACGATGAACGCCCTGCTGGCCGCGCAGTCCGAGGCCGCGTCCCTTGCGGCCTACTGCGGGGAGGACGCGGCGCTGTGCGCGTGCGTGCTGGCGCGGGCCGTGCGCGGCCAGGGCGGCAGGCGGCGCTGGCGCAGCGGGCGCGCCGTGCTCAAAAAGCTCTCGGCCGAGCAGCTGGTCGAGCTGACCGAGCGCTATCTCGCCTGCTGCCGCGAAGCATCGGATGTGGACGCGGCCATGGAGCGGCTCGCGCGCTCGCCCGCCGAACGGCTGCGCTGGACGCTGCTCGGCATTCTGACGCGCAGGCCGGTACACGCCGGGCGCGCGACGCTCTCGCCCGAGGCTGTGCGCGACTGCGTGGCGAATCTGCTGCTGGACGCGGGCGGCGAGGCTGCGTACAACCCCGCCTATGACGAGCGCGCCTTCCGGGAAGGGAGGCGCGGCGCATGACGGAATATCTTGCCGCGCTGGCCGAGCGCTTTGCCGCGCTGGCGGCGGCGGTACGGCAGGCGCCCGGGCAGGCCGCCACGCTGCTGCTCACGCGGCTGGAACGGGCGGGCATCGCGGCAGGCGGTGCGGATATGTCCGCCGAACAGGCTGTCCGCACCGCGGAAGCCGAATCTGCGGCGGAGACTCTATACCGCGAAGCCGCATCGCCGCGTACAAACGCCGCCGCGCAGACGGCGGCCCGGATGGCCGCTCCCGCTGCGGCTTCGCCTGTGCAGGCGCTGCCTGAGGCGCGCGGCGGGGATGCTTTGGGCGGCGATGCGCTGCCCGTGCCCGTGGGGCGGGCGGAGCCGGTGAAAACGCAGGAGATTACGGCCTCCGCCCCGCCGCGCGCGCCGGAGATGGAGGAGATCTCGCGCTTTTTCGAGCGCCATGCGCGGCGCTATGGCTGAACCCACAACAAAACGGCCCGGACGGAACCCCGTCCGGGCCTGAACAGAAGGAGGAGGGCGCGCGATGCTCGCACCCATGCGCTACAAATCATTCACATGGCCCCACAATCCGCACAGCTACTCGATCACCTATGAGCGGCTGACGGCGGTACACAAGGTGCCGATGGGGGTCTACACCATGCAGGACCTCGGCAGGACGCGGCGCGTGCTGCGCGGCGAGGGCGTCTTCTACGGCCCCGCCGCCTACGACACGTTCCGGGCTCTGGCCTGCGTCTTCTACGAAACCGGGCCGGGGCTTCTGATCCACCCGGTCTGGGACACGTCGAACGCCTATTTCACCGACCTGCGGCTTGAAATGGAGCCGGCAGAGAATTATGTTGTCTACTCCTTCGCGTTTGCGGAGGGGTTTTTCCAGTATAGCGGGCTGCGCAGGCTGGACGGCGCGGCGGCCTCCACGGCGCAGGTGGGCAGCGCGCCGCGCTGGCACACCGTCGTCTCGGGCGACACGCTCTGGGCCATCGCGCAGCGCTACGGCGTGACGCTGGCGCAGCTGCTGGCGCTGAACCCCGGCATCTCCAACCCGAATCTCATTCTGGCCGGGCAAAAGGTGCGCGTCTCGTGACCGGCGTGATGACAACCGGCGGCGGCGCGCGCTGGCAGCTGGGGCCGCTGACCGAGTGGGAGATTCTGCGCACCGACGGGCACAGCTGCGACAGCTTCTCGGTGCGCCTGCCCGTGGAGGAGGGCGACTGCGCGCAGCTGATGCAGGCGGCGGCCTTCATGGCGGAGGAGGGCGGCAGAACCGTCTTTTCCGGGATTGTGGACGAGGTGCGCCTTGATCTGGACACCGGCGGACGGACGGCGGTGCTCGAAGGGCGCAGCCTGCTCGGCAGGCTGCTTGACAACGAGGCGACTGCCGTCGAATTTCAGACGGCGGGGCTGGAGGAGATGCTCGGGCGGTTTGTCCGGCCGTTCGGGCTGACGCGCGTGCGCGCGCCGCAGATGCCGGCCGTGGCGCGCTTCCGTGTGGACGGTGGGACGAGCTGCTGGGCGGCGTTCTGGGGCTGGTGCCTGCACAGCGCCGGACTGACGCCGCGCCAGCTGGCCGACGGGACGCTGACGCTTCTGCCCTGCGAGGAGCGCTGGAGCCTCGGGCCGGGCGTCCCGGTCACGCGGGCCGCGTGGCAGCGCACGCGCTACGGCGTGGCAAGCGAGGTACTCCTGTCCGGCGGCGGGAGCGTGCAGAACGCGGCGTTCCGCGCGCAGGGCGGCATGGCGCGCAAGGTTGCGCCGAAGCAGGTCGGCTATCTGCGTCCAAATTACCGCACGCCCGCGCAGCGCCTGCGCGCGTCGGCGGAGTGCTACGACACGCTCACCGTCACCATGCCCGGCGCGTTCGCCGTCGAGCCGGGCGCGCGCGTCGAGGTGGGGCTGCCCGCCCTCGGCGCCTCCGGCAGCTTCACCGCCCGCGAGGTGCTCTCCCGCAGCGGCGAAGGCGGCGCGACCTGCACCCTGACGCTGGTGCGCGGGGTGTAAGGGAACTGGTTATTCAGGGACGTCTCCGGCCACGCACCGCACGTAGGGCGGGGGCAAGCCCCCGCCCTACGGAATCCCATTTCTTCGCACAATCTCGCAATCATCGGGCGTAGGACGCACCCTCGATCGGACAGTCCCGCCAGCTCCCCCTCCGCGGAGCCAAGGACGTGGGGATTGTTCTATTGGAAGAACATGCAAGATTCCGGTGCATTCCCGGACGACTACCCCCCCGCATCTTCAGGCGCACTGGGGAGAAAACATAAAAGACCTGCTAATATCTGTCAAGAGGGGAACGGCAAATTTTTTTCTTTTTCTTCCCGGGCCGCGCGGGCATGGCAAAGCCGCCGCTGGGCGCCGGTGTTTTCGGCGGCGGCTGGCCGATCTCCCGGTATGTCCGCGCTCAGCCGTCCTGCGGCGGATCGAGCGGCGGGAGCGTATTTTTGACGGTGGCGTAGTAGATGCGCAAAAACTTGTTCGCCGCCGCCATCATGTAGACTTTGTAGGGCTTGCCCTCGGCGCGCTTTTTATCGAGGAACCGGTACACAGGCTCCTCCTCCGGCGCGGTCTGGAGGAAGATCGTCATCACGAGGAACAGCGTCCGGCGCAGCGAGGGCGAGCCGCGCTTTGAGATGCTGCGGCTGTGCACGTCGATCGTGCCGGACTGGTAGGGCGGCGCGTCGATGCCCGCGAAGGCGACGAGCGCCTTTTTCGAGTGGAAGCGCCGCACGTCGCCGATCTCCGCCATCAGCTGCGGGCCGAGCGTCGGGCCGACGCCGTACATCGACATGACCGCCGCGTACTCCGGCAGCTTCTGCGCGAGTCGCTGCATCTCCTGCCGCATCGCGGTGGCGGCGGCGCTGACGGCCTGCAGCTGCGCGGCGGCCTGCCGGACAAGCAGCTCCGCCGTCTCGGTGCGCGGCAGGCAGACGGCCGCGGACGCGGCGTCGTAGATCGAGGCGGCCTTGGCGGCGTCGTAGCGGTAGCCCTGCCGCTCGCACCAGCGCGCGTAGCGGCGGGTGAAGGCGGGCAGCGGCTGGCCGCAGACCGTCTCGCAGTGCCAGAATGTGGCGGCGAAATCCACCCACTTCTCCCGCCCGTCGAGGCGCGGCGCGCCGGAGAAGAGCAAATTCAGGCCCGGGAAGCTCAGATCGAGCAGGGCGATGAGGTTGTTCTTCATCGTCGTGCGCAGCTTGACGGTCTGCTGGTACTGGCGGTAGGCGGCCTTGAGCGCCATGCGCGTGTCCTCCTCGGGGCAGTAGCGCGGCAGGCTCTGCCAGCGGTCGAGGGCGTAGGCCGCGAGCTTGAGCGCGTCCTTGCGGTCGGTCTTCGCGCGGCGAAGGCCCGCGCCGTAGTGCCGGACGAGGATGGGGTTCACGACGCTCACAAACAGCCCCGCCTCGTGCAGCGTGCGGGCGAGCGAGGCGTGATAGTTGCTCGTGTACTCCATGACGACGCGCGTCTGGCCCGGCAGGGCGAGGAGCGTTTCGAGCAGGCCTTGCAGCGCCTGTTCGGTGTGGGGCAGCTCGAACGGCTCGCGCACCACCTCGCCCAGCGGGCGCAGGATGCACACGGTGCTCTTGCCCTTCGAGACATCGATTCCAACTGCGTTCATATTCATCCGTCCTTTTCTGGCGGCCGGGGCCGCCGGAATTTCTGCGTCCGGCACCATCCGGGCCTGCTGCGAGTCCAGTCTATTTTTCTCACGCGGGCACGGGAAGCGCGTCCCGGCCCAACCTGCTGTAATCGGACGCTACAACAAGAGGATGGTTGACAGCCTTTTATTCGGACATGGAAGCCCAGGGAGGGGAAGGTCAACCGGTCGCCCTCTTATTATAGCGGATCTCACGCCCCTGATGGGGATGAAGCTATTGTAATAGAGGGGGGAAGGGGCGGGCCTGCGATAGGACAGCCCCCGTTCTTGGCTCGCCCCCCTTGGGGGGAG
>CAZYZQ010000014.1:0-1602 GCA_964652075.1 uncultured Oscillospiraceae bacterium
GGCGTGGAGCACCGGATTGAGCTGGTACGCAAAAAAGACGGCGTGTCGTACTATAACGACTCCATCGCCTCCAGCCCGAGCAGAACCATTGCGGGCCTGCGCAGCTTTTCACAGAAGGTGATCCTGATCGCGGGCGGCTATGACAAGCACATCCCCTACAATGTGCTGGGGCCGGAGATTGTGGAGCATGTGAAGACGCTGGTGCTGACCGGCGCGACCGCGCCGAAGATCCGGGCGGCGACGGAGCAGGCGTCGGGCTATGCGCCCGGACAGCCTGAGATCGTGGAGCGCGAGGACTTTACCGAGGCCGTGCATACGGCGGCATCGCTTGCCGGATCGGGGGATGTTGTGATCCTTTCACCCGCGAGCGCGTCCTTCGACCATTTTAAAAACTTTATGGAACGGGGTAACCTGTTCAAAAAACTGGTACAGGAGTTGTGAGTATGGAACTGAAAGAGATGATTTTCGCCCTGAGCCGGTCACTCGGGCCGAGCGGCTGCGAGCGGGAGACTGCCGAGCTGGCACAGCAATTGCTTGCACCGTATGTGGATCGCAGCGAGATCGACCACCTGAGCAACGTGGTGGGCTACCGCGCGGCCGCAAATCCCGGCGCGAAGACGATCCTGCTGGATGCGCATCTGGACGAGGTCTGTATGCTCGTGACGGGGCATCACAAGGGAATGCTGCAATTTGTTTCGCGGGGCATCGATCCGCGTCTGCTGCCGGGACAAGACGTGATCCTGCTGACGCCCGAGCGGCACCGCGGCGTGATCACCTGCCTGCCGCCGCATCTTCTGACGGCGGAGGAGCGTGAAAAGCCGTTCCCGAAGAAAATGCTGCGCATTGACCTCGGCATGACGGAGGAGGAGGCAAAAAAGATCCCGGTCGGCACGCGCGTGTGCTACGCGACGCAGCCGGAGAGTCTGGACGGCACGCGCATTCTCGGCAAGTCGTTTGACGACCGCTGCTGCTATGCCGCGATCGTGCGCGCAATGGAGCTGCTGAAGGACAAGCCGCTCCCGGTCAATGTTGTGGTGCTCGGCAGCGTACAGGAGGAGACGACCGGCGCGGGCGCAGCCGTCGGCACCTACAACACAGCGCCGGACGCGGCAATCGTTGTCGACGTGACGTTTGGGGGACAGTTGGACGTCAAAAAGGAGGCCGCCAAGCCGCTCGGCAGCGGCGTCGCGATCGGGATTTCGCCGCTGCTGCACCGTCGCTTGAGCCGCGCGCTGGAGTCATGCGCGAAGAAACACGGGATTGCGCACACGCTGGAGATCATCCCCGGCAATACCGGTACGAACAGTATGGACACGCAGATCGCCCGCGAGGGCGTGGCGTCCACGGTGCTGTCCGTCCCGCTGCGCTATATGCACACGCCGACGGAAGTGATCGATGTGCGCGACGTGGAGGCCACGGCGCAGCTTATCGCGGCCTTTGTTCTGTCGGCCGGAGAGGGGGAACTGCAATGATTGAGACGATTAAGACCCTGTGCGCCCTGCCCGGCGTCTCCGGCTGGGAGGACGCGGTGCGCAGTTTTCTCCGCGCGCAGGCGGAGCCGTATGCGGACGAAATCCTCGAGGACGCCAACGGCAGCCTGCT
>CAZYZQ010000014.1:1702-26654 GCA_964652075.1 uncultured Oscillospiraceae bacterium
CTGACGTTTCCGGGCGACTACGGCACGTTCCTGCCGGACTGGAAGGAACTGGCCGGAGGCTTCGTCGAGGCCAAGGCGCTGGACGACCGTGTGGGCTGCGGCGTGATGCTGAGCCTTCTGCGGCAGGAGCTGCCGGTCGACTGCTGGTTTGCCTTTACTGTGCAGGAGGAGGTCGGCTGCCGCGGCGCGTTCGGCGCGGCGTTCCGGCTCCAGCCGGAGATTGCGATTGTCGTCGAGGGCACAACGGCGGCGGACAGCCCCTTGAGTGAGGGCGGCGACCGCGTCTGCGCGCCGGGCGAGGGGCCGGTCATCCCGTATATGGACGGCGGCTCGATCTACGACCGCGGCCTGTTTGAGACGCTGCGCGGCCTTGCCGAGGAGCATGAGATCCCGTGGCAGACGAAGACCCGCATCGCGGGCGGTACGGATGCTTCGGCCATCCAGCGCAGCCGCGCGGGCTGCCGCGTCGGCGCGGTATCCGCCGCAGTACGTTATATCCACAGCCCGTCGAGTGTGGGCTGTACCCGGGATTTTGAAAATATGCAGCGCCTGCTGCTGGCTTTTATGCAGAAGATGGAGGAAGAGAACAATGATGGAACTGCTGAATAAACTGACCGCGGCCTTTGGCCCGTCCGGCCGCGAGGACGGCGTCCGCGCCGTAATCCGCGAGGCGCTGCCCGCAAACGCCGAGGTCACCGAGGATGTGCTGGGCAATCTGATTGTCCACATCCCCGGCCCAGGCAAGAAGCTGCTGTTTGCAGCACACTGTGACTCGCTGGGGCTGATTGTGACACATGTTGACGAGGACGGCACGCTGCGCGTCGGTGCGCTGGGCGGGATTCGCCCGGCGGCACTGCACGGCACGCCGGTTGTCTTCGAGAATGGGACACAGGGTGTTGTCTACGCGAACGAGGACAAAAAAGAGAAGCTGACGGCGGCGGATCTCTATATTGATATCGGCGCATCCAATGCGGATGAGGCGAAAAAGAGCGTGCAGATCGGCGATACGGCTGTCTGGCAGACCCCGTTCCTGACGCGTGGCAGCCATGTCTTCTCGCGCTTTCTCGACGACCGCTGCGGCTGTGTGGCGCTGCTCAAGGCCATGGAGCAGATCCATGCGCCGAAAAATGACCTGTATTTTGCCTTTACGGTGCAGGAGGAGGTCGGCACGCGCGGTGCGGGCCCGGTGGCCTTTGCGGTGCAGGCGGACTATGGTGTGGCGGTCGACGTGACCCCGGCGGACGATGTGCCCGGCTCGGCGCATATCGGCAATACGAAGCTCGGCGCGGGCGCGGCGGTGCATATTATGGATCGCTCCGTACTCGCGAATCCGGTTCTGATTGCAGCAATGAACGAGGTAGCTGCACAGAAGGGCATCGAGGTGCAGCATGACGTGCTGCGTTCGGGCGGGACAGACGCCGGGAAATTTGCTTCCACAGCAGGCGGTATGCGCGCGGGCGGCATCAGCGTCCCGTGCCGGAATACGCACTCTCCGATCGAGCAGATCGATCTGCGCGATCTGCAGGCCTGTGTGGATCTGATTGCGGCGCTGGCGGAAACGGAGCTGCCTGCATGACGATCTCGGACAAGACACGCGCCCTCGCCGCACAGGCGGAGCGCGATCTCGCGCCCGTCTTTGCCGCGCTGGAGGAGACAGCAAAGTGCAACACGGAAAAGGTGCTCGCGGCGTTTCAGAAGCACCGTGTCTCGGAGGCCTGCTTCGCCGGGACAACGGGGTACGGCTATAACGATCTCGGCCGTGACACGCTGGATAAAATCTACGCCGACGTGTTTGGCGCAGAGGATGCGCTGGTGCGGCTGAACTTTGTCAACGGTACCCATGCGCTGACGGCGGGGCTGTTCGGCCTGCTGCGCCCGGGCGATGTGCTGCTCTCCGCAATGGGCGCGCCGTACGATACGCTCCAGACGGCCATCGGCATCACGGGCAACGCGCCCGGTTCGCTGCGCGAGTACGGCGTCCGGTATGCGCAGGTCGATCCGCTGCCGGATGGGATGCCGGATCTGGCCGGGATTCAGGCGGCGCTGCGGCGGGAGAAATGCAAGGTGGTCTTCATCCAGCGAAGCCGCGGCTATTCCACGCGCGCGGCGCTGACAATGGAGCTTATGAAGACCATGATCGACGCGGTTCGCGCGGTTGACCCCGATGTGTACATCATGGTGGATAACTGCTACGGCGAGTTCTGTGAAGTCTTGGAGCCGACACAGCTCGGCGCGGATCTGATGGCGGGCTCGCTGATCAAGAATCCCGGCGGCGGCGTTGCCCCGACCGGCGGCTATCTGGCGGGCCGGCATGCGCTTGTCGAGGCGGCGGCGATGCGCCTGACCTCGCCCGGCATCGGCCGCGAGTGCGGCAGCACGCTCGGGCAGAACCGCCTGCTGTATCAGGGCTTCTTCCTTGCGCCGCATACGGCCTGTCAGGCGCTCAAGACGGCGGCGTTCTGCGCACGTGTGATGGAGCTTCTGGGCTACGAGGTATCACCGGCGTCCGATGCGGTGCGGACGGATATCGTCCAGACCATTGCCTTCGGCAACCGGCAGGATCTTTGCAGCTTTTGCAAGGGCATCCAGTTCGGCTCGCCGGTCGACAGCTATGTCACGCCGGAGCCGTGGGATATGCCGGGATATGAGGATCAGGTTATCATGGCGGCAGGTGCGTTCATTCAGGGCTCGTCGATTGAGCTGTCCGCAGACGGGCCGATGCGCGCGCCGTATCTGTGCTATTTACAGGGCGGCCTGACATATGAGTCCGGGCGGCTCGGCATCCTGCTGGCGGTTGAGGAGATGCGGAAGGGAGGCTCGTAATGGGACTGTTCAAAAAGCGTGCGAAGCAGTTGAGGGCTCGATCCTGCGGCGCGGTCAT
Organism: uncultured Oscillospiraceae bacterium; assembly: GCA_964652075.1. Classification (GTDB taxonomy): domain Bacteria; phylum Bacillota; class Clostridia; order Oscillospirales; family Oscillospiraceae; genus CAZYZQ01. The sequence goes on from CAZYZQ010000014.1 coordinate 4,584, forward strand.
CGTTGCCGCCGGGACGGCGTCCCGCATGGGCGGGATTGACAAGGTCATGGCGCCGATCGGGCTTGAGCCGATGCTGATGAAATCTGTCCGCGCGTTCGCGGAAAACGAGTTCATTTCGGAGATTATTGTCGTCACACGTGAGGATCTGCTGCCGGAGGTTGCGCGCCTGTGCCAGCGGTACGACAAGGTTCGGACGGTGATTGTCGGCGGGCAGACGCGGTCGGAGTCCGTCGCCATCGGCCTTTCCATGCTTGCAAAGGAGACGGAGCTGGCTGCGATCCACGACGGCGCGCGGCCGCTTGTGACGCAGAAGATTATCACGGACACGGTGCTCAAAGCCGCAGATACCGGCGCGGCCGCGCCGGCTATTCCGGTTAAAGATACGATCAAGCGTGCGGAAAACGGCGTCATTGCCGAGACACCTGACCGTTCGACGCTCTTTGCGGTACAGACGCCGCAGGTCTTCGACCGCGACCTGCTCGCAGGCGCGCTGTACAAGGCCGGGCAGGACGGCGTGGAGCTGACGGACGACTGCATGGCAGTCGAACGGCTCGGCATGAACGTCCATCTGACCGAGGGCTCGGAGGAGAACATCAAGATTACAACTCCTATCGACCTCGTGCTCGCCGGTGCAATCTTAGAGGGGAGGCAGACGCTGTGATGCGCATTGGACACGGCTACGATGTCCACCGCCTCACGCCGGATCGTGCGTTGATCCTCGGCGGGGTGCAGGTGCCGTATGAAAAGGGCTTGGACGGACACTCGGACGCGGACGTGCTGCTGCACGCCGTTATGGACGCGATTCTGGGCGCGCTGGCGTGCGGCGATATCGGACAGCATTTCCCGGACAATGACCCGGCCTATCTCGGCATCTCCAGCATGAAGCTGCTGGCGCAGGTTGCGTCTATGATGAAGCAGGCCGATTACCGGATCGGCAACCTCGATGCGACCATTATTGCGCAAAAGCCGAAGCTGGCGGACTTCCTGCCCGCAATGGAAAAAAACATTGCGACCGTGCTTGCTGCCGGCGAGGAGCAGGTGAATGTGAAAGCGACGACGGAGGAACGCCTCGGCTTCACCGGCTCGGGAGACGGCATTGCGGCACATGCGGTCGTTTTATTGGAAAAAGCATAAGCATTTGGCCCCTTTCCGCATAGAATGTGCGGGGAGGGGATTTTTTGCAATATTATGGCTATTATTTCACTTTCCGCGCGCTGACAGCCGCACAGCGGGGCGCGTGTTGCCTGCAGCAGGCCGGAGTCCCGGCCTCTCTTGTGCGCTCGCCGTCCGTTCTCGCGGCACAGGGCTGCGGCTATTCACTTGAGGTGGCGCCGGTCTACGCCGCGCGGGCTGCGGATGCGCTTTTTTCGTGCGGCGTGGGCTACGGCGGCGTCTATCAGCGCCTGCCGGACGGCATGGTACGGGAGGCGGCGCTGTGATCTATCTGGACGCGGCGGCTACCACGCTGCAAAAACCGAAGGAGGTCGCCCGCGCGTCGAGCCGGGCGATCCGGCAGCTCGCAACGCCGGGACGGGGCGGCCACACGGCGGCAATGGCGGCGTCTGCGATGGTCTATGACTGCCGCGAAGCGGCCGCGCGATTGTTTGACGCGGATGCAGAACAGGTTGTCTTTACGCAGAACGCGACGCACGGCCTGAATCTGGCGATCCGCAGTGTCGTCCGGCCCGGCGACCGGGTCGTGATCTCCGGGTTTGAACACAATGCGGTTGTCAGGCCGTTGGTTGCCGCCGGGGCAAGGATTTCCTGTGTCGGCACGCGGCTGTTTGATCCGGCGGATACGGTCGATGCATTCGAGCGCGCTGTGACAGAGGGTACGCGCGCAGTCGTGTGCACAATGGTATCCAATGTCTTCGGCTATGTGCTGCCAATCTATGCGATTGCAACGATTGCAGCCAAGGCCGGGGCGGCGTTCATCGTAGACGCCTCGCAAGCCGCCGGCGTGCTGCCGGTGCGGCTGCGCGAGCTGGGCGCGGACTTTATCGCGATGCCGGGGCACAAGGGGCTGCTCGGCCCACAGGGGACGGGGATCCTGCTGTGCAGGGAGGGCGGGGAGCCGCTGCTGTTCGGCGGGACAGGGAGCCAGTCTCTGCCGGCTGTGATGCCGGAGGAGCTGCCGGAACGTCTGGAGGCGGGCACACAGAATATCTGCGGCATCGCGGGACTGCGCGAGGGGCTGCGGTATTTGACACTTCATAAGCCGGAGAAGCTCCTTGCGCATGAGCGCGCACTTTTGCGCATTGCGTGCGAGGGCCTGCGGGAGATACCCGGTATACGCATATTTGCAGATCCGGAGGGAATGCAGACCGGCGTATTGTCACTGACGGTCGCGGGGCGCGATCCGGAAGAGATTGCCCGCACGCTGGCGGCACACGGCGTGGCGGTTCGCGCCGGCCTGCACTGCGCCCCGCTTGCGCACCTGAGCGCCGGTACGGCCCCGGCCGGAACGGTTCGGATCAGTGTATCACCGTTTAATACGGCACGGCAGATGGAGAAATTGACAGAAATCTTATCTAAAATTTGTGAATAATTGAGCTGACCTCTTGCTATTGGGCCGATTTTTCGTTATAATATCATAGATTCAGTATCGAAAAGCGGGAGTGGGCCTATGGATGCAATCAAGAGCTTTTTCGAAAATATGCTTTTGGAGATTCCGACCATTGGCATCATAGATATTCTGGATATTCTCATCGTCGCATTTATCTTCTACAAGCTGATTGCACTGCTGCGCAGCACAACGGCCGCGCGGATCGGAAAGGCGATTGTGGTCATTCTGGCCCTGACGGGCATCACGGAGCTGGTGCACCTGAATGTCCTGAACTACCTGCTGGACATGATTTTGCAGGTCGGGATTGTGGCGCTGGTCATCATTTTCCAGCCGGAGTTGCGCCGCTTTATGGAGAAGCTCGGGAGCCGGACAGTTCGCGAATTGATCCGCGCGGATAAACGCGATATTTCAGAATCCAGCGTGATGATCGCGCAGGCGGTTGAGGCCTGCGACCAGATGTCGCAGAAGCATATCGGCGCGCTCATCGTCTTTGAACGGGATATCCCGCTTGAGGAATATTTCAAGAGTGGAACAATCGTGGATGCCAAGCCGACGTCGCAGATTTTCCGTTCGCTGTTCTTCCCAAATTCAGCCCTGCACGACGGCGCGGTGATTGTGCGCAAGGGGCGCGTTGCCGCCGCTGGCTGCGTGCTGCCGCTGACGGAGAATACGCATATCAGCAGCGACCTCGGCACCCGGCACCGCGCAGGGATCGGCATGAGCGAGGTTTCCGACGCGGTGGTTGTGATTGTCTCAGAGGAGACGGGGTCGATCTCCGTGGCCGTCGGCGGGATGCTCAAGCGCCACCTTGCGCCGCAGACGCTCCGGCGCCTGCTCGAATCGGAGCTTGCCGTCGAACAGGAGCGCGACAAGGTGGATCTGATTCGCGACCGTGCGGCGCACCTGTTCAAAAAGATACGTGGGAAGCTGTCGGGAAAGGGTGATCGGAATGACAAAAAAGCACAAAAGTAAGCTCGTATCCGTCATTCTGGCCCTGATTTGCGCATTTGCACTGTGGATTTATATCGTAACAGTCGTCAATCCGGAGGACTCCCAGGTGATCACCAATGTCCCGGTGCTGTTTTCCGGCGAGGACGCGCTGTATCAGGACAACAGCCTTGTGATTACAAAGGGCGGCGACAGCACCGTCACCATTACCGTCTACGGCAAGCGGTCGGACGTCAAAAAGCTGACGCGCGACAGCGTCTCCGCCGTTGTGGACGTCAGCCGGATCCGCAATGCGCGCGACTACAGCATGAGCTATGACGTGCAGTTTGCAACAGATCTGTCCGATGTCAACGTGGAGCGCAACCCGAGCCGCGTGTCGTTCACGGTGGAAAATCTGGCGACAAAATCGGTCGAGGTCAAGGCCGCGCTGGTCGGCAACATCTCCGAGGGCTATCTGGCGCAGGACTGGCAGTATGATTTTGAGAGCGTCCTGGTGCGCGGGCCGCAGTCCGTGGTGGATACGATCAGCTATGCGCAGGTCGTGCTGAACCGGACGGATCTGAACAAGACCGTGACCGAAATCCTGCCCTATACGCTTGTCGATGTGGACGGGAACCCGGTGGATATGACTATGCTGCGCTGCGACGTGGAAGAGATTGAGGTAACGCTGCCGGTTGTCATGTACCGCGAGATCCCGTTGGATGTGTCGTTTATCGACGGCGGCGGCGCGACGAGCGCGGATGTGACGTGCGAGATCGAGCCGAAGACCATCACCCTTGCGGGCGACTCGACGGTGCTGGAGGGGATCAATAAGATCAACCTCGGCAACATCGACCTGTCCTCGGTGGACGGTTCGGTGGAGTTTGTGTTCCCGATTGTGTTGGAGAATGACCTGATTAACGTCAGCGGCGAGGAGAACGCCACGGTGACGGTGTCGGTACACGGCCTAGAGACCAAGACAGCGTACATCTCCAACTCCAATTTTGAGTATCTCAATCTGCCGGAAGGCTATGAGGCCGCGGCAAAGACGGCGGTGCTGATTGTCACGCTCCGCGGCACGGAGGATGCGCTGTCGCAGCTCAACAGCAGCGACCTGTATGCGCAGGCGGATTTGGCGGCATATTCCAAAGAGGGAACCTATACGGTGAATGTCGTCATCAAATCCAGAAAGAATGTAAAGTTTGGCGTGATCGGCAGCTACTCGATCAGCTGCGGCATCACGGAAGTGCCCGACGAGCCGGTGGAGCCGGAGCCGGAGGACGAATCATAGGAGCGAAGCATGCGGCAGAAAGTACAGATCATGAAGCGGTTTGAGGACGGCACGGCGGAAGTGTCCATGACACGCCAGAGCGCCTGTGCCGGTGACTGCCATAAGTGTGGGGGCTGCGCGTCGCAGACGCAGCAGGTCTCCATACGGGCAAAAAACGAAATCGGCGCGTCGGTTGGGGATTGGGTCTATGTCGAAGCGGAGACGAAGGTCGTGTTTTCGGCGGTGTTCCTGCTCTATCTTGTCCCGATCATCCTGTTTTTCCTCGGCTACTTTCTGGGATTCCTGACGCCGGTCGCTCCGGGCTATGTGGCGCTTTTCGGATTCGCGGTCGGCATGATTCCAGTGGTCCTGTATGACCGATTTGTCGCAAAACGCAAGCTTTTGCGTTTCCGCATCACGGGTTACGCCTGATGTTTGGCTATATTCGCCCGCAGAAGGCGGAGCTGAAGGTTTGGGAGTTTGAAGCGTATCAGGCGGCTTATTGCGGCCTGTGCCGCTGCCTCGGAAAGCGTTACGGGTTTTCCGCACGCTTTCTTGTGAGCTATGATCTGGCGTTTTTGTACCTGCTTCTGACTGGAAGTCAGGCGTCGTTTTCAGCGGCGTGCTGCCGCTGCCCCGCGCGGTGCGGCGCAAAAAAGCACTGCATGGATGCGGACGCGGCCATGGAGTTCTGCGCGGATGCGACAATCATTCTGGGCTACTGGAAGATGCGCGACGCGGCGGCAGATGCAGGCGGGGTAAAAAGAATCGGCGCAAAGCTTGCAGCGTGTTTCTTCGGGCGGCGCTACCGCAAGGCGGCGCACCGTCAACCGCCCATTGCGCAGACGGCAGAGCAGGCGATGGCGCAGCTGGCTGCGCTGGAGCAGGCGGCAAGCGCGAGTCTGGATGCCACGGCCGACTGCTTTGCACGTATGACGGCGGCCTGCGCCGGGTGGTATGCGGATGATAGGGAGCGGCGCTGCGCGGAACAGCTTCTTTATCATGTTGGGCGCTATATCTATCTGACCGACGCGCTGGAGGATCTGCCGGAGGACTGCCGGAAAGACCGCTATAACCCATTGCGCTATCGTTTCTGCCCGGAAGCCGGCAAGCTGCCGCAGGGGTCGGAGACGCAGCTGATACAGACCATTGACCGATCGATTGACCTCGCCGCCGCCGCACTGGAGCTTTTGGAGCAGCGGCGCAGCGCGGGCATTCTACACAATATCATCTATCTGGGACTTCCGTCCGTACTCAAAGCGGTAAGAACGGGCAGCTTTCAGAATAAACAACACAGGAGAACACTATGAGAGATCCCTATGAAGTGCTGGGCGTGTCCCACGATGCATCCGACGAAGAAGTGAAGCGGGCGTACCGGGAGCTGGCCAGAAAGTACCACCCGGATAACTATCAGGATAACCCGCTGGCGGATCTCGCGTCTGAGAAGATGAAGGAGATCAACGAGGCCTACGATGCCATCACCAAGGGCAAGGCGGGCGGCACCGGCCCGGGCGGCGCGCAGAACCAGAGCAGCTATTCCTCCGGTTACCGCTCCTACCAGAGCGGCAGGCCGGCCTACGCCAAGGTGCGCGAGGCGATCAACAACCGCAATTTTGTGGTGGCGGAGCAGGAGCTGTCGGCCATTACCACGCGCGACGCGGAGTGGTATTTTCTGAACGGCTCGCTGGCCTACGGCAAGGGCTGGCTCGACGACGCGGCGAACAATTTCCGCATCGCCTGCCAGATGGAGCCGCAGAACCCGGAGTACCAGCGCGCCTACGCCATGATGCAGCATGGCTCCAACCCATACCGTCAGAGCGGTGCGGCGGGCGGCAATGACGCGGCCTGCAATTTCTGCAGTTCTCTGATCTGTGCGGACTGCCTGTGCGAATGCATGGGCGGCGACCTGATTCCCTGCTGCTGATGAAGACGAGAAAGCTGACGTTTTGCGCCATTTTATCGGCCCTGTCTGTTGTGCTGCTGTATCTCGGCAGCATACTGCCCACGGGGCGGCTGGCGCTTGTGGCCGTTGCGGCGCTCCTGCCCGCGGCCGCGGTTGTGCAGTGCGGACTGGTCTGGGGCGCGGCGGTTTACGCCGTTTCCGCGGCGCTGTCGCTGCTGCTTTTGCCGGCAAAGGGCTGCGCGGTGCTCTATGCGCTGGTGCTGGGCCACTACGGCGTGCTGAAGAGCCTGATTGAGCGGATCGGAAAGCTCCCGCTGGAATGGATCTGCAAGGTCGCGCTGTTTGCCGCGCTGCTGAGCGCGCTGTTTTTCGCGTTCCGCTGGGCGCTGGTGCTGCCGGAGCGGTTCGCCGCGCTGGCGTTGCCGGTGCTGCTTGTGGGCGGCGTGGCGGTTTATGTCGTGTATGATCTACTTTTCACACGGCTGATCGGGCTGTATCTTACCCGCGTTCAGCCGAAGCTCGGCAGGTTGTTCCATACATAGGAGGAAGCATATGATTCGGAGTATGACGGGCTACGGCCGTGCCCAGCAGACGATCGACGGCCGGGAAATCGTGGCGGAGATCCGCGCGGTCAATAACCGCTTTCTGGACTGCACGGTCAAGCTGCCGCGGGCGTATTCCTTCGCGGAAGATCCTGTGAAGCAGTTGGTCAAGCGCGAGGTGGGCCGCGGCAAGGTTGACGTATTTTTGACAATCAACGCGTTTGAGAGCGATGATGTCGCGATCACGCTGAACCGGCCTGTTGTGGAGGGCTATCTGGCGGCGATGCGCGAGATGGTCGCAGACTACGGCGTACAGGATGATATCTCCGCCGCCGTGCTCTCCCGTTTGCCGGATGTGTTTACCGTGCAGAAGGCGGAGCAGGATGAGGAAAAGCTCACAGCCGCGCTTGTCGCGGTGACGGAGGCCGCAATCGCGGCGTTTAATACGATGCGCCAGACGGAGGGCGACGCGCTTGCGCGCGATGTGCTCGGGCGGGCGGACCGCATTTTGTCGCTTGTCGAGCAGGTGGAAAAGCGCAGCCCCGAGACGGTCGCAGAGTACCGCGCGAAGCTGTATGCCAGAATGCAGGAGACGCTTCAGAACACGACGATCGACGAGGCGCGGATTCTGACCGAGGCCGCGATCTTCGCGGACAAGGTTGCCGCCGATGAAGAAACGGTGCGCCTGCGCAGCCATATCGACCAGCTGCGGGCTATGTTCGCGGGCGGCGGCGCAATCGGCCGCAAGCTGGATTTCCTGATTCAGGAGTTCAACCGCGAGGCGAACACCATCGGCTCCAAGGCGAGTGATGTCGAACAGGCGCGCACGGTTGTCGAGATCAAGGGCGAGATTGAGAAGATCCGCGAACAGATCCAGAATATTGAGTGATGAAGCTGATTAATATTGGATTTGGAAACATGGTATCCGCAGACCGGATTCTGGCTGTCATCAGCCCGGACTCCGCGCCGATCAAACGGACGGTACAGGAGGCGCGTGAGCGCGGGATGCTGATCGACGCCAGCTTCGGCAGGCGGACGCGGGCGGTTCTCTTTCTGGATACCGACCATGTGGTGCTCTCGGCGGTTTCGCCGGAGACAGTGGCCGGGCGAATGCAGGATCGGGAGCTGCCGGACGATTTGGAGGGGGAAAACTGATGCAGGGCAGGTTTTATGTCATTTCCGGCCCGTCCGGCGTTGGCAAGAGCACTGTAATCGGCGCGCTCCGCGCAAAAAACCCGGCGCTTGCGTTCTCCATCTCCGCGACGACCCGCCCAATGCGGGAGGGCGACGCGGAGGGCGTGACGTACTACTTCAAAACGCGCGAGCAGTTCGACGCCATGATGCAAAATGGCGAGCTGCTGGAGCATGCGGAGTACGTCGGCAATTGCTATGGAACGCCGCGCGCGCCGATTGAAGCGCAGACAGCGCAGGGCAAAAACGTCATCACGGACGTCGATGTAGTGGGTGCGCTGCAAATCAAACAGGCGTGGCCCGAAACACCGCTGATTTTTATCGCGCCGCCGTCGTTTGAGGTGCTGCGGCAGCGTCTGACCGGACGCGGGGACACTGCGCCGGAGGTTGTGGAAAAGCGGCTTGCGCAGGCCAGATGGGAGCTGTCGCAGGCCGGAAAGTATGATTATATTGTGGTAAACGACAAGGTGGAGAATGCGGTTGCGGAGCTGGAAGCAATTCTGCTCGCAGAGCAGTGCCGCACATTCTGCCGCCTGGATTGCTTGAAGGAGGAAGGATAAAATGCTTTATCCCGCAGTTGCAAAGCTTTTGAAAAATGTGGACAGCCGCTATCTTTTGGTGAACGTCGTGGCGCGCCGCGCCCGGCAGATCTCCATCGAGGCGGAGCAGTTCGGCGAACAGCTGGAGGAAAAGCCGGTGACGCTGGCTATCCGCGAGGTTGCCGACGGCAAGCTCACAGCCAAGGTTAAGCCGGAATATTTGCGGTAATACGCCGGATGCTGCGCAGGCTGCACAGAGCGGCCTGCGCATTTTACGGAAGCTCTGATGAGATCGAGATGCGTTCCTGATTTCATCAGAGCTTCCGGAAACAATGGAGGTGCGGACCCTGATCGCGAAAATTGCGGTTCTTCCGGCAGTGTATGCCATGGACAAACCGTTTGATTATGCAATCCCACCCGCGCTTTCGGAGGCAATCCGGCCGGGCGTGCGGGTTGAGGTGCCGTTTGGCCGCTCGAACCGGCATGTAGAGGGCATGGTGCTGGTGGTGGAGGACGCGGAGCGGCCAAAGCTCAAGGCCGTGATCCGGCCACTGGATGAGGCGCCGGTGCTCTCGCCGGAGCTGCTTAAAACAGCCGCGTTTGTGCGGGAGCGCTGCTTCTGCACCTTTTATGACGCCGTGCGGGCCTGCCTGCCGGCGGGCCTGTGGATTTCGGCGCGGGATACCTTCCGCGTCCGGGAGGAGTTGCCCCCGCACTGGGAGCAGACGCTTGCGCGCGACCCTGCCGCCGAGGCGCTGTTTACAGCGCTGCGCGAGCTGGGGCCGGCAACCTGCCAGATGCTTCGCAGGCAGTTCACAGAGCCGGAGAAAACGCTGCGCTGGCTGCGCGACCGCAGGCTCGTGACCGTCGATACCGATCTGCGCCGGAAGGCCGCAGGGCGCCGGGAAGTACAGGCGGAGCTGGCTGTTCCGGAGGAGCAGGCGCGCGCATATGCGCAGAAAAAGAAAAAGTCCGCCGCGTTGCAGGCGTCTGTTCTGGAGCTTCTGTGTACCGTCCATACGGCGGGCAGCAAGGAGATCTGCTATTATACCGGCGCAACCGGCGCAGTACTGCGCCGCCTGGAAGCGCTTGGGCTGGTGCGCCTGACGGTGCAGCAGATCTACCGCCGCCCGCATATCATGCCGGCGGAGGCGAGGCCCATGGAGCTGACGCCGGAGCAGGAGAGCGTCTACAGCGGCCTTGTGCGCCAGCAGGCGCAGGAAAAGCCGGGCACCGCGCTGCTGTACGGCGTCACCGGCAGCGGCAAGACCGCAATCTATCTGAAGCTGATCGAGCACACGCTCGCGCAGGGGCGCGGCGCGATGCTTCTGGTTCCGGAAATTGCGCTGACGCCACAGCTGACAAGCCTGTTCGCGGCGCATTTCGGAAGCCGGATCGCGGTGCTCCATTCGAGCCTCCGCCCGGGTGAACGCTATGACGAGTGGCGCAGGATTGCAACAGGCGAGGCGCAGGTGGTGATCGGGACACGGTCGGCGGTTTTTGCGCCGTTGGAAAACCCGGGGCTGCTGATTCTCGACGAGGAGCAGGAGCATACCTATAAGTCGGAAAACACACCCCGCTACCATGCGCGCGATGTCGCCATCTTTCGCGGTGCGCAGCACCGGGCGCTGGTGGTGCTCGGTTCCGCGACGCCGTCTGTGGAGTCGATGTACCGCGCGCGCAGCGGGCAGTACACACTCTACCAGCTGCGCGGCCGCTACAACGGACACGCGCTGCCGCAGGTGGAGATTGTCGACCTGAAGCGGGAGCTGGCGCAGGGCAATGATTTTACGATCAGTTCGCCGCTGCACAGCCGGATCCGCACCATGCTTGACCGGCAGGAGCAGGGCATCCTGTTCCTGAACCGCCGCGGCAGCAGCCGGCTGGTGGTGTGCGTCGACTGCGGCGATGTGCCGCAATGTCCGCGCTGCTCGGTCAATCTGACCTATCACGGCGCAAACGGGCGGCTGATGTGCCACTACTGCGGCTATTCCGAGCCGATGCCCGCGCGCTGCACCGTTTGCGGCGGGCACATGAAGCAGGTCGGCGCGGGAACGCAGAAGGTGGCGCAGGAGCTGGAGGTTCTGTTCCCGGAGACGGCTGTGCTTCGAATGGACGCGGACACGATCTCTGCCGCCAATCCGCATGAGCGGGTGCTGCATACCTTCCAGACACAGCGGGTTCCGCTGCTGGTCGGCACGCAGATGGTGGCCAAGGGGCTTGATTTTGAAAATGTGACGCTGGTCGGCGTACTCGACGCGGATCAGTCGCTGTATGTAAACAACTTCCGCGCGGCGGAGACGACGTTTTCCATGATTACACAGGTCGTCGGACGCGCAGGGCGGGGAGAGAAGACCGGCTGCGCCGTGATCCAGACTATGACGCCGGACAGCGCGGTCATTCAGCTCGCCGCCGCACAGGACTACGATGCATTTTATGCACAGGAGATCCAGCTGCGGCAGCTGCGGCACTGCCCGCCGTTCTGCGACCTGCTGACGATCACATTCCAGAGCGAGCAGGAGGCGCAGGCGCTGCAAGGCGCGGCGCAGCTGCGCGACAGGCTGACGGCGCTGCTGCGCACGCCCGACTGGGCGCAGGAGGAGGCGGCCGTGCTTGGCCCCGCGCCGTGCCCTGTTCCGAAAATCAACAACACCTTCCGCTATCGTCTGTCGGTGCAGATGCGCGCATCCAAACGGCTGCGCGCTCTGATCGCGGCACTTTTGCGGGAGTTTGCAAAGGATAAGAATCATCGAGGCGTCTCGGCCTATGCCGATCTGAATGCCTACGATTAGGAGGAAGCAAACGTGGCAATTCGAAAGATTTTGACAGAGGAAGATCCGACACTGCACAAGAAGTGCCGCCCGGTGACGGAGTTCAACGAGCGGCTGCATACGCTGATTGACGACATGAAGCAGACGCTGGAGGAGGCGCAGGGCGCGGGACTTGCCGCACCGCAGGTCGGCGTGCTGCGCCGTGTTGTGGTAGTGGACGCAGGCGCGGAGGTGCTGGAGCTGGTCAATCCGGAGCTGATTGAGACCTCCGGCGAACAGGACGGCATGGAGGGCTGCCTGAGCGTCCCGGGCCGCTGGGGGTATGTAAAGCGCCCCGCCGTCGCGAAGGTGCGCGCGCAGGACCGTGACGGCAACTGGTTCGAGGCCGAGGGTGAGGAGATTGTTGCCCGCTGCTTCTGCCACGAGCTGGAGCATCTGGACGGCCATATTTTTACGGAAAAGGCCTACCATATGCTGACGGACGAAGAGGTGCAGAAGCTCTACGAGGAGAAGGAATGAGAATTGTCTTTATGGGGACGCCCCAGATCGCGGCGACCTGCCTGTCCCGCCTGATTGCGGACGGGCGGGAGATTGTGGGCGTCTATACAAAGCCGGACACGCCGAAAAACCGGGGTATGAAGCTGATCCCATCCGAAGTGAAGCAGGCGGCGCAGGCGGCGAATCTGCCGGTCTATCAGCCTGCAACCTTCAAGGATGATGCGGTTTACGAGGAGTTATGCTCGCTGGCCCCGGATCTGATCCTGGCGGTTGCCTACGGCAAAATCCTGCCGCAGCGGGTGCTGGATATTCCGAAATTCGGATGCATCAACATCCACGCGAGCATCCTGCCGAAGCTGCGCGGCGCGGGGCCGATCCAGTGGTCGATTCTGAACGGCGACCCAGAGACAGGCGTCACCGCGATGTATATGGCAAAGGAAATGGACGCAGGCGACATCATCGAGATTGTCCGCACGCCAATTGAACCGCTGGAGACAGGCGCGGATCTGACGCTGCGTCTGGCGGAGCTTGGCGCGGAGCTGCTCTCGCGCACCGTGGACGCGGTTGAAAACGGGACAGTGACGCGTACGCCGCAGGATCACAGTCAGGCGACCTATGCGCCGATGCTCTCCAAAGAGCTGTCTCCTGTCGATTGGACGAAGAACCAGAAGGAGATCATCGATCATGTGCGCGGCCTGATTCCGTGGCCGGTTGCCTCGGCAGAGCTGGGCGGCACAAACTTCAAAATTTTTGAGGTTCTCCCGCTTGAAAAAACAACGAAGAAAGCGCCGGGGACGCTGCTGGCCCTGACGAAGCAGGGCCTTGAAATCGCCTGCGGCGGCGGGGCGACGCTTCTCATTACGCAGCTGCAGGCACAGGGCGGCAAGCGGATGCGCGCGCCGGACTATTTCCGCGGCCATCCGATTCAGATTGATTAAGACGAAGGAGCGAACGCCATGTCCGCACGACAGACGGCCCTCTCCGCGCTGATTGCCTGCCGGAAGCAGGGGGCGTGGAGCGACGGGATTTTGAAGGAATATATCGTCCGCGACCGGCTCGACGCGCGGGACGCGGCGCTGGCCAGCCGCCTGTGCTACGGCGTGCTGCAAAACGAGCTGCTGCTGGACTTCTGGCTGGACGGCTTCCTGAATACGGGGCGTGAGAAGCTGCACCCAATGGTGCTGGATATTCTCCGTCTCGGCCTGTATCAGCTCAAGCTGATGGATAAGATCCCTGTCTCTGCCGCGGTCAACGAGTCTGTGGAGCTTTGTAAAAAGCAGGTGAACGCGAAGGCAGCGGGGCTTGTCAACGGTGTGCTGCGTTCGATTGCGCGCGCATCGGAGCTGCCGGAGCCGCCGGATCTGGCGACGAAATACTCCCATCCCGCGCCGCTGGTCGCACTTCTGGAGGAGTCGGTCGGCGCAGAGAAGATTGAGGCGGTGCTCGCCGCGGCCAACGAGGCGCCGCCGACCTGCGTGCAGATCAACACGCTCAGGACGACGGCGCAGGACGCTGAAACAGTTCTGCGTGCAACCTGCCGGGAGTGCGAGGCGCATCCGTGGATGCCCGACTGCTTTTTGATCCGCGGGACCGGCAGCATGGAGCAGATGCAGCTCTACCGCAGCGGCGCGCTCTATGCGCAGGATGCGGCGGCAAAGCTGGCGGTGCTGGCAGCAGGTCTACAGCCGGGAATGCAGGTGCTCGACTGCTGCGCCGCTCCCGGCGGCAAGACCTTTGCCGCCGCTATCGCCATGCGCGATCAGGGCGATATCATCGCCTGCGATATCCACAACCACAAGATTGACCTGATCTACAACGGCGCGAAGCGCATGGGCCTTGACAGTGTCGACGCGATGCTACAGGATGCGTCGGAATTTGTGCCGGAGTGGGAAAACGAAATGGACGCGGTCATTGCGGATGTGCCGTGCTCCGGCTTTGGCGTGATCCGCGGCAAGCCGGATATCCGTTATAAGTCCCTGGAGGGGCTGGAACGACTGCCGGAGGTGCAGCTGCGCATTCTGCAAAATCAGGCGCGCTATGTGAAGCCCGGTGGCGTGCTGCTATACAGCACCTGTACGATTTTGAAGCGCGAAAATGAGGACGTGATTGCGGCGTTTTTGCAGACGAACATGGAATATCATCCGGAGCCGTTTCAGGTTCCCGCGGCGATTTCCGAGGAGCCTGTGGCGATGCTGACGCTGCTGCCCGGGCAGTATGACTCAGACGGCTTCTTCATCTGTAAACTGCGGAGGGACGCATGAAACAGGATATCAAGTCCATGACCCTGGCGGAAATGACCGATGCGCTGCGCGCGCTCGGCCAGCCGGCCTTCCGGGGTGGGCAGGTCTATACATGGCTGCACCGCGGCGCACGCAGCTTTGACGAGATGACAAATCTCAGCAAGGAGCTGCGCCGGACGCTGGCGGAGCAGTTCGAGATCACCGCGCCCACGGTGGCGCGCAAGCAGATGTCCAAGGAAGACGGGACGATCAAGTATCTCTGGAGGCTGGCGGACGGCAACTGCGTGGAGACGGTGCTGATGCGCTATCACCACGGCAACTCCGTCTGCATCTCCTCCGAGGTCGGCTGCGCGATGGGCTGCGCCTTCTGCGCCTCGACGCGCGGGGGGCTCGTTCGCAGGCTGACGCCTGCGGAGATGCTGGATCAGGTACTCTTTACACAGATCGATTCCGGCCTGGAGATCTCCAACATCGTGCTGATGGGCATTGGAGAGCCGCTGGACAACTACGAAACGGTCTTGCGCTTTTTGGAGCTGGTCAACAGCAAAGAGGGGCTGAACATCGGCCTTCGCCATATCAGCCTTTCCACCTGCGGCATTGTGCCGGGCATCGACGCGCTGGCACAGGAGCAGCTGCAGCTTACGCTCTCCGTCTCGCTCCATGCGCCGGACGACGAGACGCGCACAAAGATCATGCCGGTCAATAGGCGCTATCCTGTGGCGGAGCTGCTGGACGCGTGCCGCCGATATTTTGACAGAACCGGCCGCCGGATCTCGTTTGAGTATGCGATGATCGACGGTGTGAACGACAGCCCGGCGCAGGCAAAGCTGCTGGCACAGTACCTGCGCGGCATGGCGGCGCACGTGAACCTCATTCCGCTGAACTATGTGGAGGAGAGCAGCCTGAAGCCGAGCCCGCGCCAGACGATTGCCGCGTTTCAGAAGCTGCTGGAGGAGCGGGGCGTGACCGTAACGGTGCGGCGGACGCTCGGCAGTGACATTGATGCAAGCTGCGGCCAGCTGCGCCGCAAACAGCTGCGCGAGGAAGCGCAAAAACAGTGAGGAGGAAAGGCAATGAAAGCCTGGGGCATTACAGATCCCGGCCTGCGGCGGCAGGAGAATCAGGATACGCTTCGTATCGTCAGCCTGAGCCGTGAAAGCCTGATCGCAGTGATCTGCGACGGCATGGGCGGCGCGCGCTCCGGCAACATTGCCAGCGGGATTGCTGCCGAGGTCTTTGTCGACCGGGTGCAGCGCGGCGCCCGCGCCGGGATGGACGGTACCGCCATGCGACAGCTGCTGTCCGACGCGGTGGCCGCAGCCAACCGCGCGGTCTTTGAACAGGCGCGTGGAAACGCGATGTTTTCCGGCATGGGAACAACGCTTGTCGCGGCGCTCGTCATTGGCGGGCAGGCGGCGATTGCCCATGTCGGTGACAGCCGGGCCTATTATTGCGACCCGGATAAGATCCTTTGCCTGACGCGCGATCATTCCGTTGTGGAGATGATGGTGCAGCACGGCGAGCTGACCCGGGAACAGGCGAAGCAGTTTCCCGGAAAGAACCTGATCACCCGGGCCGTCGGCACGGAGGGGCGCGTTGAGTGCGACCTGACGCTTGTGACGCTGGAAGAGAATGCAAAGCTTCTGCTGTGCAGCGACGGGCTGTCAAACGAGCTTGCGGATCAGGAGATCCTGTTTGAGGTTGTTCACGGCGGCTCCGACGCGGACTGCTGCGGACGCCTGCTTAACATTGCAAAGAGAAGAGGCGCGCCGGACAACGTGAGCGTTGTCCTGATCAGCCGGTAAGACCTCTTTTGACATTTGGCTCCGCCAGCCGGAATGGCGGAACGCAGGAAAGGAGCAGCTATGGACAAGTACATAGGCAGGCTGCTTGACAGGCGCTATGAAATATTGGAGCTGATTGGCTACGGCGGGATGGCGAACGTCTATCGCGCCAGCGACCACCGGCTTGGAAGAATGGTGGCGGTGAAGATCCTGAAGGACGATCTGTCCCGGGATCCGGAGTTCCGCCGCCGGTTCCACGCCGAATCGCAGGCGATTGCCATGATGTCGCACCCGAATATTGTGAATGTCTATGACGTCTCACACTCGGACGAGGTCGATTTTATCGTCATGGAGCTGATCGACGGGCTGACGCTCAAGGACTATATGCAGTCGAAGGGCACCCTGAACTGGCGGGAAACGCTGCATTTTACCACGCAGATCGCCAAGGCGCTTGAACACGCACACGGCCGCGGCATTGTACACCGCGATATCAAACCGCACAATATCATGGTGCTGAAGGACGGCAGCGTCAAGGTTGCTGATTTTGGAATTGCGCGCATGTCCTCGTCGCAGAATACGCTCACGCGCGAGGCGCTCGGCTCTGTCCACTATATCTCGCCGGAACAGGCCAGAGGCGCGGCCGTCGACCAGCGCAGCGACCTGTATTCGCTGGGCGTCGTCATGTATGAGATGCTGACCGGAAAGCCGCCTTATGAGGGCGAGACGCCGGTTTCGGTCGCAATCCAGCACCTCGGCGGGAAGCTGTGCCGTCCAACGGAAAAGAACCCCACCATACCGGCAGGTCTGGAACAGATCATTCTGCGCCTGATGGAGGTCAACCCCGACCGGCGTTACCCGGATGCGGCGGCGCTTTTGGAAGATCTGGAAAAATTCCGCCTGAATCCGAGCATTATTTTCGGCGTCCAGCCCGCGCCGAATGCGCAGCCGGAGGCCGTGCCCGCACGCGCTGAAGCCGCGCCGAAGCCGCGCAGTGAGAGCGCGCAGGAGCTACAGAACGCGCATCGCCGCAACCGGCGCACAGCGCTTCTGGCGGGCGGCGCTGCGGTAATCGTGGTGCTGCTGCTTTTGGGGTGGTTCCTGTATTCATATTTGTTGCGGGATCTGCTGAACCCCGGTGAAGAGAAAACAATGCCGAAATTCATCGGGATGCAGATGGAAGATCTGGATGAGCGTAGCTACCCGGATCTGACCTTTGAGGAAACCTGGGTCTATGACAATACGGCGCCCGCCGGGCAGATTCTGGATCAGGATCCGGCGCCGCAGGCCGGCTATAAGGGCGATACAACCGTCCGACTCACCATCAGCAGCGGGATTCAGACCGAGCAGATGCCGGTGCTCTCCGGCCAGGCGCAGCTGGAGGCGGAGCGGCAGCTGAAGGATCTGGGGCTGACGCTTTCGATCCTGTATGAGGAGATTTACGACAGCAACACAGTTGTGGGGTATGTCATCCGTACGGAGCCGGCAGCGGGCACGACGCTGCGCAACGGTGATACGGTGAAGCTCTATATCAGCCTTGGCCAGCAGGAGGAGAAGATGTCCGTCGTGCCGAATGTCGTCGGTGAAACACTGGAGACGGCACAGCAGCTGTTGGAGCAGGCGGATCTGAAGCGCGGCGCGCTGGACTATCAGGACAGCGAGGAGCCGGAGGGGACTGTCCTGTTCCAGGGCATTTCCGCCGGGAAAGAGGTCGCGCCGAAGACGGAGATCAATCTGCAGGTCTCCCGCGGCCCCGCGGAGAAACCGGATGAGACGGAGCCGCCTCCCTCGTCCATCCCGCAGCCGGAGCAGCCGCCGGAGGAGATGGAGGATCCGGACGCGCCCGCTGATCCGGACAATCCGGACGCGCCGGCGGAGCCTGAACCGGGAACAGAGCCGGAGACGCCCGATACGCCCCCTGACACACCGACTGTTCCGGAGGGCGCCAAGGAGATTGTGATTCCGCTGCCCGAAGGCGAGGGAATGGTGGAAGTGGTGGTCCGGCTGGATGGAGAGCTTGTCACTTCGTTCCAGGCCGACTGCGCCGACCGGCAATTCACGGCATATGTCAATGGCAACGGCCAGCAGCTTCTGACCGTATTTTACAATGGTATGCTGTCGTATAGTGAGATGATTGATTTTGACGCCTGAGAAAATGACCGGCCTGATTATCCGGGCGCTCAGCGGGTTCTATTATGTGGAGACGGCGCAGGGCGAGGTGGCCTGCCGCGCGCGCGGACGCTTCCGGAAAGAAAATTGCACGCCGCTGGTCGGAGACCGCGTGGAGATCACAACGGACGGAAAAACCGGTATGGTCGAAGCGATCCTGCCGCGGGACAACTGCTTTGTCCGCCCGGCGCTGGCCAATGTGGGGCTTCTGGTCATCTTCGCCTCCAACGCCATTCCAGTGACGGAGCCGTTCCTGATTGACCGTGTTACGGCGATTGCAGGGGCGCAGAAGGTGCCGGTTCTGATCCTGATTAACAAGACGGATCTGGCTGCGCCGGACTCGCTCGCGGAGATCTATCGCCGTGCGGGCTATGAAGTCCTCTGTACGAGCGCCGAGACGGGCGAGGGCGTGGACGAACTGCGGCGCGCCATTGCCGGAAAAACGGTCGCGTTTACGGGCAACTCCGGCGTCGGGAAGAGCAGCATTCTGAACCGGCTTGCTCCGGATCTTGCCGTCGCGGTGGGAGAAGTCTCCGAAAAGCTCGGACGCGGCCGCCATACGACGCGGCATGTGGAGCTCTATTCGCTGCCGGATGGCACGCGCGTGGCCGACACGCCGGGCTTCTCGTCCTTTGACACCGACCGGATGGAGCTGGTGCTGGAGGAGCAGCTGGCCGACGCGTTCCCGGAGTTCGCGCCGTTTCTCGGCGGGTGCCAGTTTGACGACTGCGCGCACAACCGGGAGCCGGGCTGCGCGGTGCGCGAGGCGGTGGAGCGCGGCGAGATCCCGAAAAGCCGCTACGAGAGCTATCTGCGCCTGTATGAGAAAGCGAAGGAGGTGCCGGAGTGGGAACGGAAAAAGCCCTGATCTTCGGCTCCGCGCGCTGTGACAATTGGGACTTTCTCGCGCCGCTGCGGCAGGAGGACTGCTGCGTGGTCTGCGCGGACGGCGGGCTGCTGCTCGCGCGTGAGGCGGGCTTTCTGCCGGACTTTTATATCGGGGACAGTGATTCCGGCGGGCATCCGGAGGCCGGACTGACCTGCGAGCTGCTGCCGGCGGAAAAGGATCTGACCGATTTACAGGCGGCGTACAGCTATTGCCTGCGCACGGGAATACGGGAGATCGCGTTCACGGCCTGCACGGGCGGCCGGCAGGATCACCATCTGGCGAATCTGGCGCTGCTCGAGCGTGCGTACGGAGACGGTGTGCAGGCGCGGATGCTGGATGCCGACAATGAGATCACCTACCTGCCGGCCGGCCGCACTGTGTTTTCCTGTGACAGCTTCCGGTACTTCGGCATTGTCCCGCTCGACCGTGCGCTGTACGGCTTGACGATAGAAAACGCCAAATATCCGCTCCGCCGCGCGACGGCGCGGCGCGGCGACAGCCTGACCATCAGCAACGAGCCGCGCTCCGGCCCGGTCACCATCACGCTGGAGCGGGGCAGCGCACTGCTCGTGCGCTCCGGCCGGATCAAATAATTGCATAACAGCCCAGCCGCCTTCCGCGTATACTGAAACGTGGGAGGCGGTTTTTTGATACATCGAAAAAAACTTCTGGGCGTGGCGCTGCTGGCGGCGGGGGCGGGACTGCTTTTTGCACTGGCGCTGCACAGCTGCGCTGTGCAGGTGCTGTTGGGGCTGGCCCTTGTCGCGGCGGGGCTTGCCATGAGCGTCAAATGCTGAGGGAAGGGAGGCACGCAATGAAGATCGTGGTCATCAAGCCCGGCAGGTTTCTTGGACGGGTTCTGCGCCGGTTCTACCGGATCGGGTCATAATGCACGTCCGGCCCGCATAACAATAGGACAGAGTGAAGGGAAGCGCGGGCCGGATTCCTCTGCACGAAAAGGCGGGCCGGGAGCGACGGTTTCCCAATACAAGGAGTGGATGACATGGAACTGGTATTCGAGACACAGCAGGAGCGGTTTCTGCGCCCCGTGCTGGAGGAGGAGCTTGCGCAGGAGGAGACGGCGGAGGTCCTGATTCCCGAGAGCAGCCCCGATCTGGAACGCGTGCTGTGCTGCGCCGCGACGCCGATTGTGCGCAGCAAGACCTGCCGTGACGGCGGCGTCAGCGTGTCGGGCGGCGTCCGGACGGATGTGCTCTATCTGGACGGCGAGGGCGCGGTGCACCGGATGGAGACATATCTGCCCTTTACCGCGCGGCTCGAACGAGAGGGCATCCGGGAGGAGAGCATGGTACAGGTGAGCTGCCGCTGTGCCGGTGCGGACGCGCGGCAGGTGAACGCCAGAAAGCTGATGGTTCGCACGGGCATCCGCACCGGCGTTGCCGTATATCAGGCTGTGGAAGAAACCATCCCGCGCCTGCGGGAGACGGACCCGTCGCTGCAGGTCAAGACCCGCGTCATCCCGGCTGTCCTGCCTGTGGCGGCGGGCGAGCGGCCTTTTACAATCCGCGATACATTGGAGCTGCCCGCGGGCCGCCCGGCGATTGCGAAGCTGCTCTCGTGTCAATACACGCTGGCAGTGACGGACGCCAGAATGGCGGGCACCAAGGCGGTGTTCAAGGGCAATGCGGAGCTGCACGCGCGCTACCTCGATGAAAAGGAGGAGCTGTGCGTATTCACAGGCCAGCTGCCATGGTCGCAGTACATGGAGCTGGAAGCGGAGGCGGGGGAAGACGGCCTGCAGGTGCGGATGCTGCTGACTGACGCGGAATGCGAGCCGTCGGGCGGCGGACTGGATGTTGCGCTCGGTGTGACGGCGCAGTGTGTCGCCATGGCGCGGCGGGAGATCAGCGTGACCGAGGATGCGTACAGCACGGCCTATGCCCTGACCCCGGTCTGGAGCGAGATGACGCTGAGCAGCCAGCTGGATGTCCAGCGGCTGCATCAGGCGGTGCGCGGCGAGCTCCGGGGGAGCTTTGACAGCGCGGTTGACATGGCGGTTTATTTTGACAGCCCGCAACAGCGCCGCAGCGGCGAAACGGTGGAGATCACGGCGCCGGTTCAGGTCAATGTGCTGTATTATGACAAGGAGCACAATCTGAACGGAAAGGTTGTCCGCATGGAGGCTGGCGCGCAGACCATGCTGTCGGAGCGCGCGGCCTGTACGGTGCAGCTCGCGCCGGACGGCGCGTTTTATGCCTCTGCCGCCGGAGAAGGCGCGGAGCTCCGGGGGAGCGTGATTTTCACGGTGACCTCCACGGCGCAGACGCCGGTCCGGATGCTCTCGGGCGGCACGGCCGGAGAGACGCTGGGGGAGGAGCAGGAACGGCCGTCCGTCATCCTGCGCGCGGCCCGGGAGGGCGAGGATCTGTGGAGCATTGCCAAGGCCTGCCGCACAACGCCTGCCGTCATCCGCGAAGCAAATCTGCTGCCGTCGGAGGAGATTGAAGCAGGGCAGATGCTGCTCATTCCCGCGGCATATCCGGCGGCGGACGGGCATAAGGTGGAGAGAAACTGACAGGAGGCGGAAGCATGGCGGAAAGTATCTATGAGCAGCTGGCCACGCGTACCGGCGGCGATTTTTACGTCGGGGTCGTGGGGCCGGTTCGAACCGGGAAGTCCACGTTTATCAAGCGCTTTATGGAGACGCTCGTCATTCCCAAAATCACGAATGTCTACAGTCAGGAGCGGGCGCGCGATGAGCTGCCGCAGAGCGGCTCCGGCAAGACGATCATGACGGCGGAGCCGAAGTTTGTGCCGGAGGAGG
>CAZYZQ010000015.1:0-23775 GCA_964652075.1 uncultured Oscillospiraceae bacterium
CGGGATCAGGCGCTCCGCCCAGGTGACGTTGTAGTTCTCCACCATCACCACCCGCAGCCACGGCCGCACCTGCGGGTCCTGCTCAATCAGCTTCTGGAGCGTCAGAATCAGGTGGATAATGTGCTTTGCCATCGTGTAGGCCGGGGCGGCCTTCGCGCCGAAGAGCACCGTCACCGGGCGCGGCGGGAGCTTGCCCGCCTTGATCTCGCGGTATTTTTGAATGATATACAGCGCGTTCATCTGCTGGCGCTTGTACTCGTGCAGGCGCTTGATCTGAATGTCGAAGACGGAGTCCGGATCGATCAAAATTCCCTGCTCACGGGCGAGCGCGTCGGCGAGCGCGCGCTTGTTGCGCGTCTTCACCGCGCACAGCTCGCTCTGCACATTTGCATCGTCATAGAACGCCATCAGGCCGTTCAGCCGCGCCGGGTCTGTGCGCCACGCGTCCGTCAGGCAGCGGTCGAGCAGCGCGGAGAGCGCCGGGTTGCAGGCCTCCAGCCAGCGGCGCAGCGTGATGCCGTTCGTCTTGTTGTTGAACTTCCCGGGATAGAGATCATAAAACGGCTTCAGCTCCGAGGTCTTGAGGATCTCGGTGTGCAGCGCTGCGACGCCGTTGACGCTGTGGCCGTAATGGATATCCATGTGCGCCATATGCACCGTGTCGTTGCTGTCGAGAATCGCAACGGCGGGATCCGGATGCGCGGCCTTGGCGCGGCGGTCCAGCTCGCGGATGATCGGCACGATCCCGGGCGCGACCGTCTCCAGAAAGCGCATCGGCCATTTTTCGAGCGCCTCGGCGAGAATCGTGTGGTTCGTGTAGGCGCAGGTGCGCTGCACTTCAGAGATCGCGTCGTCCATGGACAGGCCGCGTGCGGTCAGAAGACGCACAAGCTCCGGAATGACCATTGACGGGTGCGTGTCGTTGATCTGGATGGCGACATGGCGGCTCAGCTCCGACGGCGCATAGCCGCGCGCGTCCAGCTCGTGCAGCACGAGCTGCGCCCCGGCGGAGACCATGAAATACTGCTGGTACACGCGCAGAAGCCGTCCCGCCTCGTCGCTGTCGTCCGGATAGAGGAACGAGGTGAGCTGATGCGCGATATCCGTCTTATCAAAGTCAATGCCCTGCGCCGGCGCGGGCGCGGGCGCCTCGACGTCGAACAGGTGCAGGCGGTTGGCGATTTGCGTATGCGCGCCCGGGACGGCGATGTCGTAGCACACCGCCGTCACATTTCCGAAGCCGAACGGCACGGAAAAGCGCAGGCCGGTCGGGAGGCACCAGCTCTCGTCCTCCAGCCACGGGTTCGGCTCCTCGCCCTGCCTGCCGCCTGCGAGCGTCTGGCGGAACAGGCCGTAGTGATAGCGCAGCCCGACGCCGTCGCCGGGCAGGCCGAGCGCCGCAATGGAGTCAAGAAAACACGCGGCGAGGCGGCCCAATCCGCCGTTGCCGAGCGACGGCTCCGGCTCATATTCCTCAATCCGCGCCAGAGAGCGGCCGTTTGCGGACAGGATCGCGCCGACCTCGTCGAAGATTCCCAGCGCAAGCAGATTGTTGGACAGCAGCTTGCCCATGAGGAATTCCGCGGAGAAATAGTAGAGTTTCCGCTCCCCCTCCGGCGCGGGGCGGCACTCCGTCAGCTCCTTCGTGAGCCGGAGCAGCGCGCGGTACAGCGATGCGTCCGGGCAGTCGCGGAGGGTCTTCCCCCCATCCTCCCGGAGGATGCCCTCCAGACGGTCTTGCAGCTTCATACAAAGCACTCCTTTTCTGCGGCGCGCTCTGTGTGCGCGGCCGGTTGTGGGTTCGGAAACGTTTCCATTTCCTGTCTCTTTCATTATAGCATGCGTGCGCGAAATTACAAGTATTTTGTGCGCGCCCCCACTGAAAATCGTCCGCGCATTCAAAACCGGCGCGCCTGCTCACAGTATGCGCGCCGCGCGCCGGTTTTAACCGGTTTTCCCGCCCTACGACAGAAAAACCGGGCGCATTCCAGCCGGAATGCGCCCGGAGATTGCCGCGTATCAGGTCAGCTGCGCATATGCGTGGGTAATCTCGCTGAAGACAATCTGCTCCGCCATCAGTATCAGCCCGGGCTGCACGTGCGGAAAGTGCAGCCAATAGTCCGCCGCCGCACAGGCCGTGTTGTCGTCGGGTGAAACAGCCACCGTGCAGACGCCGCGCGCCCGCGCCGCGCACGCCACCTTCATCTTCGACTCCGTCTCCCACGGCGAGATTGCCTTCAGGAACAGCATATCGCCCGCGCGCATCTGCGGCACAAGCGTCTCCATCTGGTTCGGCCTGCCCTGCATCTGCGTGCGTTTGCCGTCGATAAACAGCCTGCGCTGGAGCCGCCGGATATGGAGGTTCTCGCTCAGCAGGAAATAGATCCCCTGCGCCTGCCGCAGGTGCTGCGCCAGCTCCCCGAGCAGCTCCGGTGTGAGCAGCTCACGCAGCGCGCCGAGCGTATCGGCGCAGGCGGCAAGATACGCTGTCTGGTTTTCCAGCGGGCTGCTCTCCTCCTCTTCCTCCTCCGTCTGGTTCTCCGGCAGAAGCTCCATGGCAATCTCCAGCTTAAACGCCGCAAACGAGGAAAAGCCGGTGAGCTTCACGAACCGGCTGATCGTGGAGGGCGAGGCCGCGCAGATCTCCGCCAGCTCATAGATCGACAGCTTCGGCAACGCGCGGATATTTTGCAGAATCGTGGTGCCGACGTAGCGATAGACGCTGTTCTCCTCCATATCGCACGTCAGGATAATGAGCCGTGAGATTGCATCCATATTGTCCTCCCCCCCTTTTTTCCGGCCGCGCAGAACATTGACATACTGCGCTTCTATCATAGCATCTGCCACCGCAATTTGCAATTGGAACCTTGCGCGGCCGCGCCTTGACCGGTGGCGGCCGGATGTGCTATGATAGTTACAAAACAGGAGGGCGCAACCATGACCATCACACAGATCCGCTATTTCCTGACGGCCGCGCGGACGCTGAACTTCACAAAGGCGGCCCAGCAGCTCTATATCTCGCAGCCGGCGCTCTCCAAGCAGATCGTCTCCATTGAACGCGAGCTGAACGCCATGCTTTTTGTCCGCGAGGACAACGCCGTCCGCCTGACGCCGGCGGGCGCGATGCTCGCGCAGGAGATGGAGGGCTTTTTGCAGCGCTACGACCAGATCGTCGCGCAGGTGCGGGCCGCGAACGAGGGCTTTTCCGGCACGCTGCGCATCACAACGCTTGCGGGCCAGTGGCTCGGGCCGGTGATCTCGCTGTGCCTGCAAACCTTCACACAGCGCCACCCGGGGATTGCGCTCCAGATGACGCAGGCGGGCTTCCGTGAGATGCGCGGAATGCTTGAGCGCGGCGAGACAGATCTGGTGCTGACCATGGCGGATGACGTCTCGCGCGATGCGGCGCTGCTTTGGCAGCCTGCCGGATCAGCGAAAGCGGCGCTGGCGCTGTCCGTCCTGCTGCCCGCCGCGCAGCGCGACACCCTCGCGGCGGAGGAACTGTACAACGAGCCGTGCCTGCTGCTCGACCCGCAGGAGAGCGCGGGCGTCAGCAGCCAGATGCGTCTTTCGCTGCGCCAGCTCGGGCTGGGGCAGAACACGCGGCTCGCGCCGGATCTGCCCACCATGGCGCAGTGGATTGAGGCGGGACTCGGCGTCGGGCTTATCAACGAGCTGTCCCCGCTTGCCGCCAACCCAAACGTGCGCCTGCTGCGCGACCCCGCCCTGCCCCCCGTCCCGCTCGGCTGGGCCTGGCGGCAGGACAACTGCAACCCGGCCATTGCGCTGCTGCTCGGCTGTATGCGAAAATAAGCAATCACCCGCCCGGTACCGGGCGGGTGATTTTTGCCAAATCGGCGCGGCGTTTTCTGTGGAACTCTCCGAATCGTTCAATTGTTGTTTGATTGATCTTGACAGAGCTATTCCAATCGGTTATAGTAGTAATAACCAACCGGAATTGCATTCCGAGTGAGAGGAGGAAACCACAGTATGGCAACCAAGAAGGATTTTTACGCGCTGATGCGCGGCGAGAATCCCACCTGGATGGGCGCGCCGTGGCAGTGCTTCGGCGACGGGAAGGGCAACCATCTTGCCATTGACCCCGTTACGATCCACTGCGGGCAGGGCGGGCCGGGGCAGGCGCTCTTCACGAACGACCTCGGCCTGACCTTCCAGTGCCCGGAGGGGCAGCCCGCGCCGACCGAGTACATCACCGAGGAAACGAAGCTCATCAAGGACGTCACCTGCTGGCAGGATTTCGTCAAGTTCCCCGATCCGAAGCAGTATGACTGGACGATCTCCGACCAGATCGCGGCGGGCATCGACCGCGACAAGCATATCTTCATGTACCCGAGCTTCATCGGCTTCTTCGAGTACACGCACGCGGCCATGGGCTTTGAGGACGCGCTGTGCAACTACCTTGAGGAGCCGGAGGCCATGTACGACCTGATCGGCGCGTACTGCGACTGGCGCATCGAGTGCGCGAAGGTCATCATCGACCACTGGCACCCGGAGATGATCCACTCGCATGACGACTGGGGCAGCAAGACGGCCATGTTCCTGCCGCCGCAGGTCTGGCGCGAGATCATCAAGCCGCACTACGCAAGATTCTACAAGTTCCTGCACGAGAACGGCGTGCTCGTCCAGCACCACAACGACGGCTACTCCGCCAACATTGTCCAGGACATGGTGGAGATCGGCATCGACATCTGGCAGGGCACGCTGCCGACGAACGACATTCCGAAGGTCATCGAGGAAACCGAGGGCAATCTGTGCATCCTCGGCGGCGTCGCCGTCGACGGCTTCGACGTGCCGAACGGCGACCCGGAGAAAATCCGCGCCGAGGCCAAGCGCGCGATCTACGAATACGGCCCGTGCGGCTCGTTCATCCCGTGCGCGACCTGCATCAACCCGATCTTCCCGGAGAACCAGAAGGTGCTCGACGAAGCCCTCAATGAGTTCGGCGCACAGTTCATGCGCGAGCACTACGGCGTCGAGCCGACCCTGTAAGCATGCTTTACCAGCGAATCCGCTATTTTTTGCAGGTCGCTGAGAGCGGCAGCTTCTCCCGCGCGGCGCAGCAGCTGTACCTTTCGCCGCAGGCGCTGATGAAGCAGGTTTCCCTGCTGGAGGACGAGCTGGGCGGCGCGCTGCTGTTGCGCTCGCCGCAGGGTGTACGCCTGACGCCGCTCGGCGAGGCGGCGCAGCGGGAGCTGGCGCGGCTTATGCAGGACTGTGACAAGACCATCGCGAGCCTGCGGCGGCTGTCGCAGGAAAACGGCGACCGTGTGCGTATCGGCATCTTCTCCGCGCTCCCGCAGGCGCAGATCACCACGCCGTTCGTCGCGCTGCTGCTGGCCAATGGTTATCATCTGGAGTTGGAACTGCTCAACACCGACGTGGGCAAGAAAAAGCTGCTCAGCGGCGAGATTGACCTGCTTCTGACGCACATCCACGAGGAGGAGCGCTGGGACGGCTGCCGGCGGTTATCGTTCCAGTCCTTTGAGGCGCAGGTCTGCGTCTCGCTGTGCCACCCGTGGGTTATGAAGGAGCAGCTGACGCCCGAAGATCTGGCCAAAGAGGCGTTCATCAAGATGCAAGCGGACAACAGCAACTACACCGTTCCCGCCGGGCAGGGCTTTTACGACCGGATCCCCTGCCGGGAGATCATCCCGGTGCACAATTTTGAGACAATGCTCGCGCTGCTGGAGCAGTGCAGCGGCTTCGCCGTTTTCCCCATGTTCTTTTCCAATATGGAGCACACCCATTACAAGGCCTTTCCCTACCCCGGCCCGCCGCTGCGGTTCGACCTGTGCCTCGTCTTCCGCGAGGCACTGCAAAACTCCGCCGCGCTGCGCGCGGTGCAGGTGGTGCGCGAGGAGTACGCGCTGTCTGAGCTGTAACTTTCAGTGAAAGCGATGGGCCTGCAAACTGCTTCCCAAACCCTGTCTGCCGGGCGTAAAATAAAGGTACAAGCCAGACAGGCAAACATTGGGAAAGGTGGAATTCTTCATGCAAACTCCAAAACAGGCGCTGCTTTCAATCTACCGGGGCGAGATGCCCGACTTTTTGCCGGCGGAGGGCCACTGCTTCCGCGACATCGTCTTCCCGGGCGACCGCTTCATTCTGCCGGGCGACGCGTTTGAGCCGTACGGCACCGGGCCGGACGCGTGGGGCGTCATGTGGACGAACCTCGGGCCGAACCCGGGCTTCGACGGCAGCATGGTTGCCGCAAACTTCAAGCTCTTCGATGACCCCGCGGAGTGGAAGGAGCATGTCAAGTTCCCGCCGCTCGCGCATATGCCCGTCGCGGATATCCTGCGCGGCATGATGGCAGGGATGCATGTCAATCCGGAGACGGACGTTGTCTCCTGCCTGCTGCTCTCGGGCCAGTTTGAGCGCATGAACGAGATGGTCGGCATGGAGGAGGCGCTGTGCGCCTTCTACGAGTGCCCGGACGAGCTACATGAGTTCTTCGACGCGATGTGCGAGTACAAGCTCCAGTGCATCCAGCTCGCCTACGACGCGATTCACCCGGACGTCATCCATATGCACGACGACTGGGGCACCAACGCCAACATGTTCTTCTCGCCGGAGCTGTGGCGCGAGTTCATCAAGCCGAACGAGATCCGCTACGCCGAAAAGATCCATTCGCTCGGTATGCTCTACGAGCACCACTCCTGCGGCTACATCCAGCAGATCATCCCCGATCTGTGCGAGATCGGCGTGGACTGCATCAACCCGCTCAACGTCTGCAACGACGTGGCGGCCATCAAACGGGAATACGGCACGCGCATCACGCTCAAGGGCGGCGTCAACAACCAGAT
This sequence comes from uncultured Oscillospiraceae bacterium, assembly GCA_964652075.1. Taxonomy (GTDB): domain Bacteria; phylum Bacillota; class Clostridia; order Oscillospirales; family Oscillospiraceae; genus CAZYZQ01. The sequence goes on from CAZYZQ010000015.1 coordinate 6,828, forward strand.
GATCGAGTCCGGCCGCGCGACGGAGGAGGAAATCCGTGCCGAGGCCCGCCGCGTCATCGACGCCTACGCCCCCGGCGGCCGCTATATCCCGTCCTACATCGCCACCAATCCGAAGGTTTATGAAATCTTCCACGACGAGGTCGCAAAATACGGCGCAACAGTCTATCAAAAGTGATTTGAGATACTTCCGGGACGTGTGAAAATTTGCAGATCAACCGGCCGCATGGCGTGCCAATTGCAAAATAGCCCGTCTGTTTGCAGCTTGCGGCGACTCCGGCACGGAAACTGTGCAGATTTTTGCAGTTGCCGTGCCAAGATCCGGCTGTTGCGGCGCGGATTCGGAACTATAATAGAAGTATCTCAACCGAAACACTTGGAAATTCCGCAAAACATTTTTCAAAGGTCTTGCGTCCCGCAAGGCTTCCCGCACTCTGCAATAGACAAAATACTTGAAAAAGGAGTCCTTTCTATGTCGATTCTGAACGATATTTCCGAAAACATCCAGCACGGCAAGCGCAAGATTGTCGTCGCTCTGGTGCAGCAGGCGCTGGACGAGGGCGTCCCCGCCGAGTCCATCCTGAACGACGGCCTGCTCGCGGGCCTCGACATTCTGGGTGAGAAGTTCCGCAACAACGAGGTCTTTGTCCCCGAGGTTCTGGTCGCGGCGCGCGCCATGAACGCCGGCACCGCTCTGCTCAAGCCCTACCTGGCCTCCGACGCAAGCGCGAAGGGCAAGGTCGTCATCGGCACCGTCAAGGGCGATCTGCACGACATCGGCAAGAACCTTATTCGTATGATGTTCGAGGGCAAGGGCTTCGAGGTCATCGACCTCGGCGTCGACGTGCCCGCTGAAAAGTTCGTCGAGACGGCGAAGAACGAGAAGTGCGACATCATCGCCCTCTCCGCGCTGCTGACGACCACCATGCCCGGCATGGCGGAGGTTGTGGAAAAGGCGAAAGAGGCCGGTATCCGCGATCAGGTCAAGATCATGATCGGCGGCGCGCCCGTCACGCAGGCCTTCTGTGATGAGATCGGCGCGGACGCGTATACGACGGACGCCGCCAGCGCCGCCAACCGCGCTCTGGAGCTGCTCGCCGGCTGAGCGACTGCCATGAGACTGGAAATCCGATCCGGCACAGACCGCCGGATTTTGGACGCCGCACCGGGCACGATGCTGTCCCAGTATTTGCCTGAGCTGCCGCTGCCCTGCGGCGGCAACGGCACGTGCGGCAAATGTCTGGTGCTGGTGGACGGCGTGTCCGTCCGCGCGTGCCAGACAATCGTAGATCGTCCTATGTGCGTGGAGCTGCCCCGGCAGGAAACGCTGCTCGTACAGGAGGACGGAATCGGTGTTGACTTTCCCCGCACGCCGCGCCCAGGAATGGGCGCGGCTGTGGATATCGGCACAACCACCGTCGTGCTCTACCTGATCGACCGCGAAAGCGGCGAGATTCTCAGTGTGCAGAGCGCCGCCAACGACCAGCGCCGCTTCGGCGCGGACGTGATCTCGCGCATCCAGCACACAAACGAGCACGGCACGGACGAGATGACCGCCCTGATCCGTACACAGATCGCGCAGCTGCTGTCTGTCGCCTGTCGTGAGGCAGGGCGGGACGATGTCGCGGAGCTTGCCATCGCGGGCAACACCGTGATGCAGAGCTTCTACGCCGGGCTGGACCCCGCGCCGATTGCCGTCGCGCCGTTCACGCCGCCCTCGCTCTTCGGCGCGGCACAGGACGGCGCCTATCTTGCGCCGTGCGTGGCAGGCTACGTTGGCGGTGACATTACGGCGGGCCTGATGGCCTCCGGCGCCTACGCTTCGGAGAAGCCGTGCCTGTTTCTCGACCTTGGTACCAACGGCGAGATCGCGCTCGGCAGCCGCGACGGGTTCACCTGCTGCGCCGCCGCGGCGGGGCCTGCGTTTGAGGGTGCGAACATCACCTGCGGCTCGCCCGCCGTGCCCGGCGCGATCTGCCATGTGCATCTGGAAGGCAGCACGCCGGTCTTTGAGACGGTCGGCGGTGCGCCGGTGGCCTCCATCTGCGGCTCCGGCCTCATTGACCTGCTGGCCGCGCTGCTGGAGCTCGGCATCGTCGATACAACCGGCCGCCTGCTGCCGCCGGACGAGCTGGACGATCCCCCCGCCGCACTGCGGGAAACAGACGACGGCGTTGTCTACGACCTGAACGAGGACGGAACCGTCTTCCTGACGGACGGCGATGTGCGCCAGCTCCAGCTGGCCAAGGCCGCCGTCGCGGCGGGCATCCGGGTTCTGCTGGAACAGGCGCATCTGACGATTGACGACTGTGAGACCGTCTATCTCGCGGGCGGATTCGGGAGCGTCCTGAACGCCGCGTCCGCGCTGAAGATCGGCCTGCTGCCCCCATGCGCCCCCGCACGCATTCGCGCCACCGGCAACAGCGCCGGGCGCGGCATGGTCGAATGGGTGCGCTCGGATGAGGCAAAGAAGGCGCTGGACACCATTGCGGCCAAGTGCCGCTATCTGGAGCTGTCCACCTGCGCCGCATTCACAGAGCACTATATGGACTGTATGTTCTTTGAGGAGGACTGAGCATGGATCTGGGGTCTGCCCTTGCCATGGCGAACGCCTGCGGCTTTGAGCACAGCGGCGCGATGAACGTTACGGCGCTTGAACTGCTGCCCGCCGTGCGGGACATGTGCGCCGCCGGACGCTGCGGCGCGTATGGAAAAAACTGGTGCTGCCCGCCCGGCTGCGGAACGCTGGAGGAGATCCGGGAGCGGATCACCCCCTACCGGCAGGGCGTTCTCGTTCAGTCCACCGGCCAGATGGAGGATGAGTTCGACGTGGAGGCCATGCAGGAGACGGAGCAGACCCACAAAGCTCGCTTCTCCCGGTTCGCCGCGCAGTTCCGCGCCGCCTGCGACTGCTACCCGATGTCCGCGGGGACGTGTACCATCTGTAAAACCTGCGCCTATCCTGAGCCCTGCCGCTTCCCGGCGCAGGCCATGGCCTCCATGGAGGCCTGCGGCCTCTTTGTTTCAAAGGTCTGCGAGGACGCGGGGATCGGGTACTACTACGGAAAAAATACCATCACCTTTACGAGCTGTATTTTGTTTTAATTCTGTTTAACAGGGGGAACATGTTATGAAACGCAACATGAAGCAGTGGGTTGCCGAGACCATCGCGCAGCCGGTCAAGAAGGCTGTGCCGGTGCTCTCCTTCCCCGGCATTCAGCTGCTCGGCGTCACCGTGCGCGAGCTGGTCGCCTCCAGCGAGCTGCAGTGCAAAACCATGCAGGCCGTCGCAGAGCGCTGCCCGACCGGCGCAGCCGTCTCCATGATGGATCTGTCGGTCGAGGCCGAGTGCTTCGGCTCGAACATTGTCTACTCGGACAATGAGGTTCCGACCGTCACGGGCGCAATTCTGGAAGAGCCGGAGGACGCCGAGGCGCTGGCCGTTCCGGCTGTCGGCACGGGCCGTACCGGCACCTATATTGAGGCCATCCGGCAGTTTGCCGCCGCCGTCACCGACCGCCCGGTCTTCGCGGGCGTCATCGGGCCGTACTCGCTCTCCGGCCGTCTGATGGGCATGACGGAGATCATGATCAACTGCTACGAGGAGCCGGAGATGGTGCATACCACGCTGGAAAAGGCCAGCACCTTCATCCGCGACTACATTCTGGCCTTCAAGGAGGCCGGTGCCAACGGCGTTGTGATGGCCGAGCCGGCCGCGGGCCTGCTCTCTCAGGAGCTGGCGGAGGAGTTCTCCTGCAAGTATGTCAAGAAGATCATCGAAGAGGTGCAGGACGACGACTTTGCAGTCATCTACCACAACTGCGGCAACTCCGTTGAGAAGATGATCCCGGCGCTGGCTGATCTGGGCGCCATGGGCTACCACTTCGGCAACGCCGCCAACATTCAGGCCATGGTTGAGGGCATGCCGGAGAACGTGCTCGTCATGGGCAACGTCGACCCGTCCAGCATCTTCCGCAACGGCACGGCCGATCAGGTGCGCGAGGCGACCAAGCACGTCATGCAGGCCTGCTGCTCGCATCCGAACTTCGTCATCTCCTCCGGCTGCGACATCCCGCCCGCCACAAACTGGGAGAACATTGACGCCTTCTTCGAGACGGTCACGGAATTTTACAAGAACTGATCCAACATCAAACCCGCCGCCCCATCTGGGGCGGCGGGTAAATTTTATTGGTGCGCAGCCCTGCAATCGCTGCCACTGGGATGCATCCGCGTGCTTGCACGGTCTTCTGATTCCGCAACACCCGTAGGGCGGGGCTTGCCCCCGCCACGTGTAACGCGCATGGTACGAATTCGCCGCACTCTCCTACGCCTGCACGGCCTTTTTCATCCACCGGCGTCCGCACAGGCGAATCAGGAACAACGCCCCGCGCACGCACAGCTCGATGGTCATCGCGATCCACACGCCGCGAAGGCCGAGACGTGGGGCCAGCAGCGCGCTGAGCGGCAGGCGCACGAGCCACATGCTGCAAAAGTTGAGGCAGCTCGGCACGAGCGTGTCGCCCGCGCCGCGAAAGACGCCGGAGGCGACGATGGACGCGGCGTACATCGGCTCGGCAAACGCCTCGATACGCAGCACCTGCGCGCCGAGCGCACGGATCTCGGCGTCCGGCGAGAGCAGACCAATCATCCACGGCGCGCAGAGGTACAAGAGCGCGCCCATGCCCGCCATGACCGCGATGCCGAGCAGCGTGCAGCGCCAGCCGAGGCGGCGCGTCAGATCGTGCCGCCCCGCGCCGATGCTCTGCCCGATCAGCGTCGTCGCGGCGGTGCCGATGCCAAAGCCCGGCATATAGCACAGGCTCTCCGCTGTGACGGAGAAGGAATTCGCCGCAATCGCGACCGTGCCGAGCGGCGCGACGATCTTCGTCGCGGCGACATAGGCCGTGCAGATCACCATCTGCTCCAGCCCGACCGGCGCGCCGATGCGCCACGCCGTTGTAAGCGTCGCGCGTGAGAAGCGCAGGCGTTCCCCGCGCCGCAGCCGCAGCGCCGGGGAACGCAGCAGCAAAAACGCCAGCATCGCACACACAACCACCAGCTCGGCCAGCGCCGTACCCAGCGCCGCGCCGGTCACGCCAAGCCCCGCGCCCGGAATCGTCAGCCGTCCCAGCGTGCGCGTTGGGAAAATCAAAAGCGAATTGAACACAACGTCCAGTCCACACATACACACATGCAGCACGCTCGGCACGCGCATATTGCCGCTACACTGCAAAAAGCCGCCCGCGATACCGTTGAGCTGCAAGAGCGGCAGAGAGAGCGCATAGATCAGAAAATAGTCGCCCGCGTGGTCGACAATGTCCGCTCCGCCGCCGAGAAAGCGCGGCAGCGCGCGGTGCAGGCTCACGCCGACGCCCAGCAGCAGGCAGCCGAACGCCAGCGCCACGGCCAGCCCCTGCCGGACAACCGCGCGCGCCCCGGCCTCGTCGCCCGCGCCGACCCGGTGCGCCACCTGCACGGTGAAGCCCGTGGACAGCGCGCTGCAAAGCCCGCCCATGAGCCACGTACTCGAGGACATCAGCCCGATCGAGGCCGAGTCGCTCGCGCCCAGCCTGCCGACCATCGAAGCGTCAATATACTGCATCACAATGGACGACAGCTGCGCCAGAATCGCGGGGAAGCTGAGGCGCAGAATCAAAATCAGCTGCTGCTGCGCTGTCAGTGTGCGGCCCTCCCGCATCTCGGCCAGCAAATCCTGCCGCATTGCAATCCCCTCCTCCGGTTTTCTTCCCTTATACAATAGCGAATTTTCCATCGGATTGCAAGTAGGGGCGCACCGGGGCTTCCTTTTGTAACCGAATACACACGAAATAAAAATTCTGGAGAACGATTGTAATTCTCCAGAATTTTTTGAAGGTTTCAATGAAAAGCAGGCTTGAGACAGCCCCTCGTGTACGTTCTTTACTTGTTCCCCAGAATCTCGTTGGAGTTCTTGACCCAGCGCATGAGCTGTGCGCAGGAGTCGACGTCGCAGTCGAAATGGTGGCCCTCGTACTCAGACGCGATATAGCCCTTGTAGCCCGCGGCCTTGATCTTCGGCAGGAGCTTGTCCACGGGGATGACGCGGTCGACGCAGTCCTCCTCCATGTACCAGAACTTGCCGTGGATGTACTTCGTATACGGCAGCAGGATATCCAGCCACTCGAGGTGCGCCGGGCCGTAGGTCGCGTAGATATCGCCAATGAAGAACTTCTCACCGTCATTGTACTTCGGATCGGCCAGCAGCGTCTGCTTCGGCTCGTTTGCGCCGTGGCGGGCGACGATCTCGTCAACCATCTCCGGGCGGCAGCCGAAGTCCTCGACCGCCTGCTGCAGGTGCAGCTTGTGCGGATGCTCCGCGAAGATCGAGAAGTCCGGCACAACGCCCAGCCAGCCGTCGGACTCGGCCATGACGGCCAGCAGCTCCTTCCACTCCTCCAGCTCCGGGTTGTGCGGATGGTGCATCTCGATGGTCAGCGGCATATTCAGCGCCTTGCAGTAGGGGATCATCCTGCGGAAGTTCTCCGCGCCGATGGCGTGCTGCGTGCGGACCAACTGGAAGTGCATCTTCTTTGCGAGCATCATGTCGTTCAGGGTGATCTCAAAGATCTCGCCGTCGGTCATGTCGCGGTCCGGGCAGGTGCCCATGTCGATGTAGGCGCTGTAGCAGACCGGGGTCAGGTTGTACTTTTTCATCAGGTCGTTGAAGTGCTCGATCCACTTGTCGGTGGGATAGGGATAGCCGGGAACCGTCATGGCCGCGACCATCTCAATGCCGGTATAGCCCAGCTCGGACGCCTTCTGCAGGCAGCCCTCGAGGTCGAGACGGCCGGTGAAAAATTCCGCGGACATGGCGTACAGCGTCAGGCAGAGTTCAATATCGTATTTCATGGATCTTCCCTCCTCAACCGTTGACCGTCAGGGTCTTTTCGCAGTGGCCGTCCAGCGCGAGGCAGGAATCGGCATACTTTGTATACGGGATGCGGTGGCGCATATCCACCGTGACCGTGTGCGCGCCGGCCGGCAGGCCGCCGAGCTGCACCACGCGGATCGTCGCCTTGTCCAGCACGTACCAGTACTCCTTGTACATCTCGGCCAGCTGTGCGAGCAGGAAGGTCTTGCCGTTGAGCAGGAACTGCACATTCTCATCGGGCACCGGATTTCCGTCCACCGCGATGTGCAGCGACTCAATGCAGCTGAGGAACGTACCGCGATAGGAGGGGTAGCGGATCTGGAACTCATAGCCCAGCACCGCGTCGTCCACGCGCAGCGGCGTAATGCCGTCGTCGCAGATCATGAGCTTATTGTATGCTTGAAATTGCGCCATGAAAACATCTCCTTTTTTCGTTTGGGTCTCCGTGTATCAGTATAGCACGCGCCGCCTGTCCGCGCAAGCGTTCCGGCCCGCCCTTACAAAACCTGAAAAAAGCCGCAGGATCTTGAAAATGCTACCTGCGAATTGCGCGAAGCGTTGTCACAAGCCGCGCCCACGCGCCTTTGCACCTGCCCGCGCGCGGCGCAAGCGTCAGCCCCGCCAGCGCCGCGACGGCCTCCGCAGTCTCCTCAACCGACATGTTGTCATTTTCGATCCGGTTCTCAAAGACCGGATCTGCAAACGCGCGGTAGCAGTCCGCCGCCTGCCGCCAGGCCCACGAGCTACTCCGCTCCCCGCGCCGCGAAAGCCGCCGCCGGAGCGTATCCATGCCGGGCAGGAGCAGCACATGGCAGACCTCCACGCCCTGCTGCCGGAGGGCGGAGACGATCTCCCGATAGTACTGCGCGCGCACGAGCGTCATGGGCACGAGAATCGTCCCGTCGTAGTGCGCGGCAAGATGGAGCAGCATGTCGCGGTTGATGGCGCGCCAGAGCGGCTCGTCCTGAAAATTGTCGCGCTGCAACTGCTTCGGCTCGTTTTCACGCAGCCAGTAGCCCACATTCTCCGGGTCATAGAGAAACGCTCCCGCCAGCCGCCGCTTCAGCTCCGCCGCCGTCTGCGTCTTCCCCGCGCCGAACGCGCCGTTCAGCCAGATAATCATGTGTCTTTCTCCTTTGCCCATGGTTTCATGCACGTTACCGTTTCATAATAACCTCTCACTTTTCAAAATGCAATACACAGGATACAGGCACCCCGCGCAAGGGCGCCTGCATCCTGTGTGTGAATTTATGCAGCGGTGCTATTTGTTAAAGCTTCCGTCGTAGGTCGGTATATTGCTGAGATATCTCCCCTCCACCGCCGGGACGTAGTAGGCGCCGTAGGTGTTCAGGCCGTTCTCCTGTTTCATCTCGGGCAGCTCCACCAGAAAGCGGTAATAGGGGAGGAAATACGGCTCCGCCGAGCTGCCGCGGTAGCGCAGCTCCACCTTGACAATCGCTTCGCGCCCCGGCATCTCGCAGGGGACCGAGGTGGCGTAATCTCCCTGTGCCAGCAGCTCCTCCGCCTCCGCCGCCGTGATGATGGGGTAGTCTCCCACCTTCCGGGACAGGTCCCGGCAGTTCAGCCAGATGAGCCAAAGCTCGCCTGCCTCGTTGCAGCAAAACTGCACATTTTTCAGATCCCGGGCCACGGTCTGTTCCGCGGCGCTCCCCGCGCCGTCGTAGAAGTAGAGGCTGTATCCCTGTTCCCCATAGATATTGTAGTCCCCGCCGGTGACATTGACCACCGGCTCGGCCATGTCCAGAAGCGAAGCGTACTCCTCCTTGAGATACGCGCCCACCGCCTCCATGTCCGCATAGCTGGAATTATGATAGGTGAAAGTCAGCGCTTCCGGAAGCGCGCGCGCGGGGGTGAATTCCACCTGCACGCGTCCATCGCCGTAGGCCCGGATCGTCGCGCCCTCCGCTTCTCCGACGGTCAGGCCCTCCCCGGACTCCGTAATTGTAAGCCCGGACAGCCCCAGCCGCCCGCCGGTCTCCTCCACCCTGTCCGCAGGCGCCGCATCGGCAGTGCCTGCCGGATTCGCGTTTTGGAATACCGGCAGCGTCTCCGGCACGGCCGCGCCCTCCCACGGATCGTTGTTCACAAGCTCTGACGGATCGTAGGCCAGATACCCCTCGAACCCGTAGCTGTCAAACGCCCCCGCGATGGTCAGGGTCGGCAGCTCCGGCGCGGCAGGCGTCTCCGGCACGGACTCCGGAGGCGTTTCAGCCTCTGTCTGCGTATCAGAGCCGGGAAGAGTCGCTTCCGCCCCGGGCGCTTCAAGCGCCGTCTGCGTGCCGGGGTCACGATGCGGCGCTTCCTCCGCCGGGAAAAGCCGTGGGAGCAGCCGGACGCCGCCGTAGACCGCAACGGCCAGACAGGCGGCCGCGACGGCCCATCTGATCCGCCGCATTTTCTTTTGCCTGGTCGCGCGCCGCACGCCGTCTGTCTCCGCGAGGAAGCCGTCCTCTAAAAATTGCAGCGCATCGCTGATCTGTTCCGCCCTCATACCTCAAACCCCTCCTGTCTCAGATAGGCCCGCAGCCCCTGCCGGGTGCGGTACAGCAGGCTCTTCGCCTTGGCGTCGCTCATGCCGTAGTAGGCGGCAATCTCCTTGAGCGAGTCCGCGTAAAAGTAGCGCCCCACAAATGCATTTCTTGCCTGCGGGGAGAGTGTGCGCAGGTACGCGCCCACCGCCTCGCCCAACAGACGTAGGTCGCTTGCCTGCTGAGTGGTGTCACCGCCGGACACGCAGTCCTCCAGTTCGGACAGGGACAGCGCGTACTCCGAGCCGCCCCGCTTCTCCCGGCTCTTTGCCCGCCAGCGGTCGATGGACAGCTGGCGGGTGATCTTTGCCAGGAACGCCGCCAGACTCTCCGGCCTGTGGGGCGGGATGGCGCCCCACGCCTTCCAGTAGGTGTCGTTGACGACCTCCTCGCCGTCCAGCCGGTCGGCAAGGAAGCCGCGGGCGATTTTCGCGAGGTACTTCCCGTATTTCTTCTGCGTCTCCCGGATGGCCAACTCGTCCCGCCGCCAGTAGAGCGCAACAATTTCGCAATCCCGCACGTCGATTTCCCCTTGCTTTCAGTCGCTTCACCTATCATGCCGACAAAAACGGGGGCAGGTTGCGCGAAACCGTCCTATTTTGCCGCTGCAATTTTTTTGATCCACTTCCCGGAGCGCATCCGTCCGATGCACAGGGCGGTTTTCAAGATCTGATCGATTTTCAGCATGAAAAACACCCAGAACGCCGGCCAGTGCCAGACCAGCCCGGAGAGCGCGCCCAGCGAGATGCTCGTACACCACAGAAAAATCACATCCGCCGCCATCAGGAACCTTGTGTCCCCGCCGCCGCGCAGCACGCCCTTCGTCAGGATGCTGTTCGCGGAGAGGAACACCGTGGTAATGGCAACCGCGTACATCAGTGAGATTGCCGTCTCTTTCGTCGCGTCGGTGATGCGATAGATGGACACGATCGGCTCCGCGGCCAGCAGAATCAGCCCACACGCCAGCACGCCGACAAGGAAGCCGAGCGCAACAAACGTGGTGCCCTGCTCCTTCGCCTGCCTGATTGCTCCCCGCCCCAGCGTCCTACCGGTTATGATGCAGCTGACCTGGCCGATCGCCTGCGCGACGACGGTTGTCAGCTGCTGCACCACCGTGGTGATGGAAACCGCGGAAACAAAGCTGGTGCCGATATGCCCGACAATGACGCTGACCGCCGTATTGCCAAGCCCCATAATCGTGTCAGACACCAGAACCGGCAGGCAGATCCGCATATAGTCCGGCAGAAGATCCCGGCATTGCAGGCGCAGCAAATCGCGCAGCCGGAACGCAATCACGTTCTCCTTGTGGAAAAAATATCCCATCACAATTGCAAACTCCAGAAAGCGCGCAATCAGGGTGGCCAACGCCGCGCCGGCCACGCCCATTTGGGGCATCCCGAGGTTCCCGAAAATCAGCGCCCAGTTCAGCAGCACGTTGACGGCAAACCCGATTGCGGCGGAGAGCAGCGGCAGGTTCCCCTTGCCGACGCTGCGCAGCGCAAGCGTGGTCGTCAGCGTCACGCCGGACAGGAAATAGGTGGGAAACAGGAGCCGGAAATACCAGACGCCCTCCCGTATCACAGCGGCGTCGTCCGTAAAGAGCCGCAGCAGCGCGGCCGGGAACGCCGCAGCCGCCGCGCAGAACGCCGCGCTGAGCGCCATGACAAACAGCAGCATGATCTTCACCGCTTTTTTCATGCTGCCCTGTTCCCCCATCCCCCAGTACCGGCTGATGAGAACCGACGCGCCCATCCCAATTCCCATGCAGCAGATATGATGCAGGTTTGTGATCTGATTCGCAAGGCTGACGCCGGACATCTCAATTTCGCCCAGCCGCCCCAGCATGACGTTATCCGTCATGTTCACGCCGACGGTGATCAACTGCTGCAGGACGACCGGCAGCCCGATGATCAAAATCTCCTTATAAAACGACCGTTCCCGTACAAACAGCTTTGCCATCCAATCCCCCCCTTCAAAAGGTGCAGCAGCTAATCCAGCTTTGTTTCACAGGGCAGCCCGGACGCCATCCGGCAGATGCCGTCGATCCCGCAGAAGGCCATGCTCCTCACGGCAGCATCCGTATAGAACGCCATATGCTGCGTGATAACCACGTTGCGGAACTGGTGCAGATAGAACCAGTTCCGGTTCGCAAGAATATCCGTCCTGTGGTCTGAGTGGATAATCTGTTCATCGCCCTCCACCGTATCCATGCCGAGCGCGCCGATCTTTTCCGATTCAATCCCCTGAATCAGCGCCTCCGTATCCATCAGCTCTCCGCGCGCGCAGTTGATCAGGATCACGCCATCCTTCATTTTGCGGATTGCCTCCGCATCAATCATATGATAGGTGGAATCCAGCAGCGGCGTGTGCAGCGTAAGGACGTCGCTTTGCCGGAGTATCGTCTCAAAATCGCAATATGCGGCAATTTGCGCGACCGCCGGATTCTCGTTCACGTCATACGCGAGCAGCCTGCACCCAAAGCCCGAGAGGTCCTGCGCTACCTGCTGGCCGATGCGCTCTGTCCCGATAATCCTGACCGTCAGATTTCGCAGCTCCTTTCCCTGCAGTCCCTGCAAGGAGAAATCATTCACCTGTCCGCGCCACAGCGCCTGCTTGTACTGCCGCAGGCACATCAGCATCAGCATCACCGTGAACTCCGCGACGCCGTTCGGCGCATATCTCGCGTTGCAGACCTGTATGCCGCGGTTTCTGGCATACGCAAGGTCAATATGGTTGTATCCAACCGTTCGCGTGGACAAAAACCGGACGCCCCGTTCGTACCACCGATCCAGAAGCTGCCCGTTCAGCTCTCCCATCCCAAGCGTCGACACGCCGTCACAGCCCCGCACAAGCTCTACATTTCCCGGCGCGGGTACCTCGCCCGAGAGGATCAGCTCCGCGCCCCAGCGCGCCGCCGCCTCCTCCAGATACTGCTTTTCGTCTTCCCGCACCTCAAACACCGCAATTTTCATTCCGCCGCCGGCACCTCCTCGTCACACACCCGCATGACAAGCGGCGCGAGTCCCTCTGTCTCGACCGTGACCACATCGCCTGCCACCAGATGGCTGTTCACAAAAATCTCCGGGTGCCTGTCCTGAATCGCAAGGCCCGGCGCCATGGCTCCCATAATGATGCCGTCCCCCCCTGCTTCATATGGTACAGCTGGGAAACGCGGCTGACGGCGCGGGCCACCGACCACACATATCCATCCGTCCTGCCATCCAGCATCTGCTCCGCATTGTAAAACGTCTGCTGAAGCAGATTGGCAACGTCCAGCGCCGTATCCAGATACGGCCCCATCGGGCAGAACGTTGCAAACCGTTTTCCCGCGTGCTTTTCCTCCGTTGTGACGTTAAAATAGCGGTTGGCGGGAATGGCGTCGTAGGCATTCGTATAGCCGAGCACATAGTCGAGCGCTTCCTCCTCCGGCACCTGATAGCAGTCCCGTTTCAGGATCACGCCAAGCTCCCCGGAGCCCTTCAGGCCGCATTCGCGGAACGCTGCCGGCACAACCAGTTTCCCGCTCATGCCGGTCAGCGCCTCCGCCGGCTTTGTGAAGATGACGGGCTCCTCGTGCTGCTCCCGCCCGATCTTTTGCAGGAATTTGCTGTAATCATGGTGATTTGCGCCCAGGCCGTAGATTGTCCCGCAGGCAACCGGCGCAAGCAGCTCCTCGTAACGGATCTCGCGGAAAAAGGCGCCGCGCCCGCACGCGCCGAATACATCGCCCTCCAGCCGATAGGCCCGCATCCCCTCCAGACAGATCGGGATCGCGCAGTTGTTCTCATCAAGAATTCTGGCAAGCTTGTTGGAATAAAGGCAGCTTCCATCCGGCGCAAGCGCCAGAATCGTAGCCTGCGGCGCATATGCCAGATTGACGATCTGCGGGATTCCCTGTTCGGTAAGGCGAAATGCGTACACGCCCTCGCCCGTCCCCATAAATTGCAGCCGCGAGGGCGCCTCCAGCCGCTCGCCGACCGTGCCGACATACATCATCGTCTTCATGATAACATCTCCCATGCTTGAAAAGCGACCGGAAACCGCAGTCCGGTTCCCGGTCGCAGAACAGAATCAGAGGTTTTTCAGGAACGCAAGATCCTCGCGCAGGCTGGTTTCCAGCTCCGGGGCATAGCTGTGGCGGCGCTCGACAATATACGCCTCCACGCCCGCCGCCTGTGCAAGCGGGTAAAACTTGCTCCAATCCAAAAGCCCCTTGCCGAGTGGGCAGTCCGCGTTGTTCTTTATGGTGCGAAACGCCTGTTCCTCCTCGCTCCAGATCGGGCGCCCGTTCTCGTCGCGACGGAACGTCGCGGGATCTCTCGGCGCTTCCGCGCCAATGACAAGATCGCTCTCGTTTGCGTGGATCAGCCGGATGCGCCCTTTATACTTCTGCATAAACGCCGGCACGTCAATACCCGCAGCGGCAGCCCAGCCGACGTCAAGCTGGAACAGCACAGACGCGGGCTCCGTGTACTCGATCAGCCACTCCAGCAGGTACTTGCCGTCATCGATGTTAAACTCCGCGGTATGGTTGTGGTAGCCGAGCCAAAGCCCCTCCGCGCGCACCTGTTTGCCGATCCGGTTCGTTTCCTCCGCCAGCGCTCTGACCCCCTCGCGGTTCGTAAAATAGTGGCTTGCGACAATCACATACTTTGCGCCGACCGCCTTGAGCAGCGGCAGATCCCGCAAGACATGGTTCAGCGAGACGTGCGCGCTGAGCGCTGTCAGGCGGTTTTGCCGCAGGGCGGCCGCAAGCTGCGCCGCGTCCATCCCGCCGTAGTTGGAGCCGGCAAACTCCACGCCGGTATAGCCCATTTTGCCGCTCAGTTCGAGCTGCCCTTCAAAATCGAGCGTTGAGCCGGACATGCCGTATGTGGCCATTTGAATATATACTTGCTCCATATCCGCAGCCTCCAATCAGGTGTCGAGTACGATTTCCTGGCCGGTGCCGGCGGCAACCGTTGTGGGAAGCATCTCCGGGCGCGGGCAGCGCGTGGTCATCTCATAGATTTTGCCGGTCTTGCAGGACTCCAGAATGCCGTGGATGCACTCGATCGAATGCAGGCCGATGTCGTAGTGCGCGCGCGGGCGGCGGCCGTTGCGCAGCGCGTAGCACATATCGGCAAGGCCAAGGCCGCGGGCGGAGGCGTAATACCCGTGCAGCAGCGGCAGCTTCATTTCGCAGACCCATGCGCGCTCGCCGAGCTGCGCGGCAGGTGCGTTGTTGCTCTTTCCGTTCGGCACGACCGGCGCCATCGACGCGGTCCCCTTCGGCGGCAGCGCGCCGACCGGGATCACGGTCGGCGGGACATCGCTGCCCGGATTGCAGCCGGCGCGGCGCAGGATCAGATCGCCCGCAAAGTTGTTCGGGCAGCCGAGAACCAGCGTGCCCTCCGTGCCGACAACCTCAAAGTAGTCGGAGACGGCGCCGTCGGAGGTGATGTTGATCGTGCCGTGGCAGCCGCTCTCAAACTCCATCGCGCCCCAGATGGAGGTCGGCGTGTCGATCAGGAAGTCCTCCTTGTACTTCGGATGGCGCGGGTGGGTGTACTTGACCACCGGGTTCAGCGTGCCGCCGAAGCCCGTGACGCGCGTCATGGAGCCGAGCAGGTTGATCATTGCGTGCAGGTAATACCCGCCCCAGTCAAACGGCAGGCCGCCGCCGCGGTGCAGCGGGAAGAAGAAATGGTCCGCGTCCAGATCAAAGAATTCCGAGCTCGGCAGATATGTCGAGGTGTGCTGGATATGCACGGAGACCGGCTTGCCGATGATGCCGGAGTCCAGATACCAGCGCGCGGACTGTGCCGATGCGCCGAGGAAGGTGTCCGGCGCGGTGGTGTAGAGCACGCCCTTCGCCTCTGCAAGCGCGGCAAGCTCCTTGCCCTCTTCAAAGCTGGTGGCCATCATTTTTTCGCAGTAGACATGCTTGCCGTGCTCGAGCGCGGCTTTGGTCACCTCGTAGTGCGACTCCGGCGTGGTCAGGTTGCAGACCACCTCGATCTCCGGGTCGTTGTAGATCTCCTCGTTGGTCATCACCTTCAGGCCGTACTGCTCCGCCATCGCCTGCGCGCGCGCATCGATCAGATCCGCCACCGCGACGACATCACAGATGTGGAACATATTCATCAGGTTCGGCAGATAGGTTCTTTTGCAGATGGTGCCGCAGCCGATAATCGCAACCTTTACTTTTTTCACTTGCATGGTTCATTACCTCCGTGTTTTATGTTTGTGCCTCCATTATAGAAAAAACCGCAGGCCGGAAATTGTGATTTTCTGACCTGCAATAGCTCATATATGATTTATTTTTCTCCGGTCGCCCGGAACTGCTTCCGGAATTCGGAGGGCGTCAGCCCCGTCTCCCGCCGGAACGCGCGCGTAAAGTGCGCCGCGCTTTCGTACCCAACATGAAAGGATATCTCATTCGCCGCCAGATCCGTCGTTTGCAGAAGCTGCTTGGCATAGTCGATCCGCGCGCTCCGGATATACGCCGCAAGCGTCACGCCGGCATGCTCGTGGAAAAACCGGCTCAGATAGTCCGGGTGCAGGAAAAAGTTGTCCGCAATCGTGTCCCGCGATATATCCGATTCAATGTTCTGCTGGATGTACAGCTTGATCTGTTCAAACAGGGACAGCGAAACCCGCTGTCTTGCGATTGCCTCAATCGTCGCGTCTGTTTGCCGGAACAGAAAGCGCAACAGGTTTTTGGAGGAAAGCAGCGTGTCCTCGCTGGGGGCGGCGCCCGGGTCCCGGAAGACCGTATGCGCGGCAATCCCGCTGTTCAAAAGCGCCGCGCAGCAGATCTGTGAGTAGTCGACTGTCAGCTGAAAGCTCCTTGTTTTTCTGAACGAATCCCGGAAATTCCGCTCCACGATATCGGCCAGCTCCCTGTGCAGCTGCTCCTTGTTCCCCTCCATCAGAAGGGCCAGCATGCGCTGCGCATCCATAAAAACCTCTTTTTCCGGCGCTGCCGTAATCTCGCCGACGCTCACTACCGTATTCATCGGCATGGCAATTGAGGAAATAATCTGTATCATATGCGGAACCGCAGCGGCAATCTGAGAAAATTCAACCGGCCAGTCCAGAAAACAGCTGAATTCAAATTCGTACAGCGCGGCAAACCGGTCGAGCATAAGCAGGATATCATTCTTCATGGTAAGCTTCCGGCGGTTTGCGGCCTTCTGTACGCTTTGCAGCGGGAAAATAATCAAAAGATAGCCGCGGTATTTCCGCACGAAGCCATATGGAAACCGGTTCTGGAACGCGGCGCCAAACGCCTGAATGAGCTGCGAATTGGAGATCAGCGGGGATTCCTTTGCAAGATCCGGGATCAGCGCATTCGCCCGGACGATCCCCGGGACGAAAAGGCTGTGCAGCTCCAACGCGCCAAAGGTCTCCCGGAATGCTGTTCAAATTGCTTCGGATCGTCCCGAAAATTCCCCTCCAGCACATCAAAGAACAGGTGCTGCGCTTTTTGCGCCTGAAACGCTGAATT
>CAZYZQ010000015.1:23875-26394 GCA_964652075.1 uncultured Oscillospiraceae bacterium
AAAAAAGCAATCCCATCCTGTGCGCGTCCAGTATACTTGTGACATCAAAAGCGTGCTTTTGCATGCAGAAAAAGGAGATTGAACCATGAAAAAGCTGAAAAATCTGCTGGCGCTGCTTCTGGTTGCCGCACTGTGCCTGATGCTCCTCGCCGCCTGCGCCGCCTCCAAGCCCGAAGGCAGCGGCGACACGCCTGCGGCCCCCGCGGCCGACCCTTCTCCGGAGGACGGGGAGACGGCGGAAAACGCGGAGCCGGCCCCCGCGCAGCCGGACGAGCCGGAGGATGCGGACGAGGTGGAGGACGAGGACATCACCTCCATCGTCTTTGCCTACCGCTACGCAAACACGCCGGAGGAGTCCGGCGTTCAGGCTGTTGAAGACGCGATCAACGCAATTATTGAGCCGAAGATCGGCGTCCATGTGGATCTTCAGCCGTTTGACGCTGGCAGCTATCAGACGCAGATCCCGCTGATGATCGCCGGCGGCGAGACGCTGGACCTGTGCGCCTTCTATGGCGCCGGCACGGCCTACACCACCATGAAGGCGAACGGCCAGATCTTGAACATCAAGCCGTACCTCGACGAATACGGCGACGGTCTGAAAGAGGTGCTGGGCGAATATATCAACACCTTCGCCACCGGCGACGAATGCTACGCAATTCCGACCTGGCGGAACTATTCGACCAACATGTATATCATCGCAAACCGCGAACCGCTGGAAGAGCTGGGGCTGCTTGACGCGTTCGACAACGTCTCAGACTGGGACGAGTACGAAACGCTGATGGAGCAGATCCGCGACAACACCGCCATGGCGCCGATCGGCGGCCAGTATCAGATCATGTGGATGCCGAGCGCCTGTGTGGCATGGAACAGCGCGGACTTCGAGTTCACCGCGTATGACCCGCTCGGCGACCCCAACAATCTGCTCCGCGTCGGCGAGGACGGCAAGGTTGCCTCCATCTACGACTTTGAAGACACCGTCTATATGATGAAGAAATCCGCCGAATGGTATGAAGAGGGCCTTGCCTACGCGGACGCCGCCTACACGCAGGAGCTGAACGCAAACCTGCTCAAGAGCGAAGCGATCTTCTCGCTCGTCATCCAGTCCGAGCTGGGCGTGGAAAACAACTGGGCAAACCGCGTCGGGTTCCCGGTGGCCTGCAAGAAGATCTCCGATAAAACCAAAGTCATTTCCACCATGATGTTGTCCGTCGGTTCTCTGGGCGTCCCGGTCGTCGCGGAGGAGCCGGAGGCCGCTGTCAAGTTCTTAAACGAGCTCTACACCAACCGCGAGATCATGAACCTGATCACCTGGGGCATCGAAGGCGTCGACTACGTCGTCAATGAAGCAGGCGAGGCCGCCTTCCCGAACGGCGATTCCAATGTCCCGTATCACTCCGCGGACTTCCTGTTCGGCAATTTCTTCCTCGACCTGCCGTGGGAGGGCAACGGCGGCGACTACCGTGAGGTCTGCTACGATTTGATGATGGACGCAACGGCAAGCCCGACGCTCGGCTATATTGTCGACACCTCGGATCTGACCTCCTATGTCAGCGGCATTACCAGTGTGTACAACGAATACAGCAACACCCTTTGCAGCGGCCTTTACACCGACGAGCTTTTCGACGAGATGATGCACGCCATGGAGGACGCCGGCCTGCGCGATTACATTGATGCAGTCCAGATGCAGCTTGACGCCTGGGAAGCTGCAAAGTAACAGAAATCCCCCGCCATTTCCCGGCAGGCCCGCAAAAAGTGGCCTGTCCAAAAGAAATCAGGAAAAACCGGCAGAGCTCCTACGGGCTCTGCCGGTTTTCGTAATCGCGAGACACTATAGATATGCACAAACAATCCAAATCGAAGCCCAGCGCAGCGGGTTCGATTTGGGGAGGAGGAGCAACGAAGCGATACGAAGTTTTCAGGCGGCCCCAAAGGGACCGCCTGGAAACGGAGCGAGCGCAGTTTGCTCCGACGTGGTGCCGCTGACGGGGATCGAACCCGTACGGTTTGCACCGAGGGATTTTAAGTCCCTTGTGTCTGCCAGTTCCACCACAGCGGCATATCGAATTTTTGTTATTTTACCATCCGCGCGCTATCCCGTCAAGTGCCGCGCCGCAGAATTCCCGCTTCCCCCGCACTTTAGTTCGCAATTTGTTCATCCTTTTTATTGACACTGCCCTGCTCCGATGTTATAATCAATTCAGTATATTTGTTGCGCTTTGCGCATGAAAAGGAGGAATCCGCATGGACTATCCGCAGAACAACATACCGGATTACGGCCAGCAGCCAACGCCGCAGAACGGACAGTACTCCGGCTATGAGCAGCCCTACGGCCAGCCGTACCAGCAGCCGGGCGCAGGCCAACAGCAGGGATTTGATCCGCAGTATCAGCAGCAGAACTATAACCAGCAGTATCAGCAGCCGGGCGTAGGCCAACAGCAGGGATTTGATCCGCAGTATCAGAAGCAGAACTACAACCAGCAGTATCAGCAGCCGCAATACCAGCAGTATCAGCAGCAGTA
>CAZYZQ010000016.1:0-11538 GCA_964652075.1 uncultured Oscillospiraceae bacterium
ATGCGCTGTGCCTCGCCGCCCGAGAGTGTCGCGCTCGCGCGCGAGAGCGTCAGGTATTGCAGTCCGACGCTGGCAAGAAAGCCCAACCGCGCCTTGATCTCCTTGACAATCGCCGTCGCGACGACAGCGGCGGAGCCTTCGAGCTTCAGGTTCTCCATAAATTCCAGCGCCTCCATGATCGGCAGGCGGCAGTAGTCCGCAATCCGCATCCCGCCGACCGTCACGGCGCGCGAGATGTCAGACAGGCGGTCGCCGCCGCAGTCCGGACAGGGCTGCGTGCCCATGCACGCCTCCAGTTCCTTGCGCATCGCGTCCGACTGCGTCTCCCGCAATCGGCGCTCGATATTCGGCAGTACGCCTTCGAATGCCTGCTGCAGCTCCCCGCGCCCGCCGCCGCGCTCGTAGTAGAGCGTCAGCTTCTCGCCGTTTGTGCCGTACAGAATCGCGTTGCGCGCATCCTCCGGCAGTGAGCAAAACGGCTGCGTCAGTGTAAAGTGGTACTTCTTGCCGAGTGCCTCAAAGTACATCCGCGAGATGGAGTCGTCCTTCACGCGGTTCCAACCGCTGGCCTGAATCGCGCCCTCGAGAATCGACAGGCGCTCGTCGGGAATAATCAGCGCCGGGTCGGCCTTCATCCGGAAGCCGAGTCCGGTGCAGGTCGGGCACGCGCCGAAGGGGTTGTTGAACGAGAACATACGTGGGGAAAGCTCCGGCATCGACACGCCGCATTCCTCGCAGGCATAGTTCTGCGAATAGACCGTCTCCGAATCATCCGAGAGCCGGTGGAGCAGCAGCATCCCGCCGCCGAGGCTGGACGCCGTCTCAATCGAGTCCGTCAGACGGCGCTGGATCTCCGCCTTCATAATCAGGCGGTCGACGACAATTTCTATGTTGTGCTTCTTCGTCTTGGCGAGCTGGATCTCCTCTGTCAGATCCCGGATCTCGCCGTCGACGCGCACACGCGAAAAGCCGTTTTTGCGCGCGTCGGCAAATATCTTCTGGTGTTCGCCCTTTTTGCCGCGGATGACCGGAGCCAGAATTTCAAACCGTTCCCCCTCCGGCAGCTCGCGGATGCGGTCGACGATCTGGTCAACCGTCTGCCGCTGGATCTCGCGCCCGCACTTCGGGCAATGCGGCACGCCCGCGCGCGCCCAGAGCAGGCGCAGATAGTCGTATATTTCCGTGACCGTGCCGACCGTTGAGCGCGGATTCTTCGACGTTGTCTTTTGATCGATGGAGATGGCCGGGGACAGGCCGTCAATGGCGTCGACGTCCGGCTTGTCCATCTGGCCCAGAAACTGCCGGGCATAGGCGGACAGGCTCTCCACATACCGCCGCTGGCCCTCGGCGTAGATGGTATCGAAGGCAAGGCTCGACTTACCCGAGCCGGACAACCCCGTAAAAACAACCAGCTTGTCGCGCGGGATCGTCAGGTTGACGTTTTTCAGATTGTTCTCCCGCGCGCCCAGAATGGAAATGCGATCGCGCATACAAGACGCTCCTTTGTGCGAATGAATGTTCTGTTTCAGTATAGCAGATTTCCACGCATCCTGCAAGTACAATTTTCCGGCGTCGCGCTCTTTTCCGCGGCAAAGAAGCGGGGCGCCGCAAAGAAACGCGGCGCCCCGGGAATTGACTGATTCTGTTACCACGCAATCGTATTGTCCTGCTTCCAGTTCATCACGCGCGGCCGGAAGTCCTGCTCCACCGTGCCGTCCGGCTTTTTCCGGATGGTCTGGTATTTGCCGTTGAGCGTCGTATTCGTGAACTTGTAGTCCACACGTTCGATGCCCGGGCGCGTCTCCTTGCGGTTTTCCAGCGAACGGATCACCGGCTCGGTCAGATCCGCCATGGCGTAGACCTCAAGCGTGCGCATCAGCTCATGCGAGTTCTCGCAGGCCAGCTCCTCGTCCATGCGCTCCCGCAGCTGCGCGATATACGCCTTCGCCGCGCGCAGCATCGATTCCGAGACAACATTGCCGACGTAGTCCTGCATGATATTTTGCAGCGTGGAGAGCGCTTCCTTCCAGTTCGCCGCATTCGGCTTGCCCGCGCGGCCCATCAGCTCGCCCAGAAACTCCAGACGCCGCTTCGCCACAGGATGCGCGGAAACGTCCTCAAACTCCACCGTTTTGACATACTGCACCGCGTCCTGCGCCGCCAGCTTGCCGAAGCCGACCGCGCCGGCCAGACTGCCGCCCGCGTTGCCGATGCAGTAGCCGGAGGCATACAGCCCCGGGATGCTCGTGCGCGCGTGGATATCACAGTCCAGACCGCCTTTTGCCAGCCCAAGCGGATAGGTTGCAAACTCGATCATCTTCTTGCTCAGGTCGATGTGGTGCTGCTCGCAGTAGTCGGTGATGGAGTCAATGCCCTCGCTGACCATGCCCTCGTGCAGCATGTAGTCCAGATCCTCTGCGCTCGTCTTTGTGGTGTTCATATAGGTCGGGCCGGTGCCATCCTTCAGGCGCACACGGTAGCAGCCCGGCCACATATCCGCGACGACGTCGCCCAGCGCCCGGTCGGCCTTCGCCTCGACGAACGGCACAACGGGCTTGCCGTCGATATCCGACGAGAAGCCGATCCACGTCGCCTTGCCGCCGCGGTTAAAATACGCAGGGCCGGCGTGGCCCGCAATCACGTCATAGTTGAGCATCTTTGCGCCGGCGCGCCACGCCATCGCCTCGCCCTCGCCGCAGGTGGCCGGGCAGCCGGCCGTATTGAACATATAGGCAGGCGTTGAGCTGGGGAACAGGCGCGAGGTCATACCGGTCGCGATCATCGCCGCCTTGCACTGGAACAGCAGCGCCTCCGGCTCCTCCTGCGACAGGTCGACGCCGACCGCGCCGTTCAGCCGCCCGGCCTCGTTCGTCAAAAGATCCGTAATCACCGTCTTGTTCAGGATCCGCGCGCCGTTCTTCCTTGCGACCTTCGTCAGAATCGGTTTCTGCTGCGAGCCGTTAAATTTCAGATTGTGCAGCTGCTGGCCAATGCGCCCATGCCCCTCGAAGTGGTACTCGCCGGTCGGGAACATGTCGATGCCGTAGCTCGCCCATTCCTTGATGACCTCGTCCGTCGTCAGCGCCCACGCGGCCGTCATATTGAGATCCGTCCACGGGCCGCCGTCCATCGAGTCATCGATCTCCCGCAGGGAGCGCTCGAACTCGCCATGGATCTCGGGGACATAGCAGTCAAAATGGTCGTTGCCGTTCGCACCGGAGCCGGAGCGGCGCGTGTCCGCCTTCTCGGCGACGACGACGTCGACCCCTGCCTGCGAGGCCGTCACAGCCGCCTGCAAACCGCCCATGCCGCCGCCAATGAGCAGCAGGTCGCAGCGGATGACTTCTTCTCTGCACTTGATCATTTCGCATCATCCTCCTGTTTCGGCTCCATGGCCAGCATCATGATAGAGATGGGATAACGCATCCGGATTGCATGCTTCGGGCAGTCCTTCTCGCAGGCGCGGCAGTGCCAGCACTCATCCGGATAGCGGACGACGATCTCCGCAATCCGTCCCGCCTCGCGCCGCGCAAACAGCACATCCATCGGGCAGATCTGCGCGCACATCCCGCAGTTTATGCAGGCTTCTTTGTTGATAATGGGAGGCATGGAATTCATCCTTTCCGTATATGTTTTCGCTTTCTCTGCCTTCAGTATAGCACAACCGCTCCAAGCGCGGCGGACATTTCTTTTTTGCATTCAGAAAATTTCTCCCATCTTTTCCCATCTATCGTGGAAATATCCGCTCACCGCGCAGGTACCCGGTCAGGATGGCCAGAAAGCAGGCGTTGGAGGGCCGCGCGGCCAGCCGCATCCCCGCCAGGCACATGAGCGCGTTCGCCTTTTTTCGCCAGACACACGCCGCCGCCGTACGGATATTCCGCTCCACTGCGGCGTTCGTCGTTGCACACTGCTTCGCTACATCCGGATAGATGCACTTCGTCACCAGCTGTAGCCGCTCCGGCGCCTCAAGCGCGAGCTGTACGGCACATGCCGTCTGCATGAATCCGTTGTAGTTCTCTGTCAGCCCCAGCCCTCGCAGCAGTGCGCGTACCGCTTCCTTGCAGCCCGACGTGCCGTCGTTCCGGATTTGTTTTGTAACCATCTGGCTCCCTCCCTGTTTGTCAGTTCTACCCCCAGCATACCGGAAATTCCGCCCATCCGCACACCGAACCTTCCCGCATTCCGGCCGAAGTTCCGGACAAAAAAGCGCCGGATTCCGTAGAATCCGACGCTTTTCAACCGATACCGGCAAATCCGCCTTATTTTGCAGTTGTTTTTTCCGCTTCCTGCAACTTCTTCGCCTTGAGCGCCTGCAGCTCCGCCACAGCCTCCTCGGCGGCCTTGTCCTCTTTCCCCTTCGGGATGACGACGTTCAGCACAATCGCCAAAAGTGCTGCCGGAACAATGCCGCTGCCGCCGAAGATCAGGTTGACCGTCTCGCCCAGTCCAGCAATGGAACCGGCCGTCGCGCCGAGGCCGTAGCCGACGCCGAGCGCAACAGAGACAATCGTGATGATCCGCGGCGTGATGCCGTTCTTCGTGATGAGCTGGATACCGGAGACGGCGATGGAGGAGAACATCATGACCGCAGCGCCGCCCAGAACGCTCTGCGGCATGATCGAGATGATCGCCGCCAGCTTCGGGCTGAGGCCGCACAGCACGAGGAAGATCGCGCCGAGCGAAAGCGCAAAGCGGTTGACGATCTTCGTCATGGTCACAAGGCCGACGTTCTGCGAGAACGACGTGTTCGGCAGAACACCGAACAGCGCGGCAAAGCTCGAGCCGAGGCCGTCGCAGATGACCGCGCCGGACAGCTCCTTGTCCGTTGCCTCGCGGCCCATGCCGCCTTCGATGCAGCCGGCCGTGTCGCCGACCGTCTCAACCGCCGTGACAATGAACATAATGCCGATCGGGATGATCGAGCCCCAGCTGAAGGTCGGCTTGACCGGCAGGAGCTTTGGCAGGGAGAACCACGCCGCGTCGCGCACCTTGTCCCAGTTCAGCACCCACGCCTTGGTGTACTCGACGCCCTCGGCGTTGACCGCCGTCGTCGGCAGGATCACGCCCAGAATCGCGCAGAGAATATAGCCGAAGATGATACCAAACAGAATCGACGCCGCGCTCGTGATGCCCTTTGTCGCATGCTTGAGCACGACAATGACCGCCAGCACGCAGAAGCCAATGATGAGGTTTTCGAGCGAGCCGAAATCCTTCGCGCCGGAGCCGCCCGCAAACGAGTTGACGCCGACGGAGATCAGGCTCAGGCCGATCGCCAGCACAACGCAGCCCGTGACAACCGGCGGGAAGAGCTTGCGCAGCGGCTTCAGGAAGAAGCCGAGCACTGTCTCAAACAGGCCGCCGACAATCGACGCGCCCAATATCGCGCCATAAGCAATTACGCCGCCGCCCATCGTCGCCGCCACGGATTTCATGACCCCGAGGAAGCCCGAGCTGGTGCCCATGATGATCGGCACCTTGCCGCCGATCGGCCCGATGGAGAACAGCTGCACGAGCGTGACAAGGCCCGCGATCAGCATCGCGTTCTGCAGCAGGCTGACGTACAGCCCCGGATGATCCATGGTGATGCCGCACGCACCGCAGATGATAATCAGCGGCGTCAGGTTGCCGACGAACATCGCCAGCACGTGCTGCAGGCCCAGCGGGATCGCATGTTTGAGCGGAATGCGGCCCTTAAACGTATAAGCGTCCGTATATCCCGCCGTCTTGAATGGTAGTTTCATAGAACGTTCCCTCTCTTTCCGCAAAATAGAAACACAGTATTTAGTGTAACAGCTTTGCCCGTGCGTTGTCAACGAAAAATCCGCAATTTTCTACAAAAACCGCCGCGCAATTTCTTCGCGGCGGTCTTACGGCATCCGGTCAGACGGCCTTGTTCTCCGTCCGCTTGATGATCTCGTTCTGCATCCCCTCGTTGAGCGCTACAAAATAGGTGCTGTAGCCCGCAATGCGGACCATCAGATCCTCATGCTTTTCGGGTTCACGCTGCGCGTCAAGCAGCGTCTGCCGATCAACGACGTTGAACTGCACATGGCGGCAGGTCTTCAGATAGACACGGATCGCGGCCATGAGCCTGCGGCGGTCGCCCTCTGCCTTGAGCGCGGTCGGGTGGAACTTCATGTTGAGCAGCATCGCGTTGAAACGATCCTGCGGCAGCTTCATCGCGCTGGAGAAGACGGCAAGCGGGCCGTTGTGGTCGCGGCCGCCGGTCGGCGAGACGCATCCGTCCGCCAGAATCTCATGTGCGAACCGCCCATCCGGCGTGGCGCCGCAGAGCGCGCCGCCGGGCTGGTGCGCCGTGACGGAGATGCCGTTGATGCGCATATCGGCCAGACGCAGCATCTGCAAATATTCGAGCACATCCTCGTCCGTCATTTCGCCCGCATCGATGCTCGCGCGGTAGTACGGATAGAGAATCTGGTCAAAGCGGCCCATGCCCGTAACGCCGCCGTCATTGTTGACGACAAAGAGGAACCAGTAGAACTGCAGCGCCTCCGGGAAATTGCGCGGCGGCTGTGCCGGAACGCGGCGGCAGGTCTCCGCAATGCGCAAAAGCTCTGCACGGCGCTTCTCGTCTTTTTCCTGCGCGGCCATTTTCTCGGCCAGAACCGCATAGCGCGCGGCGTAGCGCTCAAATGCCTCGAGACAGATCAGCATGGCCTTGAGGTTCAGGGATTTCTCATACGACGCGCCGTCCGTCAGATCGAGCGCGGCGCGCGTTTCCCGGCACTCACGGATCATATCGTCCATGCCGCGTGCCAGCACAGTCTCAAAGTCCATAATCGCCAGATGGCGCTTTGGGATCATGCCGAGCCCCGCACCTGCGCCGCCGGCGTCGACGATCTTGCCCTTTTCATACGGCGTGACCTTCCAAGGCGGCAGCATGATGCCGGAGCAGACAAAGCCCTGCATCTCGTCGTTACAGTCGAGAGCGTTGTACATATTGTCATAGAGATCCTGGCTCTTGCCGCGGCGGGCGTTCTCGTCAATGACAGCGCGTACCTCGTCGGAGACAACGCCGCCGGATTCGATCAGCGAGTCGATATCATCCGGGCTCCAGACGCCGCCGCTCGGCTGCAGCTCAAAGCCGCCCGGAATCGACGCGCCTGCGCCGACGAACAGATCCTCCGGCTCGATGAAGATTGAAATGTGGTCGAGGACATTCGCAAACGCCTTTGCGCGGCGGACAACGGTCGCCTCGCCCTCGCTCTCGTACATGCTCTGCTCGGTCAGTCTCCACTTCTCGGCCGCGATGGGGTAGCGCCCGCACTCGACCTTTTTCCGGTAGCTCGCAATTCGTGTATTTTCCATCATCGCATTCCCCTCTTACGCAATCTCTTCGTTTGTTGTCCGGCGGATAATCTCGTCCTGCAGGCGGTTCGTGAGCTGGGTGAAGTAGGCGCTGTAGCCCGCGACGCGAACCATGATGTCGGCGTGCTTCTCGGGATGCACCTTTGCGTCCTTGAGCGTCTCGACATCGCAGACATTGAACTGCAGCTGTTTGCCGCCGTTGGCGAAGTAGATGCGGATCGTTGTCGCCAGTTTCTCGAGATCCTGCGTCGTCCGCATAGCGGAGGGCGAGAACTTCATGTTGAACAGCGTCGCCTGATAGCCGTCCTGCGGGATCTTGCGCGCACTGTTGAGCAGCGCCAGAAGGCCCTGTTTATCCTGCCCGCCGACCGGAGAGATCGCACCGTCGGCCAGCGTCTCGCCCGCGAAGCGGCCGTCCGGCGTCGCACCGGTCACAGCGCCGCCCGGCGCGTGGGAGAAGATCGACACCGCCGCGCAGCGGTAGTGCGAGCCGGACGCGCTTGGCAGCTTTTTCGTCGTGTCCTCCAGAAACTGGTACAGATCGGCGACATACTGGTCGACAAAATCATCGTCGTTGCCGTACTTCGGCACGGCCAGACACGCCTTCTGCAGCGCCTCGTAGCCGACCCAGTTCGCGTCCATCGCGGTTTTCAGCTCCTCCAGCGTGACAATCCGATCCTCAAAGACGAGCTTACGGATCGCCGCAATGGAGTTGCCGAGGTTGACCATGCCGACTGGGCTGATCAGGCCGCCGTTCTCATACGGCATCTGCTTGCACTGATAGTCAACAGCGTCCTTGATGCCGTTGTGCATGAACGCGGTCTTGAACGGCTCCGGGAAATTTTCCTGCATGGAGATAATCATGAGGTTGCACCGCTCAGTCATGAGCTTCACGTAGAACGCAAATTCCGACTTGAACGCGGCGTAGAATTCGTCAAAGGTCTTGTACTGCGACAGCGGCCCGGGGTCGTGGCCGACCTGCAGCCCCGTCGAGGCGTCAAATCCGCCGTGGAAGAACAGATCGAGGCAGAGCGGCGTGACGAACATGCTGCACGTCATCGTGCGGGACTTTCCCGGCAGATTCGCATCGAGGCAGCCTGTAAGGATAAAGTCGCGCGCATCCTCCTCCGGCACGCCGTTGCGGCGGAAGTATTCGAGGTAGGAGCGCTCGCTGACAAACGCCGGCATACTCAAACCGCGCTTGATGCAGTCGAGGCCCATGACGATCAGGTCCATCGGCGTGGAGTCCGCGACACGGATTGTCACGGTATGGTGGAGCGTCGGGCAGCGCTGGAACGCCTCGAGAATGACGTAGCTCAGCTCGTTCGTCGCGTCGGAACCGTCCTTCTTCGTGCCGCCGATGACGCAGTTGTGCCATCTGGCCTCGCCGTCGGACTCCTTGCGATGGTCGGCGCTGTTGAGGTTGCCCAGCTCCATGTCCTTCAGGCGCAGAATTTCAAAGTATTCGACCGCCTGCTCGCGCGTGATGCGCCCGGCTGCGAGATCGGCCTCGTAGTACGGGTAGAACAGCTGATCGAGCCGGCCCATGCCGAGCGCGATGTTCGGGCAGGCGACGGTCAGGAACAGGAACCAGTACATCTGCATGGCCTCTTTGAACGTGCGCGCCGGCTCTGCGGGCACGCGGCGGCAGATCTCCGCAATCTCCAGAAGCTCCGCGCGGCGCTGCGGGTCCTGCTCCGTCTCGGCCGTCTGCTCGCACAGCGCGACGTAGCGAGAAGCGTAAATATTCAGGCCTTCGAGGCAGCGCTTCATGGCCTCGAGATAGAGCTGCCGGTCGTAGTCCGCGCGTGTGATATAGCGGATCTTGGCCAGCTCCTCGTCGCACTCGCGGATCATATCGTTGACGCCGCGGTGCAGGGCCGTCTCGTAGTCGAGGCAGACGAGCGCCTGTGCGGGTGTCAGGCTCAGGCCGCCCTGCGCCGAGCACATCCGGTTCTGCCGGCCACGCGCCATCGAGCGCCAGCGCATCAGCGCCAAGCCGGACTTCATAAACGGCAGCAGATATGTATCGTCGTTCACAACCTGCGCCATACCGTCGTTGAGGCTGAAGGGCGGGACGGTGCGGTTCAGCTCAGCGAGCACCGGCTCGTCGGCCGGGTCGAACGGATAGCCGTCCTCGCGCAGCGCGTCGATCTCGGACTGATCCCACATACCGTTGGCAATGTCGATCTCCAATCCATTCGGACGGCTCGCGCCGTTGCCCATCAGCAGGTCGCCCTCGCGGATGAAAATGGGGATCTTTGTCAGGATGTTATACATGGCCATCGAGCGGCGCTTGACCAGCGGCTCATCGGGCATGGACTGGTAGGTCTCGGAAATAATCCGAAACGTCTCAATGCAGACCTGCGGCTTTTTGCGCAGGTCGCGGCGCATCATCTCAATTCGGTTGTTCATATCGTTACCCTCCAATTCTCGTCTCAATGCCCACATCCAGACAGATCTGCAAAAGCCTTTGCATTTGCTCGTCGGACGGCGGTTCAGTGTTCTGCATCGCGTAGTCCGTCCCAAGGCTCTCGGCCTTCGAGGCGCCCAGCGAATGATACGGCAAAAGCTGCATCTGGACATCCTTGCCCAGCTTTGTTTTCACAAATTCCGCAGTGGCACGGATGTTTTCCTCGCTGTCATTCACGCCCGGGATCACCGGGACGCGCACCCACATGGGTTTGTGCAGGTCACAGCTGATGTGGATCATGTTGTCCAGAATCTGCTCGTTCGGCACACCCGTCCATGACTCGTGGGTTGCGGAGTCCATATGCTTGAGGTCACAAATCACGAGATCAACGTTCTCGCACGCAGTGTCGATCGCCTCACGTGCTGCAAACAGGCTCGACTCAAACGCTGTCTCGATGCCCTCCGCGTGACAAAGCGCGTACAGCTCGTGCAGAAACGCAGGGTAGAGCATCGGCTCGCCGCCCGAGACGGTCACGCCGCCGCCCGACTGCTGCAAAAACAGCTTGTAGGGCAAAATCTGTGTGAGCACCTGCGCTGCGTCCAGTTCCTCGCCGGCCAGCTCCCGCGCGCCGCTCGGGCACGCACTGACGCATTTGCCGCAGTTTTGGCAGGTGGTTCGATCCGTCACGGCCTTGCCGTCCACGATCCGAATGTGTTCGCATATCGACGTGCAGGCGCCGCAGCCGGTGCAGCGCTGGGCGTAGGTCATAAGCTGCGGTGCACGATTCTGCGATTCCGGGTTCTGGCACCAACGGCAGGAAAGCGGACAGCCCTTGACAAATACCGTCGTCCGAATCCCAGGCCCGTCGTGAATGGAATAGTGTTGAATGTTGAAAACTGTCGCCTGCAAGGCGCTCCCTCCGATCTACGTCTTTGTGTTTTCAGTATAACAGGTTATACGCTTTGATGCGCTGCAAGCTTTTTTCTACCAATTGCATCCTTTGTGATTACGTTGCAAAATTTGCGACGTCCAATGAAAAAATTATGCCGCCGCAGCTGTTGCTGCGGCGGCTTGGTCTCACTTCGCGGCGAGCCAGGCATCCAGCTGACTCTGCACGGCGGCAATATAATCGTCGACGCCGGCAGCCTTCAGCTTCTCCTGAAACTCTGTGTAAAGCTCCTCCGTGTAATGGCCGCTCTTGACAGCCGGGCCATACTCGCTGATGACCTGCGTCAGATTGGCAATGATCGTGCTGAGCTCGGAAGCGTCCATCGTGAAGCCCATGTACTGGCTGACAGGCGCCTGGCTCATGTTCTCCAGCGAGGCCTCGCGGAAATCGGCTGCGTAGCCGTCCCACGGCAGCGTCAGGAAGCCGTTGCCGAAGTACCACTCGGACCAGTGGTAGTAGCAGGTGTCTCTGTCCTGCCCCTCGGGATAGCAGGCGCGGCCGTCGATGATCTCGTAGGTCTCGCCCTCAATGCCCCAGACAATCAGGTTTGCAACCCGCTCATCCGTGTAGAGCATATTCAGGAACTTGACCGCCGCCTCCGGCTCTTCTGCGCTGACCGGCACGCAGCAGGCCCACTTGCCGACGGCGGAGGAGCTGATCTTGCCGGTATCGAGCTTCAGGCAGAGCGCCTGATGCTGAATCTGCGCGGACTGGTTGGCCTCAACGCCGTACTCGGAAACAGTCTGCTGGCAGAAAATCACATCGCTTGCAATCAGATCGCCGATGCTCTCAATATTCGTTGCGGTATCGGGCCAGACATAGCCTGCGTCATACCAGTCGGCAA
>CAZYZQ010000016.1:11638-25924 GCA_964652075.1 uncultured Oscillospiraceae bacterium
GCAATCTCTTCCGGTTCTTCCTCCTCATCCGGCTCCTCGGGAGTCTCCGGCTCTTCGGGAGTCTCCGGCTCCTCGGGTGTTTCCGGTTCAGACGGAGTCTCGGCCGGATCGTTTGTGCTCTCCGGCTCAGACGGTTTTTCCGCCTTGTCGGAGGCGCAGGCTGCCAGCATGCACAGGCACATGGCCAGCACAAGCAGCAAAGCAAGCAGACGTTTCATTTGGTTCTTCTCCTTTTCTTTTCGGGAAACTAACAGCTTCCCTTTTTGGATAGCCCCATTATACCGCGCTCTTCCTCCCCATGCGCCACAGGTTTTAATGCTTTTGTGGCAAAAAGAAAGACGACAGCCGCAAAAATCGGGCTGCCGTTGCAAAATTCGAGCTTAACGCCGTTTATCTACATATTCAATCCGGTACAGCTCCGCAAGAAAACGCAGGCAGTTTTCCGGATAGACCTGCCGGTGATCCGGATGCCCGCCAAACAGGTCCTGCATGTTAAAGTCGACATAGTCCGCATAGCGGTTGTCGAGTGTGCCAAAGAAGACGACCTTACAGCCCCGTTCCCGCAATCCCGCAAAGAACGGCTGCATCTGCAGCGTTGCAATGTTTTCCAGCAGGTTCGTAAACACAAAGCTGTCGCCGCCGAGTGTCTCCATATCCTGCATGATCTCCGGCATCAGGCTGAGCACCCGGGTCTGCTTGCCCATCATCGCAAGATTTTCCTGAAAAATCCGGTTCGGCAGGCAAGTCGTCATCACATAAAATCGCACACGCTGCGCTTCGTTCACAGCGTCCACAATCCGCTTTGCGTAGGCAAGATCCAAATTCTCCCGGAACATCTCCGCCTCGCATGAGAGTCTGTCTGCCAGCACATGACGCAGCAGTTCCGGTGAATTTTCATTCTGGCTCGAAAGAAGACGCTTATGGTACGAATAACGGGAGACGACGGACTGCAGTTCACGCAAAAACTCCGGGAAGGAACTATAGCCCATACTGCGTACCATCCGCCAGACCGAAGCGCGCGATGCGCCGGTTGCCTCCGCAATATCATAGATCGTGGCGCCTTTTAGCTCCTCCAGATGCTGCAAAAGCCACCCCGCGATGACCTTCTCCGCCTTATCCGTCATATTCATGTTATAGAGCTCCAACAAATTGTCCAGTGCATCCATGCCGCCAACCCTCCTTTCCAGTATTTTACCATGCTCACAGTCAAAATACAACCATTCTTTACTATAAATAAAACCGCCCCGCCGGGCCTGTTGGCCCGGCAGGGTTTGCGGGGGATGATAAATTTGTGGCTTGTTCTTATTTCGCCAGCTTCATGTCAGCGAAGTAGAACACGCAGGTACCGGCGCCGCAGTCGTTGATGTTCGTCACGCGGCTGTTGTAGGCCATGTACATGGGGTTGTCGTACAGCGGGGTCCACTGGCACTCGATCAGCAGCTGCTTGATCAGCTCGATCATCGCGTCGTAGCGCTCGTCGTCGTCCTGAATATACGGAGCGGTCTTGACCATCTCGAGCAGCTCGTCGGAGAGCGGGAACGGATAGCCCGCATCCGGGTCGAACATGGACATCATGTCCTCAAGACCGACCATATCGGTCGCCATTGCGGTCAGGCCGAACTCCAGATTGCCGGCCATCAGGGCATCGAACCAGGTGTTGATATCGATCTGCTCAATCTCCATGTTGATGCCGAGCGCCTTCATATCCTGCTGGATGCACTGCGCAACAGCGGCGGCGTCATCGTCAAAAACAGAGATCGTGTAGGTCTTGGACAGATCGGTTGTGGAGTTGGACAGGCATTCCTTGGCCAGATCGACGTCATAGCCGGTGAACTCGACCACGTCGGTGTACTTGCCGACAACCTTCGGCGCAAACAGGTTCGTAGCCGGGGTGCCGTTGCCCTCGTTGCAGATGTCCAGAATGGTCTGACGGTTGATGCCGTGGAAGATCGCCTGACGGAACGCATCGTCACCGACGAAGCTCATCAGGCCCATGGTCTGCCAGCCGTCGAACGCAACTGCGGTCAGGCCGTCGACAGCCTTGGCTTGCGTATAGGTCGCAAGGCCGAGCTGCGGAGCCAGATCCAGCTCGCCGGTCTGCAGGGAGATCAGCTGAGTCGCGTCATCCATGGTTGCGTAGACTTCAACATTCTTGAAGTCCGGGGTGCATCTCCAGTAGTCGTCACGCGCGGTCAGGAAGACCGTGCCGGCGTTGTCCTGATGATCGAGGACATACGCGCCGGAGCCGCCGGGAGCGGTCGTGGTGTAGTCGTTGGACTTGTCGTAGGTGGACTCCTCAACAATATAGAGCAGCTCAGCCAGCAGGTTCTGCCACTTGCAGTAGCCGTTCGCCAGCGTGAACTTGACCTCGTAGTCACTCACAGCCTCGCAGTTCGCGAAGAACATGGTCATGTTGTACATGAGCTGCGGGTCCTCGAGCGTTGTCTCATAGGAGAAGACAACGTCGCTGGCCTTGACCGGCGTACCGTCGGCAAAGGTCGCGTCCTCGCGCATCTTAATGGTGACTTCCAGCCCGTCCTGCTCATAGGACTCGGCCAGCATCGGCACGGGGTTGCCGTCGTTGTCAAACATAAACAGGCAATCGAACAGCGCATGGAAGACATGCTTGTCGCCGTTGCCGTTGACCAGCGGGGTGAAGTGCTCGGAGGTCATAATGGCCACGGTCTTGAGCGTTGTCTCGTTGGCGACCGGGATGGTCGCGCCGCCCTTGTTTTCAGACTCGCCGTTGTTCTCGGTGTTCGTCTGATTGTCGGACGAGGGTGCGTCCGTCTTCTCGGACTTGGCGCAGGCAGCCAGCAGGCTGAAGCTCAGCACCAGAACGAGAAGAATCGCGATGATTCTTTTCATGATTTTGTCTCACTTTCTCGCCAGAGGCGTATTTATTTGCACAGCAATCCATCGTTGGGCGCTGTGGCTGACAAACATTACTTCTGCGGCAGCGGATGGTGACACGCGCAGAAGCGGCCGCCGCCGTAGTCCTTCATCTCCGGCTCCACCGTCCGGCACTCGTCCGTCGCATAGGGGCAGCGGGTGCAGAAGCGGCAGCCGTCCGGCGGGTTGATCGGGCTGGGCAACTCACCCTGCAGCAGCATCCGGTCCTCGCGGTCGAAGTCCGGATCCGGCTCCGGGGCGGAGTCGATGAGCATCCGCGTATAGGGATGCAGCGGGTGATCGTATGCGTCCTGCGTCGGGCAGATCTCGCACAGCTTGCCGAGGAACATGACGACAATCCGGTTCGAGATATAGCGCACAACCGCAAGGTCGTGGGAAATAAACAGGTAGGTCAGGTTGGACTCCGCCTGCAAGCGGCGCAGGAGGTTCAAAATCTGCGCCTGAATGGACACGTCCAGCGCCGAGACCGGCTCGTCGCAGACAATGACCTTCGGCTCGGGCGCCAGCGCCCGGGCGATGCCGATGCGCTGCCGCTGGCCGCCGGAGAACTGGTGCGGGAAGCGCCAGTAGTCCTCCTCCTGCAGGCCGACGCGGCGCATGAGCTTCTGCACGCGTGCAACGCGCTCCTCCTTCTTCACGCCCGCCGCGCGCAGCGGCTCGGCGATCACCTCACCGACGGTGAAGTGCGGGTCGAGGGAGGAAAACGGGTCCTGAAAGACGATCTGCATATTCTGGCGCGTCTTGCGCAGCGCGCTGCCCTTCAGGCTTCCCAGATCGATGCCGCCCAGCTTCACCGAGCCGGAATCCGCCTTGAGCAGGCGAACGATCAGACGGCCCAGCGTGGATTTCCCGCAGCCGGACTCACCGACCAGCGCCAGCGTCTCGCCAGGATAGATGTCGAACGACACATCGTCGACCGCCTTGATGCGCCCGGCGTTGCTTTTAAAGTATTTCACCAGGTGTTCCACCTGAATCAGCGGTTCGCTCATGCCTCCACCTCCCGGAAACAGCGGACAAGATGTCCGCCGCCGACATCGCGCAGAGGCGGCGTCTCGCTTCTGCATTTGTCGGTCGCATACGGGCAGCGGTCGCAGAACCGGCAGCCCGACGGCATCTGGCTCAGACTCGGCACTGTGCCGTGAATGGTATACAGCTCGCCCTCCGTGTTGCCGCGCACACGCGGGATTGCCTTCATCAGGCCGCGCGTATAGGGATGCAGCGTCCGGTGGAACAGCTCCGCCTTCTCCGCGTGCTCGACAATCTGGCCGGCGTACATGACGTTGACCTCGTCGCAGATATCCGCGACGACGCCGAGGTTGTGCGTAATCAGCAGGATGGACATATCGTTGTCCTTTTGCAGCTGCTTCATCAGCGCCAGAATCTGCGCCTCAACGGTCACGTCGAGCGCCGTCGTCGGCTCGTCGGCAATCAGGAATGAGGGCTGGAGCACCATGGCCATTGCAATACAGATGCGCTGGCGCAGGCCGCCGGAGAGCTGGTGCGGATACGAGCGGTAGCGCCGCTCCGGTTCGGGAATTCCAACATCGTGGAAGACCTGAATGACGCGCTCCTTTGCCTCTTTGCGCGAGATCTTCTCGTGCAGCGTGATGGCCTCGCGCACCTGCTTGCCGACCGTAATCGACGGGTTCAGCGCCGTCATCGGATCCTGGAAGATCATGGAGATCTCACGGCCGCGGACGGCGCGCATCTCCTTCTCGGAAATTGCCGCAAGGTCAACCTCGCTGTCCTCGCGGTGGAAGGTAATGGTTCCCTCCTGAATATGGATGGGATGGTCCAGCAGGCGCATGATCGAGCGCGCCGTCATGGACTTGCCGCAGCCGGACTCGCCGACGAGGCCGACGGTTTTGCGGCGCGGGATGTCAAGATCAATGCCGTCGACAGGCGCGGCCAGCTCCTTGTTTTTCAGGGGCAGGACTGTGCGCAGGCCGCGCACTTCAATCAAATTTTCAGTTTGCATTGCTCCGCACCTCCCTTAGCGGCTCTTCGGGTCGAGCGCATCCGTCAACCCGTCGCCGATCAGGTTGAAGCACAGCGACGTGAGCAGGATGGCAAGGCCCGGGAAAATGGCCAGGTGCGGACTGAGCTGCATGAGCTTTGTCGCGCCGCTCAGCATCGCGCCCCACTCCGGCGCGGGCACCTGAATGCCCATGCCGAGGAAGCTCAGGCTGGAAGCGGACATGATGCAGCCGGAGACGCTCATCAGAACATCTACCAGAATCGGCCCGAAGCAGTTGGGCAGGATATGCCGCCGGATGATCTCCACATGCCTCGTGCCCGAGGCGAGCGCCGCCTCCACGTATTCCTGATGTACCACGCCAAGCACAATGGAGCGGATAATGCGCGCGTAGCCGGGGATCGAGACGAATGTCATCGCGATAATCATGCCCTGCATACCCTTGCCGAGCACTGCAACGAGCGCGAGCATCAGGAGCATGGATGGGATGCAGACAATTGCGTCCATGATACGCATGACTATCGCGTCATACGCACCGCCGAAGTATGCGCAGGAAGCGCCGATCACAATGCCGAGCACCATGGAGACTGCCGAGGTCACAATGCCAATGAACAGCGAATACCGCGCGCCGTATACCACACGCATAAAGACATCGCGGCCGAAATCATCGGTGCCGAACCAGTGCGCCGCCGAGGGGCCCTGCAGCCTGTCTGCGGAATGGATTGCCACAACATCCGCCTCGTAGTCCCAGATGAAGCCGGCCGCAATCGCCATGACAATCATCGCCAGCAGCACAACCATTGCCGCCATGGAAACAGGATGACGCCGGAAATTCCGCCAGACGTCCGCAATCGGATGCGTCCGCCCGGCCATTTCGCTGAGCCGCTCCTGCCGTTTACGTCTATGTTTTGTCACAAGAATGCCCTCCTTAGCCCATGTTGTCCCGAATCTTCGGGTTCAGAAGCGCATTGATGAGATCCATGACCAGCATGATCACCATGTACAGCAGCGACAGAATGATGGTTGCGCCCAGAACAATGGGAACATCCTTTGCGTTGATGGAATTGAGGATCTCCTGCCCAACACCCGGCAGGCCGAACACCTGCTCCGCAATGACCGCGCCGCCCAGAAGGCCCGCGAAGTTCATGCCGAGCGTCGTGATGACCGGCATCAGCGCGTTGCGCAGCACATGCAGGAAAATGATCCGCATCGGGCCTGCGCCCTTGGCGCGCGCCGTACGCACATAGTCGGAGCTGAGCGCTTCAATCATGGTAATACGTACCATGCGCGCCACATACGCCGCGCTCGGCAACGCCAGCGTTGCAAGCGGCATGACGTAGTTTTTCCACGTCCCGAGGCCGAACGTCGGCAGCCATCCGAGCTTCAGCGAGAACAGCAGCATCATAAGAAGCGCCAGCCAGAAGCCCGGCACGGAGGCCAGAATCAGTGAGACTACCGTAACCCCGGTGTCCGCGATCGTCCCTTTTCGCACCGCGGCCAGCACGCCGATGGGGATCCCGATCAGCGCCGAGAACAGCACAGCCAGAACCGCCAGCTTGCAGGTGATGGGGAACTTCGGCAGCAGCACCTTGGTGACAGGCAGCTGCGCCTTATAGCTCTCGCCAAGGTCGCCCTGCACTGCGTTCAGCATGTAGTCGCCGTAGCGCACCAGCAGCGGCCGGTCGTAGCCGATTGCGTGGTTATAGGCCGCGATGTCCTCTTTCGAGGCCTGCATGCCCAACGCCACGCTGCCGGGGCTGCCGGCGGATTTCGACATGATAAAAAAGGTCAAAAACGTGATGATAATGATCGAAGGGATCATAAACAGCAGACGTTTGAGTGTGAATTTCAGCACGACTTGCCCTCCTTCAGGGCATATTCCATAAACAGATGCATCTCCGCAATCGTCCGCCAGAAGACCTCGCCCTTGCCACGGTCATGGCTTCCCTCCGCCAGCACGCGCAGCAGGATCGGATTGTCGCTCCGGTTCAGCGCCTGCATCCGCGCCGCGAATTTCTTGCCGTGATAAGGCGGAACGTTATTGTCCAGCTCGCCCGTCTGGATATACGTCGGCGGGTAGCTTGTCTCTTTGACATTATAGTACGGCGAATAGCTCAGCAGATACTCAAACATCTCGCGGCTCTCGCGCGGATTTCCGTACTCCGTGATATACATCGGCCCACGGTCGTCCTCGGCAAAGTGGATCATATCGGTGTGCGGCACAGAGTCGATCACGCAGCCCCACAGATCCGGGCGCATCGTGACAAGCGCCGACATGAGAAGGCCGCCGTTCGAGCAGCCGGAGATGGCAATCCGGCCCGGCTCTGTCCAGCCGTCGCGGATGATCTGCTCGGCAATGCCGATGAAGTCCTCATAGCAGTGCCGTTTCTGCATCCCCATACCGGCCTCGTGCCACTTCGGGCCATACTCGTTGCCGCCGCGCAGGTTGCAGTGGACATAGACGCCGCCGTTCTCCACCCACGCGGGGATCTGCGTCTGCGAGACGCTCTCGGTATACTCCGGTGGCATGCTGATGTTGTAACCGCCGTAGCCGTACATGAGCACGCGGTTCCTGCCGTCGAGCTTCGTGCCCGATTTATAGACGATATAGTACGGGATCTGCGCCTCGTCGCCCGTGGAAGGCGCAAAGCGCTGCTCCACCACGACGTCCGGATGCGTCTTTTCGCTGCTGCGCAGCACCGTCCGGAACGACTGCCCGTCAAAATGCACCAACTGCGGCGCCTCTGTAAACGAATCCAGCTTCAGAATCACGCCGTCTGCGACAATGCCGCTCTGCGTGAGCGCGCAGTGCGCGTGCGGCAGTGGGATCTCCCGGCCGGTCGCAATCTCCAGAAGGCGCGCGGAAACGTCCTTACGCGCAACGGCAAAGAGCTTGCCGCCGGCCCAGAAGCCGTTCTCCAGAATCACCGTCTCGCTCTCCGGCAGCACCGTCTCGCGGCTGCCGTCGTTGCCCACACGGATCACCGCGCCGTGCGCGGCCTCGGACATCGTGATGAAGTAGTGGCAGTCGTCCACCGAATCCACATAGTACCACTCGACCGGCTCCTGCGTCAGGCGGGAGACCTTGCCGGTGCGGCAGTCGATGGCAACCCAGTTGCCGTAGGCATAGTCGCGGCAGATTTGCGCGACAAGATACGCGCCGTCGTGGGACGCCCACTCCTGTCCGAAGATTGCGTAGCTGTCATCCTCGCAGGCAACCGTCTCCCGCTGCGTCTGCGGGTCGAACCGGTAGTATGTCGTACGGCTCGTCTGCTTCTCGGAGTCTGCCTCCGTGAAGCCATAGTACAGGCAGCCGTCCGCCTTGGACCAGGTGCAGCTGAAGACCATGTCGATCTCCTTGAGCACTTCCTTTGTCTCCACATT
Source organism: uncultured Oscillospiraceae bacterium (assembly GCA_964652075.1). Classification (GTDB taxonomy): domain Bacteria; phylum Bacillota; class Clostridia; order Oscillospirales; family Oscillospiraceae; genus CAZYZQ01. The sequence continues at coordinate 19,911 of CAZYZQ010000016.1, forward strand.
GCACACCGCGATTGACAGGCGCGGCGCGCCGGGCTTCAGGAGCATAATTGCGAGGATTTTATCGTCCTTCGGGCACGGCGTCGCCTGGAACTGCGTGCCCACCAGCCCCGGGATCTCCGGCAGGGCACCGGTCTTCCGGAACTGCCTGTCCAGCACGCAGACCTCGTAGTCGCCGGAGTGCATGAGGGACGCGAGATACCCGTTCTTCCACGGCACGATGCTGCCCGGCAGATCCGGCAGCGCCTGCGCTTTGAGCTGCGCAATCTTCGCGTCAAGCTCCGCCTGCGGGAAGAACGCGTCGGTATAGGCATTCTCCCGCGCGACAAAGTCCAGCACCTCCGGGTCCTTGGCGTTCTTCAGCCACGCGTACGGATCCGGCAGCTTGGTGCCAAACCAGTCCTCCACCTTATCGACAGTTTTACAAACAGGATATGTATACTTCACGGCTCACGCCTCTTTCTCAAACACAGTCTCGCCGTCGATCAGCACGCGCTCAAGCACGGCGTCCGTCGCCTCGCTCGGCAGCTTCGACCAGATCAGCACGTCCGCGTCCTTGCCCACGGCCAGCGAGCCCACGCGATCCTCGACGCCGACGATCTTCGCGGCGTTGCTCGTGACGAGCGCCAGCGCCCGCACCGGGTCCATCCCGTGCCGGACGGCCTCGCCCATCTCGTAGACCAGCATGTTGATCACCGTCACCGGCGCGTCGGTCATGACGGCAATCGGCACGCCGCGGTCGTCAAACAGCTTGCAGCACTCCGGATCGAGCTTGCCGCCCTCGCCGGGGAACAGCTGCGCGCTCGTCGGCCCGAAGATGATGCCGCGCACATGCGGATCGGTCAGCTCCTCCAGGAAATCCGAGCAGCCCTGCGCATGGTCGAGCGTCACCAGAATGTCGAATTCCTTCGCAATCTCAAGCACCGTCATCATGTCGTGCATGTAGCTGTGCACCTTGAGCGGGATCTTCTTCTCAAGCACCGGAATGCCGTGCTCCAGCCCGAGATCGTAGGGCGGCATCTTGGTCTGATCGTCGCCCGCGTCGGCTTTCTTTTTCATATATTCCTGCACGTTGCGCAGATAGGTGCGCATTGTGTTTGCAATCGCCATACGCGTCATCGGCGTCTGGTTCTTCGCGGCGTAGACGCCCTTCGGGTTGATACCCATCGCGCCCTTCATCGCCACGGGGCGGCGCACGACGCGGTTCTTGCCCGCCGACTTGTACGCCATGACCCAGCCGCACACCACATTGCCGGAGCCGGGCGCGAGGCAGGAGGTCGTGATGCCCTGCGCGATTGTGTTTTTGAACTGTTTATCATCCGGATTGATGCCGTAGTAGGCGTCCAGCTCCGGGGTCAGGGGCGTTGTAAGCTCGTTGAGATCCTCGTCCGTCATGCCCGGGCCAATGCCGCCGACATGGCTGTGCGCATCGACAAAGCCCGGCGTGACAACCTTCCCCGCCGCGTCGATCACCTGCGCGCCGTCTGCGCACAGATTCTGGCCGATCTCGGCGATCTTGCCGCCGTCGATCCGCAGATCCGCCTGCAAAACGTCGGTCTGCTCGTCCATGGTATAGATGGTCGCGTTCTTGATTACAAGCATTTCATCGCATCCCCTTCCTTATAAATTACCTCGCCGCCCTGATAGGTGCGGATGATCTTCGCCTGATAGGTCTGCATCGGGTTCGCGCTCCAGAGCACGAGATCCGCGCGCTTGCCGGTCTCGATCGAGCCGACCTTGTCGTCGATGCCGAGGATTTTCGCCGGGACGCTCGTCACCATCGGCAGCACGCGCTCCGCGTCATGCACCACGCGCATCATCTCCGCAGAATTCCACAGAAGATCCTCGCGCGCGGCAAACGCGTTGCTGTTCTCCCCGCTGAGCGCCACCGGGACGCCCGCCTCCTGGAACTTCGCCATGGCGGACATGGAAAGCGTCATTGCGTACTCATCCAGCGGATAGGACGCCGTACGGACAATGATCGGGATCTTCTTCTCGATAATCCACTGCTCCTCGCCCGTCAGGCCGAACCCGTTGACCAGCACAAGGCGCAGCTTTTCATACGGCGCGGTGATCTCATGCACCCGCTCGGCCGCAACCGCCGAATCGCAGGAGACAAAGAGCGGCAGCTCGCCGTCCACAACACGGCGGATCGCGGCCAGCTTATCGTCCTTCGGCTTGTCGGCTTCCTCTTTATATTCCGCCGCCTTGCGCAGCTGCTCTGCCAGATTTGTGAAAATCCACATCCGCGTCATGGGCGCCATCTGGCGCGCGCCGTAGGTTGTCTTCAGGTTCTGGGTGACGGACGCCATCATGCCCAGATCGCGGCCGAGCACCATCTTGTAGGGGTTCACGCCGTCGACCGAAAACGCCGCAATCCTGCCGCCGAACAGGTTGTTGTCCGCAGGGGCGACGCCGCAGGCCGTCAGGCCGAACGCGCCGAGCTGCTGCGCCGTCGCGCCGCGGCCGTTAAATGCGTAAAAGCCGTCCAGCTCCGGCATAATCGGATTGCTCTTTTCATCGTTGTCGTTGGACGAGGGCCGGATCTCCGTTGCGTTGCCCATGATGCCCCAGACGGAGAGCGCCTGCACAAACCCGGGCAGGACCTCCATCCCCGCGGCATCGAATACCTCTTCGCCCGCTTCCGGGCTGAGCGTTCCAAGCGCCGTAATGATTCCATCCGTGATCCGCACGTCCTGCTTCGCCACATGCCCGAGGCCGTCGTGGACGTTGCCGTTCTGAATCAGCATTTGCATCTTCCTTTCTCGCTTTAACTTGTTAAAGCTTCATGAAACAATATTCTGATACTATGATGACGTATTATACATCCTTTGGCATCTATATGTCAAGTTTCCCGGAAAAACGACCTGAAACTTGCAGGTTTTCCCGATTTTTCCCAAATATCCCCGCTCTGCTCGCCCCATATTTATGCAATTCCCGCACAAAAAAAGCCAATTATTTCCAGTCATGCATATTCCGGCGCATCAATCGGAGCGGGCGAAAAATATGGATTTTTCAGAAAACCTTTCTCTTCTGTGATTGACGAACCGCCCGATTTTGCGCTATACTGAGAGAACCAGAGCACAACGCAGGATTCAAACAGTATGATTTGGAGGAATGCTTATGACACCGCAGGAAACGCTGGCTCTGCAAATCGCGGCGTGCCGGGTTCGCATGGGCGTGATCGAATCCACGCACAGCGCCAAGGCCGGCCATCCGGGCGGCAGCCTGTCCGCCGCCGACGTCTTCACCTATCTCTACTTCCGTGAGATGCGCATCGACCCGCAAAACCCGCGTTGGGAGGACCGCGACCGTTTCGTCCTCTCCAAGGGCCACGCCGCGCCCGGGCTCTACGCCGCGCTGGCCAACCGTGGCTTCTTCCCGGTGGAGGATCTGCTCACACTGCGCCATATCGGCAGCTATCTGCAGGGGCATCCGAATATGAACACCGTTCCGGGCGTCGATATGTCCACCGGCTCGCTCGGTCAGGGCGTTTCCGCCGCCGCCGGCATGGCAAAGGCCGCAAAGTACCTGCGGCGCGACCAGATCCGCATCTACTCCCTGCTGGGCGACGGCGAAATTGCCGAGGGCGAGGTCTGGGAGGCATGTCTTTTTGCCGCGCATTACAAGCTTGACAATCTCTGCCTCATGATCGATCTGAACGGCCTGCAAATCTCCGGCCGGACGCAGGATGTCATGAACCTTGATCCCGTTGACGACAAGCTGCGTGCGTTCGGCTTCGAGGTCATCTCGATCGACGGCCACGACTTCGGCGCCATTGCGTCCGCGTTCGACTTCTTCCATCAGAATATCGGCGGCGGCAAGCCAACTGCAATCCTGCTGCATACCGTCAAGGGCAAGGGCGTCAGCTTTATGGAGAATAACCCCGACTGGCACGGCAAGGCCACCAACGATGAACAGACACAGGTCGCCATGGCGGAGCTGGCCGCCCAGCTGGCAGAATTGGAGGCGCAGGCATGAATAAGATTGCAACCCGTGAAAGCTACGGCACCACGCTCGTCGAGCTCGGCCAGCGCCACGAGAACATTGTTGTGCTCGACGCCGACCTCGGCCCCTCGACCAAATCCGCCATGTTCCGCAAGCCCTTCCCCGACCGTTTCTTTGACTGCGGCATTGCCGAGGCCAACATGATGGCCGTCGCCGCCGGCATGGCGGCGATGGGTCTTGTGCCGTTTGTCTCGAGCTTCGCGATGTTCGCGGCGGGGCGCGCGTTCGAGCAAATCCGCAACTCTATCGGTTATCCCCGCCTGAATGTCAAGATCGGCGCCTCGCACGGCGGCATCTCCGTGGGAGAGGACGGCGCAAGCCACCAGTGCTGCGAGGACTTCGCACTCATGCGTACGATTCCGGGCATGACAGTGCTCTGCCCGTCCGACGGCGTTGAGGCCTATGCCGCCACCGTTGCGGCCTATCACCGGGACGGCCCCGTCTATCTGCGCACCTGCCGTCTCTCCACTCCGATCTTCCACAGCGAGGGCTTCCATTTTGAGATCGGCAAGGGCGAACAGCTGACCATGGGCAACGACGTTGCCATTCTGGCAACCGGCCTGCTCGTCCCCGAGGCGCTCGAGGCCGCGCGCACGCTTGCCGCCGAGGGCATCCATGCCCGCGTCATCAACCTTTGCACCATCAAGCCGCTCGACGAGGAGATCGTCGTCAAGGCCGCGCGGGAGTGCGGCCGGGTCATCACCTGCGAGGAGCACAACATCATCGGCGGTCTGGGAGAGGCGGTCGCCGCCGCGCTCTGCGAGCACTGCCCGATGCCCATGCGCCGCATCGGCGTGCAGGACGTCTTCGGCCACTCCGGCCCGGCGCTTGCGCTTCTCGAGGAGTTCGGCCTGTGCGCGGAGAACATTGTCAACGTGGCCCGCGCATTCTGCAAAGAGGGATAAATTCAGCAAAGCACCCGCTTTTCCGACGGAAAAGCGGGTGCTTTTTTGCAGTTACTGGATTCCTTTTTCCTTCGCCAGCATCTCCAGCGCCGTGCGGATATCGCGCAGCCTGCGCGCGGCCTCCTCGTCGTCGGCAAAGCAGGCCGAGACGATCCGGATTCCGCCCACGCCCTGCGCGCCGTAGGCCGCGCCGTCGTTGACCATGACGCGCGCCTTCTCCTGAATGTACGCGGCCACCTCCGCGCCCGTGCCGAGACGGGAGACGTCGAGCCACGTCAGGATCCCGCTCTCCGCCGGCTTCACGCCGACGCCCGGCGTGCCGTCCAAAATCTCATGGCTCAGATCACGGCGGCGCCTGAGCCGCTCATAGTAGGCCGGGAGGATCGTCTCGTCGCGCAGCGCCGCGTCCGCGCCGACGCAGGAGAGCGTGTTCGGCGCGCCGAGCACGTTGACCGCCGCGCCGTACAGCTTGTCCATGATGTGCTCCTCCGCAATCAGGAAGCCGATGCGCAGGCCGGACAGGCCGAGGCCCTTCGAGATCGACCGCACCGTGACGGTGCGCTCCCACATGCCCGGCAGCGTACAGGGTGAGACAAACTCGATGCCGTCGTAGACATGGTCCTCAAACGCCTGATCGCAGACAAGGATCAGGTCATGCCGGATCACAAACTCCGCCAGCATCTCCAGTGTCTCGCGCCGGAACACCGTCGTCGTCGGATTATTCGGGTGCGTAATCAGCACCATGCGGGTTCTGTCCGTGACGCGCGCCTCCAGCTCCTCCAGACGGAGCTGGTAGTTGTCCTGCGCATACGTCGGCACCGGAACCGCCCGGCCGCCGAGGAGCTTCGCGTTCAAAAAGTTGGACGGATAGCTCGGGTCGGGGATCAGCACCTCGTCGCCGTCGTCCAGGAACGGGAACATGGCGAACAGCAAGCCGGAGTCCGAGCCGGGCGAGATCAGCACGTTCCGGCCGGGGTCAAGGGTGCGGCCGCTCTTTTCGGAGAAGATCTCCGCGATGGTTGCGCGCAGCCAGTCCGGCCCGATGGGCTGGACATAGTGCGAGGCCATCCCGGTTGCAAGATATGCCTGCATAGCCTCCATCAC
>CAZYZQ010000017.1:0-21932 GCA_964652075.1 uncultured Oscillospiraceae bacterium
GCGCGCTTTCGCTGCTTGCCAAGCCGCTTTTGCAGCTCAATTCCACGTATGGTTTCTGGGGGCTCATCATCCTCATGTGCTGGCAGCAGATCGGCTACATGATGATTATCTATATCGCGGGGCTGCAATCCATCCCCAACGATTACCTCGAGGCCGCGTATATCGACGGCGCGAACTCCTGGCAGACGCTCTGGAAGGTCAAGATCCCGAACGTGATGCCTTCCATCACCATCTGCCTGTTCCTGACGCTGACCAACTCCTTCAAGCTGTTCGACCAGAACCTCGCGCTTACAGGCGGCGAGCCTGCGCACATGACGGAGATGCTCGCGCTCAACATCTATAATACCTTCTATGCCCGCTCCGGCGCGCAATGGAAGGGCTATGGCCAGGCGAAGGCCGTTATCTTCTGCGTGCTCGTGATCGTGATCTCCATGATCCAGCTGCGGGCGACGCGCGCGAAGGAGGTGCAGCAATAATGGTCAACCGCGGACAACGCATCAAAAACGGAATCATGACGGCGCTGTTTGCCGTGCTGTCCCTCGCATGGGTCTACCCGATCGTGATGATCCTGCTCAACTCGCTCAAAACGGAGCGCGCGATTACGACCAAGGGCGCTTTTGAGCTGCCCACAGCGGAGACCTTCGCGGGCCTCCAAAACTATGTGGATGCGCTCAACAGCAAGGGATTTTTGGCAGCTTTCGGCAATTCCCTGCTGATCACGGTCACGGCAGTGGCGGCCATCCTCATCTTCTGCTCAATGTGCGCCTGGTTCATCACGCGCGTATCCAACAAGTTCACGAAGCTCATTTATTTCCTGTTCGTGTTCTCAATGGTCGTGCCGTTCCAGATGCTGATGTTCACCCTCAGCGCCACAGCGGACCGCACCGGCCTGAGCAACCCCTATAACATCTGCCTGATTTACCTCGGCTTCGGCGCGGGGCTGGCGGTTTTCATGTTCTGCGGCTTTGTCAAATCGATCCCGGTTGAGCTGGAGGAGGCCGCGATGATCGACGGCTGCAACCCGATCAAGACCTTCTTCTTCATCGTCCTGCCGATCCTGAAGCCGACGCTGATCTCGGTCGGGATTCTGGAGACGATGTGGCTGTGGAACGACTATCTGCTGCCCTACCTCGTGCTTGACAAGACGGCGGGCTATCAGACGATCCCGATCCTCATTCAGTATTTCCGCGGCAGCTTCGGCAAGGTCGAGATGGGCCCGATGATGGCCTGCATCATGCTCACGCTTCTGCCAATTATCATTGTGTACCTCCTGTGCCAGAAGCACATCATCAAGGGCGTGCTGGCCGGTGCGGTCAAGGGCTGATTCCGGCCCGCCCGCATCAGGAAGGAGGCGCCTGTTATGACAATCAAAGATATTGCGCAGCTGGCCGGCTGCGGCGTGGGAACGGTTTCGCGTGTGCTGAACGGTTCGCCCGGCGTGTCCGACGCCATGCGTGAGAAGGTGCTCGCCGTTGTGCGCGCGCAGGGCTTTCAGCCGAACAGCAACGCGCGCCATCTCAAGCAGCTGAGCGGCAGGCGCGTCGCCGTGATTGTCCGTGGCACGCAGAATATGCTCTTTGCCAAGATGGTGGAGCAGATTCAGGCGCTCATGCAGGAGCGCGGCGTCGAGGCCGCCGTCTACTACCTCGATGAGGACGACAACGAGACGGCCTTCGCCCTGCGCCTGTGCCGGGAGTATAAGCCGCCCGCCATCCTGTTCCTCGGCGGCGATCTGGAGTATTTCCGCATGGAGTTTGCGCCGATCACTGTGCCGTGCGTCCTACTGACGAACACGGCGCGGGATCTCGGTTACGACAACCTTTCGAGCATCACGACCGACGACGGACAGGCGGCGGAGCGCGCCGTGGACCATCTGATCCTCCACGGCCACCGCAGCATCGGCATTCTGGGCGGCAACCGCAAAACCTCCCAGATGAGCTGCCGCCGCGTCGAGGGTGCGCTGCGCAGCTTCGCGCGGCACGGCGTCCCGTTCTCCGAGTCGCAGTGCGAGACGTGCCGCTACTCGATGGAGGACGCCTACGCCGCCACCGGGCGGCTGCTTGACCGCCATCCGAAGCTGACCGCGATCTTCGCGCTCTCCGATGTGATGGCGCTCGGCGCAATCCGTGCGCTGCGCGACCGGGGGCTGCGCGTGCCGGAGGATGTCTCTATCATGGGCTTCGACGGCATCCCGCTGGCCGACTTCTCCGTGCCGCGCCTGTGTACCGTCCGGCAGGATACGCACAAGCTCGTTGAGCGCGGTGTGGATATCCTGCTTGAACGCTTGGAACGGCCGCTCGGCCCGGCGCATGAGACGGTGCCGTTTGAAATCTCCGGCGGCGAGAGTGTCGCCGAATATCCGCAGACAAATAACTGAATGTTGAATTGATCACAAGGGAGGCGTTCTATTGATGCGTCGTTCCGGACTCCTCCTGCCGGTCTTTTCCCTGCCGTCCGACTACGGCATTGGAACGATGGGCCGGCAGGCGCGGGAGTTTGTCGACTTTTTGCGTGCGGCGGGGCAGTCCTACTGGCAGATCCTGCCGCTCGGCCCAACCTCCTACGGCGACTCGCCCTACCAGTCCTATTCGTCGTGGGCGGGGAACCCGTATTTCATTGATCTGGACGAGCTGTGCCGCGACGGCCTGCTCGAACCGGAGGAATTCCGCGGACTCGACTGGGGCGCGGATGTATCGCGTGTAGACTACGGAAGGCTGTATGAGCTGCGCTTTTCCATCCTGCGCCGCGCCTGCGCAAGGCTCTGCGCCGCGCATGGCCCGGCGGTGGAGGACTTCTGCCGGGAGAACGCCGCGTGGCTGGACGATTATGCGCTGTTTATGGCGCTCAAGGACGCCCACGGCGGCGCGCCGTGGCAGCAGTGGCCGGAGGGACTCCGCCTGCGCGAACCGGCGGCGCTGGCGTCCGCGCGCCGGGAGCTGGCAGCGGAAATCCGCTTCTGGCAGACGGTGCAGTACCTGTTTTATGCCCAGTGGCAGGCGCTGCGGCGCTATGCGAACGCGCGCGGCGTGGCGATCATCGGCGATCTGCCGATCTATGTCGCGCCGGACTCCGCCGACGTCTGGGCGCACCGCGAGCAGTTCCAGCTGGACGCGCAGGGCGCGTGTACCGAGGTCGCCGGCTGCCCGCCGGACGGCTTCTCGGCGCTGGGGCAGCGCTGGGGCAACCCGCTGTTTGACTGGGAGCATCTGCGTGCGACGGGCTATCGCTGGTGGATTGCCCGGATTGCGCACCAGTTCCGGCTGTACGACGTGCTGCGCATCGACCATTTCCGTGGCTTTGACGCCTATTACGCGATCCCGCGCGCGGCGGAGAGCGCGGCGGAGGGCCGCTGGCGGCCCGGCCCCGGGCTGGACTTTTTCCGAACGGTGGAGGAGGCGCTGGGGCGGCGCGAGATCATCGCGGAGGATCTGGGCTTTCTCTCCGATTCCGTCCGCCAGCTCGTCCGCGACACGGGCTACCCCGGCATGAAGGTGCTGGAGCTGGCCTTCGACAGCCGCGACGGCAGCGGCTCGGACTATCTGCCGCACCGCTGCGGCACACACTGCGTCATGTACACCGGCACCCACGACAACGACACCATCTGCGGCTGGCTGCAAAGTGCGCCGGCGCAGGACACCGCCCGGGCGCGCGCCTACCTTTGCCTGAACGCACAGGAGGGCGAGCACTGGGGCATGATGCGTGCGGCGCTGGGCAGCCCGGCGGATCTCGTGATTCTACAGACGCAGGATCTGCTCGGCCTCGGCAGCGAGGCGCGGATCAATACGCCGTCGCAGCTCGGCGGCAACTGGCTCTGGCGGCTCACGCCCGGCGCGCTCGACGGCGCGCTTGCCAGCCGCCTTTATCAGGAAACAGAACTCTACGAACGCCTGCCCCGCGTGGAATAGCGGGGTGGGCATTGGAAAGCGCCGCCTGTACGGGTCACTCCCGTACAGGCGGCGCTGTGTCTTTGTAGCTGCCCACTCAGGGCGAGTCCGGCGTGTAGGTCAGCGTTTCTGCCGCCACATCACACTGGAAGCTCTTGTCCACTTTGATCCGCCCGGCGGTTGTCATTGCGTAGAAGTGGACGGTGAAGCTCGTCTCGCCGCTCAGCGCAGAGAGCGGCATGGTAATGGTATATGTGCCGTCGTCCTGCCGCACGGCCGGCTCGTACCACATGGTTGAGCGCCGCTCGCCAAACATCTTCTCGGCAAAGACCTCAATGCTGGAAAAGTCCTGTTCGATCTCCGACAGGCCGCCCAGCGTGTAGGTCAGGCTGTCGGCGCCGAAGTCGATGGACAGCTCCACATGCGTGTTCAGGAACTGTTCGGACATCTCGAAGACCTCCTCCGAGATGCCGGACAGGCTGTTCAGGAACTCGGATTTTCGCCGCAGCTCGCGGTTCAAAACCTCCAGCCCGTCCCGCTCATAGAGCGTCTGCTCGCCGGAGAACAGGTTTACACCGAGGCCCAGCCGCTCGCCCTCAATCTGGACGCCCATGGCGGCGAGCGTTGTCGGGAAGTTGTCGAGGGTGGTATACTCGCGGTAGGCGTCCGGATCTTTGACCTCGGCCGCCGCGTTCAGATAGACGGTGTACACCCGGCGCGGATAGTCCGCGTCCACGGCGTCGCAGTAGTCGACATCCATCGTCAGGTGGTCGCCGGAGAGGACGATCGTCGTGTTTTCATAGAACGGCTGCTCACGGCACCATTCAATAAATTCGGTGACCTGACGGCTCGAGCACGCCATGACGTTGGAGTACTGGTCGTCGCCGAATTCATCGCCGCAATTGCGGCAGACATAGCCGTCCGGGAAGTGCGTGTCGACAGTCAGGATGGAGAGGTTGAACGGCTCGTCCGACGCGGCCAGCTCGGTCAGATGCTGCCGGGCAAAGTCGAAGAGCTTTTCGTCCTCATAGCCCCAGAAGACACGGTAGTCCTCCGGGATCTGCCCCTGTTCCTTGCTGTACTTGTAGTCCCAGATCTCGTAGCCGCCGTGCTGGGTGAAGTAGTTGCGCCGCCCGCCGAAGACGGCGTCCGAGCCGATGAGCAGCGCCTGATGGTAGCCCGCGTCCGCGAGAATGTCGCCGATGGCGGTGACGCCCGTGAAGAAGTGCTCCTGCTGATCCATCGCACTGTCCGCAACCGGGATTTTGAGCGGCAGGCCGCTCGTCTGTGCAAAGAGCGCGCCGGCCGTCCACGTGGTGCCGTAGGTCACGAAGCCGCCGTGGACGATATCCCGGTCGCCGGAGAAGTTGACGCCCTCCGCGGCCAGCGCCGTCAGCTCGGGGATCGGGTCAAAGTCGAACGCGCCGCCGTGTTCCGTGTCGGTGTAGGTCGATTCCATGGACTCCAGCCAGATATAGATGAGGTTCCGCTTTTCCTCCGGGAACGTGAGCTGGACGGATTTTGGGTCGACATAGTTGGCCTCGAGATACTCGGACTGCACGACGTTGCTCTCAATATAGCCGCCCACGTCGTACAGGAAAAAGGCATAGACGCAGATACCGACAATCCCGGCCAGCCCGGCGCCCGCGCCGATGCGCGCGAGCAGGTTCCAGAACCGCACCCGGCGCAGCAGCACCAGCAAAAGCGCGACCCCGGCCATTGTCGCGGCGCCGGGGAGGACGCAGCGGCGGATGAACGAGCCGATCATCCCGTTGCCCGTCCCCTTGACGGAGGTGGTCAGCTGGATGAGGATCTCGTCAACGTTCAGATTGCTCCACAGGCTTGTGGCCCAGAGCACGGCGGCAATCAGGAAGACCGCGATGCCGGTCAGAAGCGGGAAGAGCACGCCGCACACGACGGCGCGTTTTCTTGTTTGCATATGATAAACCTTCTTTGCTGCCCCCTGCGGGGGCTGTCGGCCTGCATTCTAGCACCTGCCGCGAAAAATGTCAAACGGCGCGCTCAGGTGCTGTAGCCTGTGACGCCGTTGGCGTCCATCCAGCGGCGCTTGCTGTCCAGAAGCATCTGAATCTGCGCGCTGCGCCCCAGCCCGCGCGATTCCAGCAGCTGCTGCAATTCAAACAGGTCGTTGTAGGTCAGGCGGGGGTATTCCGTCCCGCCGTAGCTGCCGTCCTGATAGACGGCATAGTGCAGGTTGCCGTCGGGGGCGATCCAGTTTGGCGCGGTGTCCTCCACGGCGCGCAGCATCCGCCCGGCGAGCTGCTCCAGCGCCGTATCCGCCAGCGCGTCGGACAGCCGGTAGAGCAGGATGCACTCGGCGGCCTGATGGTTCAGCGAGGTGTGCGTCGGCAGATTGCCGTCCGGATGGCCGTAGTCGTCGATCAGCCAGCCGCCGGACGCGGTCTCACGGTGATGCGCCTCCGCGTAGGCGGCGTAGTAGGCGCCGTAGCGCGCCAGCACGTCCGCGAACAGGCCGCGCTCGTTGTAGATGCGCACGAACAGGCACAACAGGTCGGTGTTGAAGCGCGTGTCGTAGAAGCCGGGGGCGATCCCATAGTCGCCCAGCAGCCACTCGCTGCCCGAGCGGGTGGGGAAGAAGCCGTATCTGTTCTGCTGCTGCGCCATGACGTCGAGCATTGCGGCGGACAGATCCCACGCCAGCCGGTAGTCGGCGGAGAAGTCCAGCATACTCTTGCAGAGATACGCCGCGGGCAGGCGGTAGTAGACGTCCTGGCCGGACGGGATGTAGGTGGCCGGGGCGATCCGGTAGTAGCCGTCGCAGCACCAGCGGCCCTCGTCGGCGTTGCGGTAATCGGCCCAGAGCGTACGCGCATCCGGGTGCGAGGCCCAGTCGATCAGCGCCTGTTCAGAGCGCACGAGCGTGCAGTCCGCACACTCGCCCGGCGCAAGCGCGGGGGCGTACAGGCGCAGCTCTGTATCAGTGATCTCAACGCCGCCGTAGCCGAGGTGGCGGCGCGAGGTGTTTTCGAGCATCGCCCAGCCCTGCGGCGGGTAGGCCATTGCGCTGCTGCCGTCGGCGTAGTCCACCAGCAGCAGCGAGCACGGGTAGCGCCCCGGTTCCGTGACGGTCTGCCAGACGGCGTCGGACTCAGGCGCGAGCAGCTGCACTGTGGCGCCCGCGCGCGGCAGCACCGCGAGCAGCGTGCCGTCGCACTGCGCTGCCGCCGTGAAGTGGGAAAAGCAGACCTCGTCGCCGTTTTCCAGCGTATAGGTACGGGTCGCGAGCGCGCCCGGAGCGCCCTGCTCCCGCGCGGTGCGCACGGTCAGCGTCTCCGCCTTCGGCGTCTGCGTCCCGGCCTGCGGCAGCGCGGCGGCCACGCCTGCACACAGCAGCAGGCTCAGGCAGGCGCATAAAATACGAACTGGCAGTTTCATGAAAAATTCCTCGCTTTGCGGTAAATTGCGGTTGTCAGGTGAGATACCCCGTGACGCCGTTGGCGTCCATCCAGCGGCGCTTGGAGTCCATGAGGGCCTGAAGCTGCGTGCTGCGCGTCCGGCCGTGGGCTTCCAGCACCTGCTGCATCTCAAACAGGTCGTTGTAGGTCAGATACGGATAGTCCGTGCCGCCGTAGCTCCCGTCGGCATAGACGGCATAGTGCAGATTGCCGTCGTCGCGCAGCCAGTTGTCGGCGGTGTCCGTGATGGCAAGCAGCAGCCGTTCGGCCAGCGCGGTCAGGGACGGATCCTCCAGCACGTCGCCCAGCTCGTAGAGCAGGATGATTTCTGCGAGCTGGTGGTTCAAAGAGGTATGCGTCGGCAGATTGCCGTCCGGGTGGTAGTAGTCGTCGATCAGCCAGCCGCCGGAGACGGTTTCACGGTGGTGTGAGGCGGCATAGGCGGTGTAGAAGTCCGCATACCGCACCAGCACGTCCTTGAACAGCCCGCGCTCACGGCAGGTGCGCACAAAAAGGCGCATCAGGTCGGTGTTGAAGCGCGTGTCGTAGAAGCCGGGGCCGATCTCATAGTCGCCCAGCAGCCACTCGCTGCCGGGGAGTGTCGGGAAAAAGCCCTGCGCGTTCTGCTGCTGCGCCATGACGTCGAGCATCGCGGCGGACAGATCCCACGCCAGCCGGTGGTCTGCGGCGATGTAGACCATGCTTTTGCACAGGTAGGCTGCGGGCAGGCGGTAATAGACGTTCTTCCCGGTCGGGATATAGTTGACCGGCGAGGGCCAGTAATAGCCGTCATAGCACCAGCGGCCCTGCCCGGCGTTGCGATAGGTCGCCCAGAGATGGGAGGTGCTCTCGCTGGCGTCCCAGCGGATCAGCGGGCTGTCCGACTGCACCAGCGTAAAATCCGACGTCTGGCCCGGCACAAGCGCGGGCGTGCGCAGCCGGATCTCCGTCTCGGTGAGCTCGACGCTGCCAAAGGCAAGGAAGCGGCGCGAGCCGTTTTCCAGAAGCGCCCAGCTCTGCGGCACATAGGCCATCGCGCAGCTGCCGTCGGGATAGTCCACCATCAGGAAGGAGCAGACGTACACGCCCGGCTCCGTGGCGGCCTGCCAGTCCGCGTCGCCGTCCGGCGCGCAGAACTGTACCGTGCCGCCGGCGCGCGGCAGCGATGCGACGGCGTATTCCTCGCCGTGTGCCTCCGCTGTGAACTGGGAAAAGCGGACGCTGTCGCCGTTTTCCAGCGTGTAGGCGCGGGTCAGGAGCGTCCCCAGCGCGCCCGGCTCCTGAATGGTTTCCACGGTAAATGTCTCCGCCTGCGGCTCCGCCGGTTCCGGCGCGGGCTGTTCCGGCTGCTCCGGCTCCGGCTGCTGCGGAGGCTCCGCGTCCGGCTGCGCCGGCGTTTCCCCGGCCGGCAGAGTGTCAGGTTGGGGCAATTCCGGTTCTACGGAAGGACCGATTTGAAATAGGGGGGGGTGACACGTTATCACCATTCTGCACCGGCGCGGCAGGCGCCGCACATCCGGCGCAGAGCAGCAGGCACAGACAGGCGCACAATGCGCGCAGAAAGATCTTCATGGTGGGGCCTCCTTTGTGCTTTCTCTGTTTATCGTAGCATAGATGGAACAAAAGTCAATCATTTTTTGACATCCGCCGCCGGGCGTGCTATACTGGTCAAACGAGAGAAAAGAGAGGGATGGCTATGATTTCAATCTACCTGACCCGCCACGGCAGGACGCTCTTCAACGCCGCCCACCGGGGACAGGGCTGGTGCGACTCGCCGCTGCTGCCGGACGGGATTGCGGTGGCGCAGGCGCTCGGGCGCGGCCTGCGGGCCGCGGGCGTCCGGTTCGACGCGGCCTTCTCGGGCGATCTGCTGCGCCAGCGCAACACGGCGCGGCTCGTTTTGGACGCGATGGGGCAGCAGTCGCTGCCGGTGCAGGAGGACGCGGGCTTCCGCGAGTTCTGTCAGGGCAGCTTTGAGGGAGAGAAGGAGGAAATCCGCGATCCGCAGTTGCTTGCGCTGACCGGCGCGCCGGATATTCTGGCGCTGTTTGGACGTGGGCTCGGCGCATTTACCGACGCGCTGCGCGCGTTGGATACGTCGGGGCTTGCCGAGCGGGCGGAGGATGTGCAGGTGCGCATGGAGGCGGCGCTGCACGCGGCCTGCCGCCGGACGCAGGCGGCGGGCGGGCAGACGCTGCTGATCGTCTCGAGCGGCGGCTCGATCAACTGCCTGCTGGAGCCGTACACGAGCCGGCTCGGGCCGTTGGAGAACGCCAGCGTCAGCCGCCTGACGTGGGACGATGGGAAAATTACGGTGCAGAGCGTCGGTGAAATGCGCTTCGTGCAGATGGGGGAATAGGGCGGATGGACAGCTTCGTTTTTGCACTGAACGCGACGATCCCGGTCTTCCTTGTCATGGTGGTCGGCTGGTTTTTACAGAAGCTGGGCCTGATGCCGAAGGCGTTTACCGACGCGGCGGACAAGTTTGTCTTTAAGGTCGCGCTGCCGGTGTCGCTCTTTCTGGATATTGCCGGGATGGATATCCACACGGATTTTGACTGGACGTTCGTCCTGTTCTGCGCGCTGTTTACGGCGTTTATGTTCTCCGCGACGTGGGCGCTTGCGCGAGCTTTCTGGAAGGATAAGTCGATTGTCGGCGCGTTCAGCCAGGGCGCCTGCCGCTCGAGCGCGGCGATCCTCGGGATCGTGTTTGCGCAGAATATCTTCGGCTCCACCGGCATGACGCCGCTGATGATCCTCGCCGCGGTGCCGCTGTTCAATATTTTTGCCGTGATTATCCTGACCTTCTCGGCCTCAGACAGCACGGGCGGGCAGGGGCAGATCAAAAAGGCGTGCATCGGGATTCTCAAAAACCCGATCATCATCGGCATCGTCGCGGGTGTGCCATTTTCCATTTTGCAGATCCAGCTGCCGGAGATTTTGCATAAGGCGGCCTCTAGCATCGGCGGCACGGCGTCGCCGCTGGCGCTGCTGGTCATCGGCGCGACCTTTGAGGGGCGCAAGGCACTTGCTAAGCTCAAGCCGACCGTCGTTGCAACGGCCATCAAGCTGCTTGTCCTGCCAGCCGTTGCGCTGCCGCTCGGCATCGCGCTCGGCTTCGGCGCAAGCCAGCTCGTCGCGATCCTCATCATGACCGGCTCCCCGACAACCGTGACCAGCTATATTATGGCCAAGAACATGAAAAACGACGCGACGCTCTCGGCCAGTATTGTGGTGCTGACGACGCTGCTGTCCGCCGTGACGCTGACCATGTGGGTCTTCCTGCTGCGCAGCGGCGGGTATATTTGACAGATAGCGGGCCGCCATACGGATGTATGGCGGCCCGTTTTGCGTATTCAGAATTCTTCCAGCCACGAGAGAAGCTTTTCGCGCAGGCGCTCCTTGCCGTAGTCGAAGAAGATCTCGTGCCGTCCCTCCGGCACAAGATAGAGCTGCAAATCCTGCATGCCCGCCGCGTGGAAGGCGTCGCAGGTTTTCCGCACGCCCTTGCCGCTTGCGCCGACCGGGTCCTGCGCGCCCGCGATGAAGCGCACGGGCGTCGACTTGCGCATCCGGCGCAGGTTGGAAGCGGTCTCGTTGAAGCACATGCCGCGCAGCATGTCGCGTAGCAGACCGACGGACGGCATCCGCCCGCACAGCGGGTCGGCCTCGTAGGCGTCGACATTGGCGGGGTCGCGGCTGAGCCAGTCCGAGGGCGTGCGCCGCTCCGGGAACTGGCGGCTGTAGGAGCCGAACACCAGCCGGAACGCGAACGGGCTTTTGCCGCGCTGCCCGTGCGTCAGGCACAGCAGCGACAAAAACGCGCGGCCGAAGTACAGGACGGCCTTCGGCATCCAGCCTGTCCCGCAGATCACGGCGCCGTCCCACGCGTCCGGAAAGCGGATCAGGCAGGTGCGGGCGACGAACGAGCCCATGCTGTGCCCGAACAGGTAGCACGGCAGCGCGGGATGGCGGCGTTCAATTTCGGCGCGGATGGTGCGCACATCGTTCGCAACGTGCGTCCAGCCGTCGCGGTCGGCAAAGAAGTCCTGCTCGCGCGCGGTGGGGGCGGATTTCCCGTGCCCCAGATGGTCGCCGCCCACGACGACGTAGCCGTGCTCGGCAAAGTAGCGCGCAAAGGCGTCGTAGCGGTCAATATACTCCGAGATCCCGTGGCACAGCTGGAGGACGGCCTTGGGGTGCCCCTCGGGCGCCCAGCAGCTGACGTGGATCTGGCTTTCGCCGTTGGAGGAGGGGAAGAACCAGTCTGTTTTCGGCATTGTTTGCACCCTTTCGTCAGTACAGCGGCAGATCGCCCGTCAGCGGGTCGACCTGCTCCGGGAAGAGCGGTTCGAGGGCGAGGCAGGTGTAGGTCGGCTCGCCGTGGAACTCCGTCATGCCCGCGTCGCAGATCAGCGCGGAGATGAAGCCCGCCTCCTTTGCGCGGCGGTCGAGGTCCAGAAGCGCCTCCTCGCCGTCGACATAGACGCAGATCTTCGCCACGCCGTCCGAGAACCAGCGCTCGAGCGCCGAGTCCGGCTCGCGCGGGCGCAGCGTCACATAGCCCGCGCCCGGGACGACGTCGCGGAGGCGATCCTCCTTTTGGAGCGCCAGCAGAATCGCTTCGACGCAGGCATGCCCGGCCTGCGCCGCGATTTTGCCCTTGCGCATTTTCAGGTCGCGGCGCATGACGATGAGCTGCTTGGCGCTGTAGCTCACAGGCCCAGCTCCTCGTAGACCGGCTGCATGATTGCACGGACGCTGCCCGGGGCGAACGGGCTGCGCAGTCCGGCCTTTTTCAGCGACTCATAGTAGCCCAGACGGCCGCCGATCATGCAGAAGCTGAGATAGTTCTGCCACGTGCGCTTCGGATCGAGCTTGAACTTGCCGTAGAACTCATACGCGCCCATCTGCGCGAGCGCATACTCAATATAATAGAACGGATTCTGGAAAATATGCAGCTTCTGCATCCAGAACCCGCCGCTCTCCAGAAACGCATTGCCGTCGTAGTCGCGCCACGGCAGGTACTTCTGCTCCAGCTCGTGCCAGATCTGGCGGCGGCCCAGAATGCCGCAGTCCGGATTTTCGTACACGCGGGTCTGGAACTCGTCCACCGCCAGCCTATACGGCAGGAAGGTCACGCTCTCGGCCAGATGCGCGGCGCGGTAGCGCGGGCCGTTCTCCGCGCCGAAGTAGCGCTCCGCCCACGGATAGGCGAGCAGCTCCATGCCCTCGGAGTGAATCTCACACAGGTCGGCGCTCGCGAAGCACTGCTCCATGTGCAGCCCCTGCCGCATGGACAGATACGCCTGCAGCGCGTGGCCGCACTCGTGGACAAAGGTGGACACGTCGCCCGCCTCGCCGGTCGAGTTGGCGAAGATAAACGGGGCCTGCTTGGTGTGCAGCGTCGTCGTGTAGCCGCCCATGCGCTTGCCAATGCGCGTATCGAGGTCGAACAGGTTGTAGCGCTCCATGAAGTCGATGAACTCGCCGCTCTCCCAGCTCAGCTCGTGGAACATCTCCGAGGTGACGCGCACCATGCCGGGTGTGCCGCCCAGCGGCTTCGGGGAGCCGGCGGGGTCGCTGACACCCTCGTCGTAGTAGCGGATCTTGTCGATGCCGAGCGCTTTGGCCTGCCGGTCATAGAGCGTCTGCGCGGCCGGAATCAGCACGTCGCGCGCCTCCTCGCGGAAGTTCGCGACGTCCGCCGGCGTGTAGTCGTAGTGCCCGCGGTTCAAAAAGCCCACCGGGACGTAGTTCTCGTAGCCGAGCTTTTTGCCGATGCGCGTCCGGACGGCGACCATCTTGTCGTAGATCTCCTCCAGCTCCGGCGCGATCTTCTCATAAAGCCCCGCCCAGGCGTCAAAGGCGGCCTTGCGGACGGCGCGGTCGGCGTCGTGCATCTTGCCCTGCAGGGCGGCGAGGTTGCAGTCCTGGCCCGCAAACTCCACGTGTGCGCCGCCGGTGACGCGGCTGTGCTGCTGGCGCAGCAGCGCGTCCTGCTTCTGCTCCTCGATTGTCTCGGGGCTGGCGACCTTGAGCTGCGCCTCCATGCTGCGCAGCATCTGGCTGCCGTGGTATGCCTCGAACGCGGTGCGCCACGGCGCATCCAGAATCACGCGCGACACATCCTGCATGGCGACCGCCAGCTGCGGCGCAAGGGCCTCGGCGTAGGCGACCTCGTCCTCGTAGAACTTGTCGGTTGTGTCCAGCGAGCTGCGGATATCGGCCAGCGAGAACTGCTCCTCGGCGGCCTCAAGCTGTGCAAGGAAGTCCTCATAGACCGCCTTGGCGGCGATGCCGTCCGGCGCGGCCTTCAGCGCTGCGGGCAGCGCGCGCACGGCGGCAAGCAGCGCCTCGCCATCCGGGCGGGAATAGGGGAGGTTCTGAAATTTTTCCATCATGGATTCCGTCCTTTCCAAAAGAGGTTTGAAATTTAATTGCCGAGACAGGCCCGGTGCGGGTGGTAGCCCGCGCCGATCGCGTCGGCATAGCTTGTGAATACTTCGCGGTTGCCCTCGGCGGGCAGCGAGCCGCAGGTGGCGCTGTGCAGCGTCTTTGTGGTTTTGTTGCCGATATACTGCACCGGCACGGGCGCCGCGGGCGTGTAGGCCTTCTCCGTCTCAAAGGTCAGCGCTGTGCCGTCGGAGTAGCAGATGACGGTGCCGGCCTCGTCGGTGCGGTAGAGCGTCGTGTCGGAAAGCGTCTGCATTGTCTCCCAGTGCGGGTGGCCGTACTCGTTGTCCTTGCCGCAGGAGATCACCGCGTAGTCCGGCGAAACAGCACTGTAGAACGCGGCGCAGGTCGAGGTACTCGAGCCGTGGTGGCCGACCTTCAGAACATCTGCGGAAAGCTCCAGCCCCGCGTCCAGAAGATCCAGCTCGGCCTCCGCCTCCATGTCGCCGGTCAGCAGAAAGCGCGTCTGGCCGTACTGCACCAGCAGGACGATGGAGGTGTTGTTTGTCTCCTTATAGTCCGCGCGCGGGCCGAGCACGGTCACATCGGCGCTGCCGACGCGGAACGTGTCGTCCGGCTCCGGCACCTCCAGCGTCAGCTCCTGCGCGCGCACGTATTTTGCAAAGTCGGAGAACGCCTTGGAGTCGTACTCCGTCACGGGGCTGAGCGCGTGGCGCACGGTGACGGTGTTGAGCGGGCCGGACAGGCCGCCCACATGATCCTCGTGCGCGTGCGTGCAGACCATGTAGTCGAGCGTCGTGACGCCCTGCCCCTCGAGGTAGCTGCAAAGCAGGCTGCTGTCGTCGACGTTTCCACCGTCGACCAGCATACTCTCCCCGTCGCACAGGACGAGAATCGAGTCCGCCTGCCCGACGTCGATAAAGTGGATGGAAAAGCCGTTCCCGTCCCCCGCCGCCGCGGGCGGCGCCTGCGCAGGCCGCGGCGGCAGTGTGCAGCCGGTCAGCAGCGCCAGAAGCAGAAGAAGCAATATGAGTTTCTGTTTCATTGTTTTACTCCAAATGCAGCGCGATTGCGCCGCGCCCGTCCTGCCCCCAGACCTCGGCCATTGCGCCGTTGATGATGGTCATCGTCGGCTGGACGTGGCCGATATCCACGTCCAGCAGCACCGGCGCCTGACTGCCCAACGCGCGGAGCACCGCGTCCTCATACTGCATCCCGAGGTCGGAGCCGGGGAAGCAGACGCGGCCGAACAGGAACCCGGCGGCCTCGGAGAACCAGCCCGCCTCGCGCATCTGCCAGAGCGTGTTGTAGACCTGCTCGGCGCGCAGCGAGAAAATGTCGAAGTACCAGATCACCCCGTCGCCCGCGTAGCGGCGGTTGAAGGCGGCGACGTCTGCATACGGCGTGCCGATCAGCAGCTGCAAGCAGTCCATGCATCCGCCGATGATCCGCCCGCGCAGATGCACCGGGCCGTTCAGGTCGATCCAGTGAACCTCGTCCGTCATGGTCAGGCCGTGTACCGGGTCCTCCGGTGCGCGGCTGCATGCGGAAAAGCTCTCCTGCACCGGAATCTCCCCACGCAAAATGTCGAGATTCTGCGTGTACATTTTGTGCAGAGGAGTGGCGGAATACTGCCCCGCCGTCGGGCCGTAGAGCGTTGCAATGTCCAGATTGACGGTGACCGGGAACAGAAGCCCCGTCGGGTCGGAGAAGCCCTGAATCCACTTCGGATGCTGGCGGATCGCCGCAAAGTCGACGTAGGGCAGCATATCGATCAGAAAATCGCCGCCTGCGGCGCAGAGAATGGCGTGTACGCGGTTGTTTGTAATCAGCTGGCGCAGCTCCACTGCCCGCCGCTGGCCGCTGGTGCTCGCCAGCGTCCCGCTGCGCACGCTGGCGGTTTCCAGAATTTTATAGCCCTGCTTGCGCAGGGTGCGCAGCGAGGCGTCGAAGCTGTGCTCGTCCGAAATACCCGCGCTGGGCGCGGTGACGCCGATCGTATTGCCGCGGCTTAAAAAGGGGGGATAGTACATAACATGCCTCCGCTTGAATGGACTGGCTCCATTATACAACAAATGGCAGAAAAAGCAAAGAGAAACCCGCGCCCGGAAAGGACGCGGGTTGTACGCTATTTTTTGCCGCAGATGGAAAACCACTGGCAGTCGCCGCAGACGTCGCGCAGGTAGCCGGGGGCGATGATTTTTTCGCGCGCAAGCGCCTGCAACCGGCCGAACGGCAGCGTCTGCCCGGCCTGAAGGCCGCACAGGCGCAGAACGGCTTCATCATAGCGCGGCGCTTTTTCCCCGCAGGCGTCCGGCCAGTTCGGGCAGCCCGCGCAGATGCAGTCCGCGCCGCGCGTCAGCGTCACGGGCGTGTCCGGCGCCAGCTGCGACAAAATCGCGGTCATATTGGCCACGAACGCGCCGCTGTAGCCCTTGCCCTCAAAGAACTGGCTGCAAAGCCCGTGATGCGGGCGCAGCTCAAAGCTTGATGACTTTTCCAAGGCGGTTCACCAACAGGATCGCCAGCACAATCTTACAGGCGTCGGGGAGCAGGAAGGGGAGAACGCACCAGCCCAGCACCGTCCCCAGCGCAACCGCGCCGTTGGCGCTCGTGTACACGGCGAGGAACCAGACGGTGCCGAAGGCATAGCACGCGGCAATGCCGAGCACCATGCCCACAGCCAGCGCCCAGACGCGCCGGCCGAAAAAGTGGACGAACAGTCCGACAATCACGGCTGTCAAGAGAAAGCCGATCAGAAAGCCGCCCGTTGTGCCGAGCAGGATGCCGACGCCGCTGGTGAAGCCCGCGAAGACCGGTACGCCCACAAGGCCGAGGATCAGATAGACACAGACCGCCGCCAGCCCGCATTGCAGGCCCAGAAGGCCTGTGACCAGACAGATGCCGAAGGTCTGCAGCGTGACGGGCACCTCTCCGACCGGGATGCTGATCCACGAGCAGACGGCGATCAGCGCCGCCGCCATGGCGATATAGGACAGCTGCCGCACGGAGAAGAGGGGCTTTTTGGCGGATTGTTTTACAGTTTCCATGAAAAATCATCCCGTTTCCGAAATTCTGGAAACAGTATACCTGATGGGAACGCGAATTGTCAACTGAAAATCTCACAATGGTTTACAATTATTCCGGCTCCGATTCGGTGGTTTTGCCGAGGATCAGCGGGTGGAAGCCCTCGCCGTGTACCTCTGTGGAGTCCAGAACAATGATGAAGGCCTGCGGGTCGGCCTGCCGGACGGCGTGCTCAACGAGGTACATCTCCTTGGACGCGCACGCGCACATGACGACCTCGCGCGGCTCGCCCCGGTATGCGCCGCGCGCGGGGAAGATCGTACACCCGCGGTCGACTGTCTGCGCAATGGCGTCGCAGACGGCTTTGCTGCGATCTGTGACGATCATGGTCATCTTCCCCGCGTTCAGGCCGAACAGGGCGCGGTCGATGAGCTTCGCGGTCAGAAATTCCAATACGAGCACGTAGATCGCGCCGTCGATATCCGGGAAGAAGCATTCACTCGCCGCGATAATGACAATGCTGCAAAGCATGGTCAGCGAGCCGACGGATTTGTGCGGCCAGCGCGTGCGCAGCGCCATCACAATGAAGTCCGTGCCGCCGGTCGAGGCGTTCTGCAAAAAGATCAGCGCATAGCCCGCGCCGCAGAGCACGCCGGTGGCGAGCGCGGCCAGCATCCGCTCGCCGGTGTAGACCGGCAGGAAAACCGCCACATAGTCTGTCAGGACGGATGAGGCGACGATGCAGAACACTGAGTGCAGCAGAAATTCCCGCCCCAAAAGCCGCCAGCAGAGAATCGCCAGCGGGATATTCAGCACAAACTGCGCAAGTCCCACCGGCGCGCCGAGCAGGCGGTTTAACAGAATGGCAATGCCGGAGAAGCCGACCATGGGAAACTGCGCCGGGATGGCGAAGCAGTCCCAGCCGATGGCCAGCAGCATGGAGCCCGCCAGCTCAAACAGGAGCTTGCGCACCTGCCGCATCGGCCCCTGGATCGTATGAGAAGTGAGCAGCATAACAAGACCTCCCTGAAACCTTGACATGAAAAGAAAAGAGCATCTGCGTTTCAATTATGATACGCAGATGCTCTTCATATGTTACTATAGCAAGATTTACAGAAAAAGTCAATCCTTGCCTTCACGCCCGGCCTGGATGTGCGCCTTCAGGCGCTCGAACGTCTCGTCGGACAGGTCGTGCTCGAGCTTGCACGCGTCCTCGGCGGCGGTTTCGGGGTTGACGCCGATGGAGGTAAGCCAGCTGGTCAGCGCCTGGTGGCGCTCATAGATCCGGCTGGCGATGGCCAGGCCGGACGGCGTCAGGTGCAGCCAGCCGTCCGAATCCATCGTCACATAGCCGCCCTCGCGCAGCAGCCCCATGGCGTGGCTGACACTGGGCTTGGAGAAGTTCAGCTTGCGCACAACATCGATGGAGCGGCAGACGCCCTTCTCCTCCGTAATCATCAAAATGGCTTCCAGATAATTCTCTGCGGATTCCAGAATCTTCATGCTGCACCTCCTGTGCAAAACTTATAATCCTATCATAACAGATGCCGGCGGGAAAGTCAAATTGCCAGCGCGCGCAGCGCCGAGACGGCGGCGTCAACGTCGCCCTGCGTCGTGTAGCGGGAAAAGCTCAGGCGTACCGCGCCCTGCCGCAGCGTTCCGAACGCCTTGTGCGCCAGCGGCGCGCAGTGCAGCCCGGCGCGGGTCAGGATGCCATACTCCTGCTCCAGCGCGTCCGCGACGCGGCTGGAGTCCAGCTCGCCGAGATTCAGCGCGAACACCGGCGCGCGCCGGGAGAAGTCCGAAAAATCGCCGTAAAGCCGCAGCCCCGGGATCTGCCGCGCGTTTTCAAAAAAGCGCTGGGCAAGCGCCTGCTCCTGCGCGGCCAGCGCGGCCTGCCCGTCGCGGGCCAGCACGTCCAGCGCGGCGGAGAGCGCGGCGATGCCGGGGACGTTCAGCGTCCCGGCCTCGAGCCGCGCAGGCATTTCGTCCGGATGTTTGGGGCTGGCGCTGAAAATGCCGCTGCCGCCGGTTTTCCACGGCGCAATCTGCACGCCCTCCCGGACGGCCAGCACGCCTAGCCCCTGAATACCGCACAGGCCCTTGTGCGCGGAGAAGCACACGGCGTCGATGCCCCAGCCCATGTCGAGGGGCAGGAGCCCCGCCGATTGGCTGGCGTCCACCACCAGCCGCGCGCCGGTCCTTCGCGCAATGGCCGCGACGGCGCGGATATCCAGCGCGTTGCCGCAGAGGTTGGACGCATGGGTGCAGACGATCCCGTCCGCGCCGCGCGCCGCCGCAGCCAGCGCATCCAGATCGACGCGCCCGCGCCCGTCCGCCGGGATGATCTCCAATTTCAGCCCCCGCGCGGCCAGCGCATAGAGCGGGCGCAGAACAGAGTTGTGCTCCAGCGCGGTGGTGACGACGCGCATTCCGGACCGGAACAGGCCGGAGATTGCGCCGTTCAGGCTCTCCGTCGCGCCGGAGGTGAAGACAACCTGCTTCGCGCCGCCCGGCGTGGACAGCAGCTGCGCGACCTGCTCCCGGCAGTGATAGACGCAGCGCGCCGCCGCCAAGGAGGCCGCGTGCCCGCCACGCCCGGGGTTGCCGAGCGAGGTCATCGCGCGCATGGCCGCTTCCAGCACCTCGGGCGGCTTTTGCAGCGTGGTGGCCGCGTTGTCCAGATAGATCACGGGCGGATGACCTTCGCCGCCGCCATCTGGCGCGCGACAATCTCGTACATATTGGTCACAGCGCCGATGGCCAGCTGCTCCGTCAGGCCGTAGTGGTTCAGGCAGGTGCCGCAGGTCAGGATCTCCACGCCCGCGTCCGCGAGCGTCTGCAGATCCTCCAGACACGGGCTGCCCTGACAGGTCAGGCGCGCCCCGCCGTTGTAGAACAGGACGGTGCCCGGCAGCACGTCCTGCTTCGTCAGCGCGAACAGGAAGCTGCGCATGAGAAGCGAACCGAGCGTGTCGTCGCCGCATCCCATGCAGTCGCTGCCCACCGCCACGACAATGCTGCCGCAGCTGGGGCAGGGGGCGGCGGGCTGCTCCGCCGGCGCCGGCGAGGGCGCGCCGGTGACGGTCAGCAGAACGGCGAATCCGCCGGGGCGGGTCTCCACCGCCGCTTCGAGGCCCTTCTGCGCAGCGAGCTTCTGCAAATTCTGCACGGCGATCTCATTGTCTACGAGCACCTCCACGGTATCCGGCCCGGTCAGCGCCTCGACGGCCTGTTTTGCCTCAATGACCGGCAGCGGGCAGGCCTTGCCCATTGCATTGACTTGAATCATTTCTTCATTCCTCCACTAAAATGTTCGTTGTGTTTTCTGTTACCGTTCCGACGTTCCCGCAGGGCATCCCGAGCGATTGCAGCGCCGCCAGCGCCGCGTCCGCGTCCGCCGGGGCGACGGCAAAGAGCAGGCCGCCGCTTGTCTGCGGGTCGAAGAGCAGCTCCTCAGCCTCGAACGGGACGCCGGAAAACTGCACCCGCGCGCCCACGTGGTTCCGGTTGCGCTGCGCCGCCGCCGTGAGATAGAACTCCCGCGCGTAGTCCAGCGCCGCGTCGATGCGCGGGATGGCGGAGAAGTGCAGATGCGCGCCGTGCGTCGGCCCCAGCATCTCGCACAGATGGCCCAAAAGACCAAAGCCTGTGACGTCCGTGCAGCCGTGAACCGCAAACGGCTGCATCGCCTCGCAGGCATAGCGGTTGAGCGTTGTCATGCTGGCAACCGCCTGCGCCATCGCGTCCTCCGACGCGGCCTTCAGCCGGTTCGCGCAGCACACAAGCCCCACGCCGAGGGGCTTTGAGAGCAGCAGCGCATCGCCGGGGCGCGCGCCGCAGTTTTCCAGCACGCGGCGCGGGTCGATCAGACCTGTGACGGACAGGCCGTACTTGACCTCCGTGTCGGCAATCGAGTGCCCGCCGGCCAGCACGCCGCCGGCCTCCGCGACCTTCTCCGCGCCGCCCTGCAAAATCTTCCCGAGGATGTTCAGATCCCACTTCTCGGGGAAACAGACGATGTTCAGCGCCGTCTTGACCGTCCCGCCCATCGCCCAGATATCGCTCAGCGCGTTCGCGGCGGCGATCTGGCCGAAGGTGTAGGGATCGTCCACCATCGGCGGGAAGAAGTCCAGCGTCTGTACCATGGCCAGATCCTCCGTCAGACGGTAGACCGCCGCGTCGTCCGCGTGGTCGAAGCCGACCAGAAGATTGGGGTCCTGCGTGCGCGGCAGCAGGTTCAGAACCCGGTCCAGTACGCCGGGGCCGAGCTTGGCGGTACAGCCGCCGCCCCGGCAGAATACGATTTCCTCCATCTTAGACCTCCAACAGGAATTCGCCCTCGGGGGGCAGGCAGGCGAGCACGGCGGCGATCTCCGCCCGCGCCTCCGGCGGCGCCATCCAGCACAGCCCGCAGCTGGCCGTGATGGCCACCGGCGTCGGCGCCAGCCGCCCGGGAAGCTGCGCGGCATGGCAGAGCTGCTCAGCGCGCATGGCGTCGGTTGTGGTCGCCAGTGTGAAGATCACGCGGGCCTGTGTACGCAGCATCCTGCCGCCTCCCTTGCCGTTTTCTCTATTATAGTATAAAACCCCCGTCCTGCAAAGGAAAAATTGTAAAAACCTATTGTCGAAATGGCATACGAACGCTATAATTAAGAAAAAACCCAGAAAGGGGAACCTTCATGGAAACCGTAACAGACTCTATCTTCTACGTCGGCGCAAATGACCATGACGTCGACCTGTTTGAGGGACAGTATGTTGTCCCGAACGGCATGGCCTACAACTCCTACGTGATTGTTGACGAGAAAATTGCCGTCATGGACACCATCGATCAGCATAAAACAGCAGAGTGGCTGGAGAAGGTTGCAGCGGTGCTGAACGGCCGCAAGCCGGACTATCTGGTCATTCAGCACATGGAGCCGGATCACTCCGCCTCCGCCGCCGCGTTCCTCGCGGCCTACCCGGAGACGACCGTGGTCGGCAACGCCAAGACCTTCCCGATGCTGCGCCAGTTCTTCCCGGGCCTTGTGCTGGACAACACGCTGACCGTCAAGGAGGGCGACACGCTGCCGCTCGGCAGCCACACCCTTCAGTTCGTCTTTGCGCCGATGGTGCACTGGCCGGAGGTCATGATGAGCTATGAGCTTTCCGAGAAGATCCTCTTCTC
>CAZYZQ010000017.1:21942-25625 GCA_964652075.1 uncultured Oscillospiraceae bacterium
CGCCGATGGCTTTGGAAAATTCGGCGCGCTGGATGTGGAGGAGGACTGGGCCTGCGAGGCGCGGCGCTACTACTTCGGCATTGTCGGCAAGTATGGGATGCAGGTGCAGAATGTGCTGAAAAAGGCGGCCGGGCTGGAGATTTCCACCATCTGCCCGCTCCACGGCCCGGTGCTGAAGGAGAACCTCAGCTACTATCTCGACCTGTACAACACCTGGTCGTCCTACCAGCCCGAGACGAAGGGCGTCTTTATCGCCTATACCTCCGTCTACGGCCACACAAAGGCGGCGGCGGAGCTGCTGCGCGACAAGCTGGTTGAGGCGGGCGTGCCGAAGGTCAGCATCGCGGATCTTGCGCGCGATGACATGGCCGAGGCCGTCGAGGACGCGTTCCGCTATGAAAAGCTCGTCCTCGCGACAACGACCTACAACGCTTCGATTTTCCCGTTTATGCGTACATTCATCGACCATCTGACCGAGCGCAACTACCAGAACCGCACGGTTGCGCTGATTGAAAACGGCACGTGGGCGCCCACGGCGAAAAAGGTCATGACAGAGATGCTTTCCGGCTGCAAGAACCTGACCATCGCCGAGCCGGAGATCACGATCCGCTCCGCCTTGACGCCTGAGAACGAGGCGCAGATCGAGCAGCTTGCCAAGGCGCTCGCCGGCAGCTACCAGACCGCGCCGGCCGGTACGGCGGGCGGGCAGAAGAAGTTCGTCTGCTCCGTTTGCGGCTATGTCTACGAGGGCGACGAGCTGCCCGTCGGCTTCACCTGCCCCCTCTGCGGCCTCGGCCCGGAGGCCTTTGAGGAGCAGTAAGCAAAAAGCGCAACCACCGGCTTTTGGCCGGTGGTTGCGCCTTGCAATAGCATGGATCAGCGTTCAATGATCCGCACCTCACGGTCACTATACGGCGCAGTCAGGGTGTAGCTGTCTTCCAGCCCTGCGGTGAGGTAGATTTCGCCGGTGTCTGTGACAAATACGGCTTCAAAGTCGTCGCTCTCCTGCCAGAGGGCGGCGGCTTTTTCCAGCCCCATGACGAACAGCGCTGTGGAGAGCGCGTCGCAGACAAGGCCGTCCTGCCCCACGACGGTGACGGAGGAAAGGCCGCTTCGCGCGGGGTAGCCCGTGGCAGGGTCCAGAATGTGCCAGTAAACCTGCCCGTCCTGCTCAAAGTAGCGCTCATAGCCGCCCGAGGTGACGACGGCCTGATCGGCAATCTCAAGCACCAGCAGCCCGTCGCCGCCGTCCGGGTTTTTGACGGAGATGCGCCACGGCTTGCCGTCCGGCTTTGTGCCGACGGTCTGGATATTGCCACCCAGATCCAGCAGGGCGGACGAGACGCCCGCATCGCGCAGAAGCACCGCCGCCTCCCGGCCCGCGAAGCCCTTGGCGACGCTGCCCAGATCGATCATCATGCCCTCCGGCAATTGCACTGCGCCGGTTTCGGGATCAAACTGGACCTGACGGTAGTCAACATACGGCAGGAGCGCCTGCAGGGCATCGTCCTCCGGCACCTGATAGGAGCCGGTTGTGAAGCCCCAGGCCCGCACGACCGGGTAGATCGAAAGATCCAGCGCGCCGCCGGTGCGTTCGCACATGGCAAGCGCCTCCTCAAGCAGCGCGGCGGCGTCGCCCGCCAGCGTACCTGCGCCCGTCCGGTTCAGCGTGGCGAGCGCGCTTTTTTCATCTGTGACAGAGATCTGCGTCTCCAGCTGCCTGATACACGATGTGGCCTGCTCCAGCGCGGCTTCCTCCCCATATACGGTCAGCTCCATGTAGGTGTTCATTGCGAAAATGGTCGCGATCTGCGGCTGGGCCGACGTCTGCGCCTGCGGTGTACAGGCGGTCAGCAGCAGCGCGGACAGAAGGGCCAGAATCCAGACTCGTTTCATCGGTGCGGGCTCCTTTCGGGGTGGGTTCATCCGGACTTATGCGGCGGGGGCAGGTGCGGAATACAGGCTAATCATAACACGGAGTCCGGGCGAATGCAACCGGCCAAAAAGCAGCACACCGGCTCCCGGCCGGTGTGCTGTAAATGCGGAGCCCGTTCAGTCGAACAGATCCTTGACCTTGTCGGAGAAGCGCTTTTTCTTCGGCTGGCCCTTTGCGTCGAGCGAGTCGTCGAACTTGCGCAGCAGATCCTTTTGCTCCTTGGAGAGCTTTGTCGGCGTCTCGACGACGACGTCAAAGTACTCGTCGCCGCGGCTGCCCGGGCGGCGGAGCATCGGGATGCCCTTGCCGCGCAGGTTGAAGCGGCTGCCGGTCTGCGTTCCCTCGGGGATGGTATATTTCTGCTTGCCGTCGAGCGTCGGCACCTCGATCTCCGCGCCGAGCGCCGCCTGTTTGAACGAGATCGGCACCTCGCAGTACACATTCGCACCGTCACGCTGGAAGATCGGATGCTCGCGGATGCGCACCTGCACCAGCAGGTCGCCGTTCGGGCCGCCGTTCACGCCAACGCAGCCCTCGCCGCGCACCTTGACGGACTGGCCCATGTCGATGCCGGCCGGAATCTTGACCTTGATTTTTGCGTTGTGGCGCACCTTGCCCTTGCCGCGGCAGGCCGAGCACGGGTTGCGGACAATCTTGCCGGAGCCGCCGCAGCGCGTGCAGACGCTCGTCTGTGCAAACGCGCCGAACGCGGTCTGGCGCGTCGTGCGGATCTGGCCGGAGCCGCCGCAGGCCGGGCAGGTGTCCGGCGCGAAGCCGTCCGCCGAGCCGGAGCCGCCGCACTTGGCACAGTTTTCAATGCGTGCAACCTGTACCTCTTTTTCACAGCCGAAGGCGGCCTCCTCAAAGGTCAGCTCAACGCGCGTGCCGACGTCCTCGCCCTGCATGGGCGCGTTGGCGCGCTGCCGCGCGCTGCCCGCGCCGCCGCCGAAGAAGTCGCTGAAGATGCTGCCAAGGTCGAAGTCCATGCCGCCGAACCCGCCGCCGAAGCCCGCGCTCTGCGCGAAGTTCGGATCGACGCCCGCAAAGCCGTACTGGTCGTAGCGCGCCTTCTTCTCCGGGTCCGAGAGCACCTCGTTGGCCTCGTTGACCTCCTTGAATTTCTCCTCGGATTCCTTGTCGCCGGGGTTCATATCGGGGTGATACTTGGCGGCGAGCTTCCGGTAGGCCTTCTTGATCTCAGCCTCGGTCGCGTTTTTGCTGACGCCGAGCACCTCGTAATAGTCTCTTTTGTTTTCGGTTGCCATCGGGATTCACCTCTTGTTGGCATATGGATAGAATGCGGGAAAAGACGGAAAACCCATCAATTCCCCTCCGGCGATGTGCGCCGGAGGGGAATGGGGATTACTGGTTGTCGTCTACGACCTCGTAGTCCGCGTCGACCGGGCCGTCGCCGCCGTTCGGCTGTGCGCCGGGCTGGCCGCCCTGCTGGGCCTGCTGCTGGTACAGCTTCTCGGAGATGCTGTAGAAGCTCTTCTGCGCCTCTTCGGTTGCGGCCTTGATGGCCGGGATGTCGTTGCCCTTCAGGGCTTCTTTCAGCTTCTCAACAGCCGCCTGCACCGGCGCCTTCTCGCTCTCGGAGACCTTGTTGCCGAGGTCGGAGAGCGCCTTCTCGGTCTGATAGACCACCTGATCGCCCGCGTTGCGCGCGTCGACCTCGTCCTTGCGCGCCTTGTCCTCGGCGGCGTACTGCTCCGCCTCGCGGACGGCCTTGTCGATGTCCTCCTTG
>CAZYZQ010000018.1:0-4716 GCA_964652075.1 uncultured Oscillospiraceae bacterium
AATTCTCTACATATGCAACCTGGTGGATCCGGCAGGCGATTACCCGTGCGATTGCCGATCAGGCGCGGACGATCCGTGTCCCGGTGCATATGGTGGAGGTCATCAATAAGGCGACGCGCTGTAACCGCAAGCTGGTGCAGGAGCTGGGCCGCGAACCGACGATGGAGGAGATCGCCGCCGAGCTGAACCTGCCGGTTGAAAAAATCATCGAGGCAAACCGCACCGCCGCCGATACGCTCTCGCTGGACAATCCGGTCGGCGATGAGGAGGACACGACCATCGGCTCCTTTGTGGAAGACGATACCACGCCCGGGCCGGCGGACGCGACCTCGAATACGCTTCTGGCGGAGGCGCTGGGCGAGATTCTGGCAACCCTGACGGAGCGGGAGGCGGACGTGCTCCGGATGCGGTTCGGCATGTACGACGGCCGGACGCATACGCTGGAGGAGGTCGGGCAGATCTTCGGCGTTACGCGCGAGCGCATCCGTCAGATCGAAAACAAGGCGATCCGCAAGCTGCGCCATCCCAGCCGCGCAAAGAAAATCAAGGATTTTTACTGCTGATGAAAAACGGCCACAGATGTGTTCTGCGGCCGTTTTCTTTTAATCTGTCAACAGGAGGGAAGTGCCATGAACACAAAACAGATGGAATGCTTCATTGCGGCGGCGGAGTGCCGCAGCCTGCGTGAGGCGAGCGAGCGCGTTTTTGCCTCCGTTTCCACCATCAGCCGTCAGGTAGCCGCGCTCGAGGAGGAGATCGGCGCACAGCTGTTTTTGCGGACGCACACGGAGTGGCATCTGACGCCGGCCGGCTCAATCATTTATCGGAGCATCCGTCAGATTCTCCAACAGCAGATGCGGGATTATGCCCGCGCGCGGGAGGTGGGAACCAGCGGGGAGGAGCGGTTGCGCGTCGCGTTCTTCCGGTTTTCCAACCCGGATACGGTGCTGCTTGAGATCATCAACGATTTCCAGCTGGCGCACCCGGCGCTGGAACTGGAGGTGTTCTGCTACGATGTCAGTATGCAGGAGAAGTTCCTGCGCGAAAACCACTGTGACCTCGCCTTTGGGTTTGACTGGGAGATGCCGACCGGGGCGAGCTACCGCTCCCTGCCCGTCTTCGCACAGCGCACGGCGCTCTATATCGGCCGCGCCAACCGCGATTTTCTCCGGCCGGGCTTTGAGCCGTCCATGCTGCAGGACCCGACGGTCTGGTGCATCGAGGGCTACAACCAGATGGTCTACGAGCGGCAGATCTATGAGGCCATGCATTACCTCGGCATCCCGCGCTGGCACCTGCGGCAGGCGCACAACTGGGACACCGCGTGGATGAATGTGGCGGTGGGCAACGGCGTGGTGATCTCCGACGCGCTGGTCGCCTCGCCCAGAGCGCGCGAATATGCGGCCTTCCCAATTCCGAGCGCGCTGCTGCCCGGCAATGTGCGGCTGTGCTGGCGCGCGGATACGGAAAATCCGCTCGTTCCGCTCTTTATCGCCGCGGTCGAGGAGGGCATTCGACAGAACGTTGCAAAAACCGCAACAAAAAGCCGCCAATAATCGAAATCAACAAAAGCGCCGCCTGTGATATAATGGTTTTAGCACCATTCTGTATAAAAAATAGAAGAGGAGAGGATACATACTATGGCAATCTTGGGACTTGTTGGTATTATCATCGCGCTGGCGCTCTTCCTGATTCTGGTGTACAAGGGCTGGTCGGCATACTGGGTTGCCCCGGTCTGCGCGGTCATTGTTGCCCTGTTCAACTGGATGAAACCTGCGGTGGCGATCAACGCCTATGTCGGCGGCATGGTCGATCTCGTCGCAAGCCTGTTTTACATCATCTTCATGGGCGCCGTACTCGGCAAGATCTATAACGACTCCGGCGCCGCTACCTCCATCGCACAGTTCCTGACGAACAAGCTCGTCATCAAGCGGAAGGGTGACGCGCAGGTGCGTATGGCCATTCTGGTCATTGCCATCGTCTCCGCCCTGCTGACCATGGGCGGCATCGACGGCTACGTGCTGGCGTTCACCATGGTGCCGATCTGCTTTGTCATGTGCGAGATGCTGGATATCCCGCGCCGCTTTATCGGCGGCATGATGACGCTCAACTGCGCGTTCATGGCCTGCCCGGGCGCGCCCCAGATCGACAACGTCATGGCGCAGGCCGGCATTATGTCCGCTGTCTACAGCGAAGGCAGCGCGTTTACAGAGGTTGCGGGCCAAACCGGTTTCCATGTCGGTTCCGCCGCGGCGCTGATCCCCGGCATCATCTCCACGGCCATCATTGTCGTTGGCGGCTACTTCGTGCTTGTCAATTATATCCTGAAGGCCAAGCACAACGGCGAGCACTTCGAGTGGGGTCCCTGCCAGAAGATGGACGTCAGCGCAGAGACGAAGAAGCCGAACTTCTTTGTCGCACTGGTTCCGCTAATCGTTGTCTTCGCGGTCTACACTGTCCTGCCCGCGATCTTCCACTTTGAGCAGCAGATCGCCATCGCCCTCGGCCTCGGCATCATTGCCGCGCTTGTCCTGATGGGCCGCTATCTGCCCAACAAGGAGAAGAATAAAATGTCGCTGCGTGAGCGCGTTGTCAATGTGCTCAATCAGGGTGCGAATTCGTTCCCGAATGCGCTGCTGACCGTCATCACCCCCGCCGCGTTGGCCGGCGTTATCACCGCCACCGCCGCGTTCGGCATGATTGTCGGCAAGCTGAGCGGCCTGCAGATGAACCCGATGCTGCTCTGCCTGGTTGTGGTCTGCGTGCTGGTTGCGATTACGTCTTCGCCTCCCGCTGCGCTGATGATCGCCATGCCGATGGTCATGAACATTATGCTCGGCCATGGCTATACGCCGGTCGAGGTGCTCGACAAAGCGCCCGCGCTCATGCGTATCGGCGCAATTGCATCGTCCACCTTTGAGACGCTGCCGTTCAACGGCCTGATTGTTCTGACGCTTGGCCTGACCGGCTGTACGCACAAAGAGGCGTATAAGCCGATGTTCATGCAGTCCGTCGTCTTCACGCTGATCGGCGCGGTTGTCGCAACCGTGCTGCTGATGCTCTTCCCGGCGCTTGGCTGAGTTTCCGGAACTCCGGAAAGAAATATGATTTATATGGAATGGTAACGGCAACGGCTCTGGCGCAGGCCAGAGCCGTTTGCATCCCGGTCACAGGAGGGGAAACCTTGTTTGTTTTTGTGATTCTCTGTTTGGTTGCACTGCTGATCCTCGTCAGCTGCGCGTGGCAGCTGATCTCGCGCTCCGCCGTCCGGCACGGCGCGACGAAGGTGACAGCGCGCTTCGACGGCTTCGAGACGTCGCAGGCGGGCTTTCGGAAGCTGACACGCTACCGCTTTCGCTTCCAATGGGAGGGGGAGGAGAAGACGGCGCTCAGTATCAACGCGGCCTTTTTCGGCGGCAAAAAGCCGCCGAAAAACCAGAAGGTCGAAATCCTCTATAACCCGCAAGTGAAGCTTTACTGCGCCATCTGCGGCAACCATGAGACGGAGTATTCCGTCCTCACCGGCCTTGCCAGCGCGGCGGTGCTTGTTGCGCTGGGGCTGCTCATCTGGCTGGGCTGAGCATAGAAATCCGGGACAGGTTCCTGACCTGCCCCGGATTTTTTCCTATGGCACAAAGAGAAACGCTGCCAGATAGTAGTTGCCGTCGCTGCCGCGTGCCACCGCTGCGCCGCACTGCGTGTAGAGGCCGTCCCCGCTGTTCGGTGCGTACTCATTCGCAGCCTCCTGCAACACGTCCGTGACGTTCTCCTCGTCCACATTGAACGTATCCTGCCATGTCCCGACATAGTTGTAGCTGTAATTTGAGACGATCGATTCCCAGCTTGTGCCGTCCGGCCGCGTCCAGCTCAACTCGCCGCTCCCGGCCAGCTCCTGTGCGCGTTCCATGGACACCTCCACCAGCACTTGCGCCGGCTCGACCCGTTCCTCGATACCGCTTTCGTCACGCTGCGTGTTGATCTGGTCGGACAGAACGCATGAGAGCAGCCAGCTGTAGGCACGGCCCTGAGCCGTCGCGCTGTCGGAGCGCAGATTCCAATTCACCGCGTTCCACAGCTCGTACGGGAAGGTCATCTCGTCGCACATATAGACGGTCAGCTCGCCTGTGATACGGTCGAACGCATTGGGCGCGACCCACGAAGTACCGTCCGCGGCCTCGAGACTCGTCATGTCGCCCGGCACGTCAAGCAGGACGGACAGGCCATTTGTTGTTTCGCCATAGATGACGCCGTCCTCATCCACACTGGCAGACTTGAGCGTCTCTTCCATGCCTAGACCGAGGTCGGAGCCTTTGTAAAAAATCTCGCAGTCAGCTGTGGGCAGCATCCATCTGCCGAGTGGCTCGTCTCCTGATTCAAAGAGCAGGCAGCGCAGCCGGTCGCAGCCGAGAAACGTTTCGTATTCTGCCGTGGGGCTGCTGTAGAAGCTGATGCGCGTGAGCGAGCTGCATCCGAAGAACGCGGCGTCTTCGATCCGCGTCAGATGAATCGGCATCAGAATCGTCTCGATTTGCGACTGATTGGCAAAGGCCTGCTCGCCGATCGCGGTGATCGGAATGTCGTCCCCCACCTCGTCCGGCATACTGACAAAGCCGCTGAGCGTCCCGTCATAGCCGGTGAGCGTCGCCTCGCCGTTGGAGATTGTATAGTAGTAGCCGTCCTCCGTCACCCCGTCGCTGCTGTTGGACGGCGTGGCAG
>CAZYZQ010000018.1:4816-25467 GCA_964652075.1 uncultured Oscillospiraceae bacterium
GGCGCCGGCTCAGACGGTGCCGGCGTGGACGGCGTCGGATTCACGACCGGCTGCTGCATCGTCAGCGTGTCATCCGGCGGCGCGGATTTTTCACCTTTTTTATCGCCGCCGAGCGTGAGTCCCAGAACCAGCACCACGACCGCCGCACACGCGGCAACGCCGCCGATGATCGCGCCGGTTTTCTTCTTCGGCTTCTGTGCCGGCACCGGGCCGGGAACAGGAGGCTGGCTCGGGATCGGAGCGGCCTGCTGGACTACCGGCGCGCTGTAGAGCCGCCGGGCAAAGGCGTCGATGGTCTGCGGGCGCTCGTTCGGCTGGACGGCCATGCCCCACAGCAGGGCCTGCTCCTGTTCCCGCGTCACCTGCGCGCCCAGTGCCGACGGCAGGGTCAGGTTGCCATCCTCGAGCCGGTCCAGCGCGGAGGGCGGAATCTTTCCGGTAATGCTGTAATAGATGGTGGCTGACAGGGCGTACAGATCGGTCCATGGCCCCTGCCCGAGCGTCTGGTACTGCTCCACCGGCGCAAAGCCGTGCTTGAGCAGGACAGGCATGCCGCCGTTGTCCGCCATGGAGCGGGCGCAGCCGAAATCCAGAAGCTTCAGCGTCCCATCCGGCATCCACATGATGTTGTCGGGGCTGATGTCGCGGTGGATGATCCCAGCGCGGTGCAGCGCGCTCAGGTCGCGCAGCAGGGGCTGCAGGCACTGGAGCAGCGGCTGTGCCGGGATTCGGCCCTCCCGCGCAACCTTCTGGTGCAGCGGCATGCCGTCCAGATATTCCATGGCGAGGTATGCCGTGCCGTTTGCCTGAAAGTAGTCCCAGAAGTGGACGACGCACGGCAGCTGTTCGACGGTGGAGAGCACCTTTGCCTCCTGCAAAAAGCTGTCAAGCCCCGCCTGATAGGCCGCCTCCATGCCGGCGAGCGGCGCAAGCGTCCGGTGGTCTTCGCCACGCGACGCGCTGTTGGAGGGGAAATACTCCTTGACGGCGGCGCGGCGGCCGGTGCCCAGCTCAAGCGCGATGTAGGTGACGCCGAAGCCGCCCTGCCCGCGGATGGCGCCGATCTGGTAGGAGCGGTGCCCCTGCAGGATGGTGCCGACCGGCAGATGCTGCGGCGCGGCAGCCCAGTGCAGGTCGCCGCCGCAGTGCGGGCAGCGGTCGCCCTGCGCAGGACGCATACAGTGTGGACAGTATTCCATGCTTACAAGCCCCCTCTGCCGGTGATGACGAACATCTCCTGCTCAGAGCCGAGGAAGAACCGGTCGCCGATCCGCAGCGCCGCGGGCTGGCTCGGTGCAAGGCGCGCGCCGGTACCGAGGAAGGTGCCGTATGTAGAGCCGACGTCGGTCAGGAACAGCTGGCCGCTCTGGAAGGTGAGCACGCAGTGGACGCTGCTGATGCCCTGCGTTTCGGCGGGGTAGACCAGATCGTTGCGGGACGGGTCGCGCCCGATGCGCACCTGCCCGGCAATGGAGAAGCGCTTGCCCGCGAAGACGCCGGAGAGCGCCTGAATGCGCAGCCCGCTGTCCTGCGCGCCGCCCTGTGCGGGCGCGTAGCCGTTTGCGGAAACCGGCTGCCGCGCATGCGCCGGCTGCTTTTTCTTTTGCAGCACCACAACGGCGACGACGATCACGACCGCGACGGCCGAGACAATTGCGATGATCGCGCCGGTGCCGAGGCCGGATTTGGCGCGGTAGGTTTCGTAGTGGATGTCCAGCTCATCCAGCACATCGAGGACATACTGGATCCGGACGGAGTAGTAGCTGTTGTCGTCGCCGGTTGTCGCATCCATGCCAAGACCGTACGTGTTGATGCCGACAACCGCGCCGTTCTGGTCGAGCAGCGGGCCGCCGGAGTTGCCGTGGTTGATCTGCGCCGTGTGCTGCACCAGACGGGTGTTGCCGAAGGTGGGGGAGGTGGTGAAGCGCGAGACAAGGCCGTCTGTGACGGTGACGTCCTCCACACCGCCCACAACGGCGCTGCCGTAGACAGTCTCCTCCGTCGCATCGGAGGAGGCGGGATAGCCGAGCGCGTAGACGGCGTCGCCGACCTCAAGCGATTTCTCGTTGCCGAGCAGCGGCAGCGCCACACGGTCGGAGGGCTTTTCGGCGGCCTGTAAAATGGCCATGTCCGGATAGGCGCCCTCGTCATAGATGACGGTGCAGGGGATTGCCTGGCTGGTGTCCAGACCCGTTACCGGGTTCCACGCGTTGCTGTTTTTCAGGAGCCAGACATTGATGGCCGGATTGTCATACTCGTCGTTGACCACATGGTGGTTCGTCACAAAAATGTCCGTCTGTTTCCCGGCGGTGCCGACGCCGAACGCAGTGCCGAGGGAGTAGTACCCGTCTGGCCGCAGCGCAATGACGCGCACCACGCCTTTGCGGCTGTCCGCCGCAATTTTTCCGCCGTTTGCCGCTGCAACCGCGCAGGTCAAAAGCGACGCGACCATCAGGCATACAAGCAGCATCGCCAAAATTCTCTTTTTCATAGACTGCTTCCTTTCTCTCAGCCCGCATCCCCGCAGCAGAGGATGACGGCGGTATAGTTGTCCTGATTGGCGTAGCCCTTGGCCTGCACGGCGGCGCGGATAGCCTGCGCGGCCTGCGGCGCGTCCAGTGAGAGCGCATGCTCCAGCTCCTGCGCCGGCAGCGCGTTATACACGCCGTCGCTCATCAGGATAAATTTGTCGCCGGGACGGATCAACTCGGGTTGGGCCGGCACATCGATATGTGCCAGCCGCCCCATGCCGAGGAAGCTCGTCAGCCCTCCGCCGGTCGGGTCCTGCGCCGCCGCGAGGAAGGACTCCTCCCCGTTGACGGCGCG
Source organism: uncultured Oscillospiraceae bacterium (assembly GCA_964652075.1). Taxonomy (GTDB): domain Bacteria; phylum Bacillota; class Clostridia; order Oscillospirales; family Oscillospiraceae; genus CAZYZQ01. Next base: position 7,643 of record CAZYZQ010000018.1, read on the forward strand.
CAGGTTCAGTTCATTGCGATAGATGTGCTCACGGTTGAGCTGACGGAGCACACCGTCGCGGTACAGGCAGATGCGGCTGTCGCCGACAGAGACATAGTAGAACTTTTTGTCCCGGATCAGGCCCGCCACAAGCGTCGAGCCGCTTTTGCGCAGGCCGGACGGGCCGAGCAGGTCGTTCACAGCTTGATTTGCCTGTTCGAGCAGCGCCAGCAGGATCTGTTGCGGTTCGCCCTGCACGGCGTAGAACCCGTTCATAAACGCCGTGACGGCAGTCTGGCTCACCTTGTCGCCGTCGGCCAGACCGCCCATGCCGTCGGCCACAACGGCCAGCAGGCCATGCGTGGGCAGCAGCTCGTCGGGCGAGACAGAGAAGCAGTCCTGCTGGCTGGCCCGTGCGCCCTGCTCGTGCAGCTTGCCCACGCTGACGGCGGCCGCCTTCGGCACGACATGCGAGGCGGCCGGTGCGGAAAGCTCCACCGTGCGCGGAAGCGCCTTCGGGCGCGCGTTTGCGCGCCTGCGCCGCAGCAGGACGATGACAAGACATGCGATTACAATCGCCGCGACGCCTGCGCCGATGCCGATGCCAACCCACGGGATGCCGCCGGAGGGCGCCTCCTGCTGGATATCCTCAAAAAGCTGTTCCAGATTTTCCGGCTTCTCTGCCGGTTCCGCGTCGTCTGCGGCCGGTTCCGTCTCCTCGTCCGGCGTCTGCGGCTGGGTGTCCGGCTGCTGCTCGCTGCCGGGCGTCTCTTCGCCCGGCTCATCGTCTGTGGCAGGCGCGTCCGGGGCGGCAGGCTCTTGCGGCTCCTGCGGCTGCTCCGGCGCGGCGGGCGGCAGGGTGTCGCCGGGCGGCTCTGCGGGCAGCACGATATCGGGGTTCTCCGGTGCAATGACCGGCTGCCCGTCCTGCCCTTCCTCCGCGCCGGCGGTGAGAAGAAGCTCACGCATTGTCGGTTTCCTCTGTCCACCGGAAGTCCTCACCACAGAGCGGGATGAACAGCAGCTTTGTCGAGCCGATGGTGATGACATCGTTGCGGTGCAGCTCCACTGCCGTCAAGACCGGCTTGCCGTTGAGCCGGATGAGGTTCCGGCCGGAGGCCGGGCCAACGTAAAACAGGCAGTCGTCGCTGTCAAACGCGACCATCGCGTGGTTCTGGCGGGAGACCTGCTGGTCGCCGCGGATATGGATATCGCCGCTCTCCCGGCCGATGTAGTTGTAGCCCGCGTGGATGCGGAAATCCGTGCCGCGCAGCGCGCCCTCCGTGCAGACGAGCCAGCCGACGACCGGCTCGGCCGCCGCTTCGCCCTCGGCCTGCGCGCCGCCGATCTGCGTCGGGACGCTGAAGGGGTTGACCGGCGCGCCGCTGTTCAGATTGGGCGCGTTGTAGCCCGGCGCGGGCGGCGTCAGGTTGGCCTGCCCGGGCGCCATGGTCTGCGGGAAGTTCCCGGCGGGGGCGGGCATCGGAGGCGGCGCCACAGGCGGCTGCATCGACGCCTGATTGGGGGCCATGGTCTGCGGGAAATTCCCGGCGGGCGCGCCGTAGCCCTGCTGCGCGCCTGCACAGACCGGGCAGCGCTGATGGAGCGCCGCATTGTAATAATGCCCGTTCGGGCAGCGGGTCAGCTTGGTTTGCACTTCCATAGAAACAACCTCCTATATGTTCATGGGGATCAAATTTACAGAATGATAACTACTTCCAATTCTATCATTTTTACACAGAGAACGCAATATAAAAACAGCGAAAAGAACGGGAAGACGCGGCGGTTTCCCACAGAAGCTCAACCGTTTTCCAGGATCTCGCGCTGCAGCTTCTTTGTGAGCTTCCCGAACACCAGCGCGTACGAGCTGTCGCACAGCTCGCGCAGCACCTCGTCCGGGACTGCGCCGTCCAGAAAGACGGAGATCCATGTGCGTTTGTCACAGTAAAAGCCCGGGATGATATCCGGGAATTCCTCGCGCAGCAGCGCGGCGCGGGCGGGATCGCATTTGAGATTAATCAGCTCCCGGCAGTCATAGTCCGTATGCTCAGGCCCGGGCCGGCAGGTGGCGGCGTACATTTTTTCGCCCACGCGGTAGCGCAGCCAGCCCCATTCCATCTTGTAGTCCTGCTGCGCGCCGGGCTTTGCGAGCAGATAGTTTTCCAGCCATGGATAACGGTTCATAGATGCTCCCTCCGGAATTTTACACTGTAAATCGACAGTTTTCTTCAGTATAACAGAGTACAGGGCGGGGCGCAAGTATTGACAGGAAAAAAACGTATGGTATAATAAGTGGGAAAAAACCTACAAATAGGAGGAATGCGACTTGGAAAAGCCGGAAGGAAAATATCTCTGGACTGCCAGAGTCGGTGAGAAGGGGCAGATTGTCATCCCGAAGGAGGCGCGTGACGTGTTCGGCATCGCGCCGGGCGACACGCTGCTGCTGCTCGGCGACCGGGAGCGCGGCATCGCCATTGTCAGCGCAAAGGACTACAGCGCGTTTGCGACCCAGATTCTGGACGCGCTGCACGGAAAAGGGGAGCGGTAGATGGAGGCATTGGAGCTGCGCAGCCTGACGAAGCACTACGGCAGCTGCAAAGCGGTCGACGGGCTGTGCCTGACGGTCCACCCCGGCGAGGTGTTTGCCCTGCTCGGGCAGAACGGCGCGGGAAAGACAACGACGATCAAGATGCTCTGCGGCCAGCTGCGCCCCACCTCCGGCGACGCGTTTGTCTTCGGCCACAGCGTGACGGCGGAGCTGCAAAGCGTAAAGCACCTTGTCGGCGTTTCGCCGCAGGAGACGGCCATCGCGCCCAAGCTCTCGGTGCGTGAGAACCTCGAACTGATGGCGCGGCTGTACGGAGTCCCGGATGCGCGTACGCGTGCCGGGCAGATGCTGGAGCGGTTTCAGCTCACGGACTGCGCAAGGGCGCGCAGCCGGACGCTTTCGGGCGGCATGCAGCGCCGCCTCTCCATCGCAATGGCGATGATCTCGGAGCCGCAGGTGCTGTTCCTCGACGAGCCGACGCTGGGGCTGGATGTGCGCGCCCGCCGCGACCTCTGGCGGCATATTGTGCAGATCAGGCAGCACTGTACCGTCATCCTGACAACACACTATCTGGAAGAGGTGGAGGCGCTGGCCGATCGCGCCGCAATCCTGAGCGCCGGAACGCTGAAAACCATCGGTACCATCGATGAAATCAGGGCGCAGACCGGCTGCAAAACGCTGGAAGACGCGTTTTTGCGCCTGACGGAAGGGGAGAGTGAAGCATGAGGGCCTTTTTCGGTCGGAACTGGAAGGAGCTGGTGCGCGACCCGCTGAGCGTGCTGCTCGGGCTGGGGTTCCCGGTTGTGCTGCTCCTGATGATGCAGTTCCTGCGCGCAAGCATCCAGTCCATGCCGCCGGAGCTGTTTGCCGTGGAGATCTTTGCGCCCGGTATGGCGGTTTTTGGGCTGTCGTTCCTGACGCTGTTTTTGGCGCAGCTCATGGCGACGGATCGCACCGGCGCATTCCTGATGCGCCTGCGCGCCACGCCGCTGCGTAGCTTCGATTATCTGCTCGGCTATGCGCTGCCCATGTTCCCGCTGGCTGCCGTGCAGGGCGCTGTCTGCCTCGGCCTCGCCTGCGCCTTCGGCCTGCCGCTCTCATGGCGGCTGCTGCCCGCGGTCGCGGTGACGGCGGTGGTGGCCGCGCTCTACATCAGCATCGGCCTGCTGCTCGGCGCGCTGCTCCAGCCACAGCAGGTCGGCGGAGTCGGGACGATCCTCATCAATGTCTCCATGTGGCTCAGCGGCGTCTGGTTCAGCCTGGACATGATTGGCGGCGCGTTCCAAACGGTCTGCGAGCTTCTGCCGTTCTCCCACGCGGTGCTGGCCGTGGCCTGTGTGCTCTCCGGCGAGCCTGTCCTGCCGCACCTGCTCTGGGTGTTGGGCTATACGCTGGTTTTTGCGCTTTGTGCAATTTGGCGGTTTGGAAAGCGACTTCGTGTCTGAAAATGCAAGATATAGCATATTAACTTGCAAATATGACACAAATATCTGCAAAAAATCGATACACATTTCGGAAAAATGCAACAAGAATAAAAAAAGCTGCAATTTCGGATTGACAATTTCGACGATACCTGCTATCATAGCACCAAGAACAAGGGCGTTCCAAGCGGAACGTCCCTGTTTTTTCCCAGGAGGAGGGATGGAGGATGGAGCGAATCATTCTTGCATTTGACGGAGAGAAGACGCGCAGGCGTCTTCTGGAACTGTTCGCTTCTTCCAGGCTCGGGGCGACGGCCTGTGCAACCGGCGGCGAAACGCTGACGCAGGCCGCGGCACTGGAGGCGGATCTTGTGATCTGTGGAGTAAGCTTACCGGATATGGGATGCGAGCAGCTGCGTCGCCAGCTTCCGGCCAGATGCGCAATGCTGGTGCTTGCCGCACAGGAGCAGCTCGATCAGCTGACGGAGCCCGAGCTGGAAACACTCTCCGCACCCGTCCGCGGCAGTGATCTGATCGCGGCGGTACAATCATTATTGCGTCGCCACAACGACGGCGCACATGTCCCAAAGCGCACCGACGAGGAGCGCGCACTGATCACACAGGCCAAGGCGCTTCTGATGGAGCGCTGCTTCATGACCGAGGCGCAGGCGCACCGGTTTTTGCAGCGCTACAGCATGGACACCGGCAGCCGGATGGTCGATGCGGCCCGGCGGCTTCTGGATGATCCGGAAAGCATCATTCCGCCGGCGTTCTTTGAGACATGAAACAGTCCCATTCCAGACAAACAGAACGGCAGCAAGGGCGCTGATTCCGCAGCACCCTTGCTGCCGCTTTTTTTGGAGGGACAGGAAAGGAAGGAAGAGACATGGAAGAATTGGTATTTGGCGTATGGTTCCTGATCGGCGCGGCGCTGGTGTTCTGGATGCAGGCCGGCTTCGCCATGGTGGAAACGGGCTTTACAAGAGCCAAGAACGCCGGCAACATCCTGATGAAGAACCTGATGGACTTCTGCATCGGTACCGTCATGTTCATTGTGATCGGCTTCAGCCTGCTGCTGGGCGAAGACCTGATCGGCCTCATCGGCAAACCCGGCTTTGACATTTTCACGGCATACGAGAGCTTTGACTGGTCGAACTTCGTCTTCAACCTCGTGTTCTGCGCGACGACCGCAACGATCGTCTCCGGCGCGATGGCGGAGCGCACGAAGTTCCTCAGCTACTGCGTCTACTCCGCCGTCATCTCGGCGCTGATCTATCCGATCGAGGCGCACTGGGTCTGGGGCGGCGGCTGGCTGGCGCAGCTCGGGTTCCACGATTTTGCCGGCTCCGCCTGCATCCATATGGTCGGCGGCGTCTGCGCACTGATCGGCGCGAAGATGGTCGGCCCCCGCATCGGCAAGTTCAAGCGCGGCAAGAACGGCAAGGTCGAAAAGGTCAACGCCTTCCCGGGCCACAACCTGCCGATCGGCTGTCTCGGTGTGTTCATCCTCTGGCTCGGCTGGTACGGCTTCAACGGCGCCGCGGCCACGTCCGTTGCGGAGCTTGGCTCCATCTTCGTCACCACGACTATTGCCCCGGCCGTCGCCACGGTCGTTTGCATGATCTTTACCTGGCTCAAGTACGGCAAGCCCGACGTCTCCATGTGCCTGAACGCGTCGCTGGCCGGCCTCGTGGCCATCACTGCCCCCTGCGACGTGACGGATGCGACCGGTGCCATCATCATTGGCGCGGTCGCGGGCGTGCTGGTGGTCTTCGGCGTGTGGCTGCTCGACCACAAGCTGCACGTTGACGACCCGGTCGGCGCGGTTGTCGTCCACTGCATGAACGGCATCTGGGGCACGATTGCCGTCGGCCTGTTCGCAACCGACACAGCCCCCGCCTTCGCCAGAGGTGTTGGCGACGGCGTGACCTACGGCGCGAACCAGATCGCGGCCAAGGGCCTGTTCTACGGCGGCGGCTTCCGCCAGCTTGGCCTGCAGGTTTTGGGCATGCTCGCCATCATCGCCTTCACGGCGGTTGCCATCACCCTGACCTTCCTTGCCATTAAAGCGATCTTTGGCCTGCGCGTGTCCGAGCAGGAGGAGATTGATGGCCTCGACAAGATGGAGCATGGCCTTGAGTCCGCCTATGCCGGGTTCGGCATGCAGCCGGAGACAGTTATGTATGACGCACCGGTCGCCGTGACCGGCACGGTTCCGGTGGCGGAAGCGGTTGAAGTGCGGCAGATGCCGCGCCTCGACGACACGCCGGCCGGCGGACAGAAGCTGACCAAGGTCGAGATCGTCTGCAAGGAGCGGATGCTCGAACCGCTGAAGAACGCCATGATGGAGATCGGCATCACCGGTATGACCGTCTCGCATGTCATGGGCTGCGGCGTGCAGAAGGGCAAGCAGGAGTTCTACCGCGGCGTCGCCGTGGAGCCGAGCCTGCTGCCGAAGATCCAGGTGGACGTCGTCATCAGCAAGGTGCCCGTCCGCACAGTGATCGAGACGGCAAAGAAGGTGCTCTACACCGGCCACATCGGCGACGGCAAGATCTTTGTCTACAACGTGGAGAACGTCGTCAAGGTTCGTACCGGCGAAGAGGGCTACGACGCGCTGCAGGACGTCGAATAAATAACATACAAAACATACAAAGCCGGGGCGCAGCCTGCGTCCCGGCTTCCCGTGATTGACGTGCCGCGTAAAACGTGCTATGATGATCGCAATTTAAATCGCAAAACGAAGGAATGAAATCAATGGTCAAGCTCAACGAAAACTTTCAGAAACTGCCCGGCAGCTACCTCTTCTCCGAGATCGCCCGCCGCGTCGCGGCCTATCAGGGGCAGAACCCGGACGCAAAGCTGATCCGGCTCGGCATCGGTGATGTGACACGTCCCCTCGTCCCGGCCGTTATTGGTGCCATGCACCGCGCCGTCGACGAGATGGGCCGCGCCGAAACCTTCCAGGGCTACGGCCCGGATCACGGCTATGCCTTCCTGCGCGAAGCCATCGCGCAGCACGACTACGCCGCGCGCGGTGCGCAGATCACAGCGGACGAGATCTTTATCTCCGACGGCGCAAAATCCGACTGCGGCAATATCGGCGACCTGTTTGGGCAGGACAATATCGTCGCCGTTTGCGACCCGGTCTATCCGGTCTATGTCGATACGAACGCCATGGCAGGCCGCGCCGGGGAGTATGATGTGCAGGGCGGCCGCTGGACGAACATCGTCTATATGCCGGTGACGGCGGAGAACGGCTTCCTGCCGGCGCTCCCCACCGGCCGCGCAGACCTGATCTATCTCTGCTTCCCGAATAACCCCACCGGGACAACTGCCACCCGCGCGCAGCTGCGCGAGTGGGTGGATTACGCCAACAGGGCCGGCGCCATTCTGCTGTTCGACTCTGCATATGAGGCGTTTATCACGGAGCCGGAGGTGCCGCATACCATCTATGAGATCCCCGGCGCCGAGACCTGCGCCATTGAGTTCCGCAGCTTCTCCAAGACCGCGGGCTTTACCGGCACGCGCTGCGCCTACACCGTTGTGCCGAAGGCGCTCACGCGCGGCGGCCAGAGCCTGCGCGACATGTGGGCACGCCGCCAGTCGACGAAGTTCAACGGCGTCCCCTATATCGTCCAGCGCGGCGCGGAAGCCGTCTATACGCCGGAGGGGCAAAAGCAGGTGCGCGAGGTCATCGACTTCTACCTGCAAAACGCCCGCACCATTCGTGAGGGCCTGTCGCAGGCGGGCCTTGCCGTCTACGGCGGCGTGAACTCGCCCTATGTCTGGTTCAAAACGCCGGACGGCGCATCCTCGTGGGACTTCTTCGACCGCCTGCTGCACGAGGCAAACGTCGTTACAACGCCCGGCGCAGGCTTCGGCCCCAGCGGCGAAGGCTACATCCGCGTCACCGCCTTCGGCACCGCCGAAGCCACAAAAGAGGCCGTTGAACGCATCGGGAGAATCCTCTGAAAGAAAAATATGCTCCGATCCCATCCGGGATCGGAGCTTTTTTCTATTTCTGATAGAACGCCGGCGGCGGGGCCGGACTGGCTGTCGGCATCTGGCTTCCGCTGCTGCGCGGCTTACGCTCCAGCATTTGGATAATCCTGCAGGAAAGCAGCAGAACAAACCGTTCCTCCGGGTCGTCCAGATGGATCTGGAATCGCTCGGACAGCTGCGCAATGCGATAGACCACGGTGTTGCGATGTACAAACATCCGTTCCGCTGTATGCGCATAGCTGAGATTCAGGCTTAAGAAGTGGTACAGCGTCGCAAGAAACTCCGTGCCGTTTGCCTCATCATACTCCATCAACCGCCGGATTTTGACAGAGACGAACTGCATATTGTCCATATTCGGCGCGGCGTCCAGCGCGGCATAGAGCAGTGCTGGAAATTTGTAGCTGTCGTAGAAGATGATTCCGCTTGAAGTTCCGGCGCGCCGGGCAAAGTAGATGGCCTCCTCATTCCGATTCAGATGCTGCTGCAAACGGAAGTCGTGGAACGGCTCAAAAAAGGAATCGCTGCAACAGGCGATTGCGCCTGCGTCCTGAATAACGGCACAGAGGGAATCCCACTGCTTCGCGGGGAGCGGCGTGCTGCCTGCGCTGGTGAGCAGGAGCAAAATCATATTGCGGTAGGAGCAGAGAATATGGCCCGGCAGCAGCTTCCGCAGCGCGGCGAGCAGCGCGTCCGGTGCGCCGGACGGATGCACATTCAGAAGCCAGCAATTGAAATAACAGCCGTCCTGTGCAAACGTCTCCAGGCCGATCCGGATGCGGATGGAATGTAGCTGCTTCGGATCGGAACCGGTCAGAAGCTCTGTCATGGCCGCTGCAACAATCTGTTCCTGAGAAGGTGGTGCATCCTGAAATTCCGGCAGCTTTGCAAGATAGGCGGCAGCCTGCGCCATGAGCGCCGTGTCCGGCACGGGTGCGCCCGCAGCCAAATGCCCCACAATCTTTCCACTGCGCCGGATGGGCAGTTCCAGTACTGCTTCACAGGCATCGGTACGCCAGAGAAGCTGATGTGACGGCGAATAGACAGCCAGAGGACTTCCTACCAGCTCGGCTGCGGACGCACAGAACGAAGCGCCGTCTTCGCTCTCCAGAAAGACACGGGCCAAAGCGGCCCCTAGAGCTGTATTTTCCATACAAAATCAACCCGCTTTCTCATGCGCTGCATATGATGACAGCAAAATAAGCCTATATTATAATAGCAACAGAAAGTCTAAAACACGCAGGAACAGCAGTCAATACGGCAAAATACACAAAAAATTTACTTGATTTTGTAGCAATATACCGAACTGCGGGAATTAGACGAATCATACAAAAGGAGTGTGATGCCATGCGTGTCAATGATGTCTTGGCGATTCAGATGCTACATAGCCGCCTGCGGCTGATGGAGATGGCGCGCCAATACCCGCAGATCCCGTCGCGCCTGTTTGCGCAGACGGACAACACGACAGTCCGGCTTGCGCCGGATCCGGCAGCAGTAGGATTTCAAGCGGTGAATACCTACTACCATTCGCTGCTTGCGCGCACAGAGCAGGCAGGAGGCTTCCTGCGCGGCGACCTGCCGACCACACCGGTCATTCAGGTTGCGCAGGACGGGCAGACAGCCCATGCAACGTTTCTGACCTTCGGCCCGCATGTCTCAGAGGACACGCCGCAGCAGTTGTGCTACCGGCTTGGTTTCTATGAGAGCAGGTGCAGGGTGACAAACGGCGTCTGGCGGATTGAGCAGCTGCGCTGGCGGCCCGTGCTGGGGACAAAGCCTGTGCCGTTCCGCCCAGAGGAGAACAACGCGCTCTCCGCCAAACAGTCGCATCTCTGGCCGCAGCCGCCGCAGCGGCTGCATGAGCTGCGCACAACGGGAGAGGAGAGTCAGAACGCAAAGGATACACTGAGTATCGAAAAGGCGTTTGGCGCATTTTTACAGCGCTGTGCCGCCGGGCGGGAATCACAGGCCGTCAGCTTTTTCACACCGGATGCAACGCTGCAGATTGGCGATGCTTCCGCACAGCCTGCGGCACAGACGGTGCAAAAGCTGGCGCCGGCACAGAAGCCGTGGCTCTGCCTTGGAACCTCCCGGATCATTGATGTGAACGGGGACCGTGCCAGCGCAAGCTGGGCCGCTTTTGCAATACAGGCGGATGACCAGACCGGACGCCCGCGCTGGGGCCGCTGGTATGTGGAACTTGTGCGCCGCGATGAGCGGTGGCAGTGCGCCGCGTTGCGCTGGGTCACGGTTGCGGCATTGGAGCCGTGGCAGATTGGCAGCTTTGACCGCACGGCCTGTCTGCCGGAAGGAGGGAACTTGGATGCTGGCTGACGACATTCTGGAATTGGAGAACCTGATGGGTTCTTACATGTTTATCCTTGGCACGGGCCGCTGGGATCTTGTCCCGCCCTGCTTTGCAGATGATCCCGAGGTCAGCTCGCAGATTTCCCCGTTTCGACCCACAAACGTCGGGAAAGAGAACCTGATGAACGCGACATTCTACAGTATGAACGACGCGTTTCCGGATTATGATTCTTTTCATACCGGCGGGCAGATTGGTGTACCGCTGATCGAGATCTGTGGCGACCACGCATGGGGCTGCTTCCCGAGCCTTGGATTCCTGGTGCTGGGCCGCGTCTTCGGCAATCCGGACCCGCCCTATACGCTTTCCGCGGCATTCGGAATGTGGTCGCATGAGTTTCTGAAGGAGGGCGGGAGGTGGAAATTCCTGCACTTCCATGCGCCGACACTCTTTGAACAGAGAAGCTGGAGCTGGGATCCGGCTCACAGTGACGACCTGGCTGGAAGGGGAAAGATCAAAACACTTCCGCTTCCGCCCGGGATCCAAACCGAAAACAGGAGGAAATAAAATGAAAAAGATGATTGCATTGCTTCTGGCAGCGGCCATGCTGCTTGTCATGCTGACGGCCTGCGCCAACGAGAAAGAAGCGGCCGGGCAGCCGCAGGATTTCACACAGGGAACGCAGGAAGAGCCGGCGCCGGAGCAGGCTACTACACCGGAGGAGCCGGAAGAAGACGAACCGGAAGAGATTGCGGAGCTTAACGTCTATCTGATGGGCGGCACCAATCAGGATGACGCTGAGACGGTAGAGGATGCCATCAACGCGATTCTGGAGCCGGAGATCGGCGTGCGCGTGCACTTCACGTTCCTGACCGGCATGGAGTATCCAACGGGCCTGTCCATGGCCATCGCAGGCGGCGAAACGGTCGATGTCTGCACAATCTGCCCACTGGCGACTGGAGCATACAACATTTTGCAGTCCTCCGGCCAGCTGATGGACATCGCGCCTTATCTGGAAACGGAAGGGCAGGAGCTGGTGGAACTGCTCGGCGACTATCTTGGCGCGTTCAGCGTCGGCGACGCGGTCTACGGCATCCCAACACTGCGCAACATGAATTCCAGCATGTATTTCAACGTCCGCCGCGATGTCATGGAGGAGTTGGGAACGGTCGAGGCTGTGGAAAATGCCACATCGTTTACCGATCTGGAGGAAGTATTTGCACAGGTCAAGGCCAACACCGATTTCTATATCGCGGGCTACCAGAACAACGTCATGACCTGCGCGGGCTATCAGATTGGCGCGGACCGGTTCGCGGACTGCTATGCCTACGACTTCATTGACAGCCTCTACGCTGTTGTGACAGACGATGCGGGGAATGTCTCCAACCTGTATACAACAGAGGAATACGTCCAGACCGTTGAGCGTGTTGCGAGATGGAATGAGCTGGGTTATATCTACCCCGATTCTCTGATGACACAGGAAACCAGCCAGACGCTGATTAAAAACGGCATGGAGATTGCCAACTTTGTCTCCGGCGAGCTCGGTATTGCGGATCAGCAGACCGCGCGTATCGGCTTCCCCATGATGTCCGTGAAGATTACGGACGCGGTTCTGGGCGCCGGTGCAATCGTCAAGTGGGGCGCGGGCGTGCCGATCACGGCAGAGGAGCCGGAAGTGGCGGTTCGTTTCCTCAACTACATCTACCAGAGCCCCGAGATCATGAACCTGATTGCCTTTGGCGTCGAGGGAGAGCATTATGTGGACGACGGCGGCGTGGCCCGCTATCCGGAGGGCATCTCCTCGGACAACACCTCCTACCACTTCGGTGAGATCTTCGGCAACTCCTTCCTGATCCTGCCGTGGGATACGGATCCCGACTACCGGAAGCAGATGCAGGAGGACAACGACAAGGCAAAGCTGTCCTACTACGTCAATATGGCATTCAGCGGCAGTGAGTTGACGGAGGAGATTGCGGCGATCTCGGCGCTGCAGTCCGAGTATTGCAACCCCTTCAACGTCGGCCTCTATACCGAGGAGAGCTATCAGGAGTTCCTCGAAAAGCTCGAAACAGCCGGGATCGACCGCTACATTGCAAATTATCAGGCGCAGGTCGACGCGCAGAAATAAAAAAGCACCAGCCCCCGGTTCCACAAGGAGCCGGGGGCTGGCGTCTGTTATTTTACTTAATCCTCAAAGCTGAACTTCGACCAGATCGGCTTGCCGGTGTAGGTCTTTGTCTGCTCCTTGCCGGTCAGGACGCGGATTGCGCCGGCGGCCATGGCCTCCATCTCGAATTCGCCCGGGTAGGCGGAGACGGGTGCCATCCACTCGCAGGCTTCCTTGATCTGCGCGACGAGGTCCTTGTTGTGCACCATGCCGCCGCCGAGCAGGATGCCGTCGATCTTGCCGTGCAGCACGGCGGCCATGGAGCCGATGCACTTGCAAATCTGATAGATCATCGCATTCCAGACCATCTCAGCGTACTTGTCGCCGTTTGCAGCGCGGGTGGTCAGCTCGATTGCGTCGGAGATGCCCAGATGGCTGACAAAGCCGCCGGTCTTTGTGAGCAGCGCCTTGACCTCCTTCGGGTCCTTGTCCTTCATGTAGCGCAGAAGGTCCGCAACCGGCACGCTGCCGCAGCGGGTCGGCGCCATCGGGCCTTCGCCGCCGACGATGTCGTAGCCGTCGATCATCTTGCCGTTGCGGTGCGCGGAGACGGAGATGCCGCCGCCGATGTGGCAGACGATGAAGTTGCACTCCTCATATGTTTTGCCCATGGAGGCCGCGTGGCGGATGGCCGTCTCCTTCAGGTTCAGAGAGTGCAGATGAATGGTGCGGTTGACGCCCTTGATGCCGGTCATGCGAGCGACCTCCTGCATCTCGTCGACGTCAGGCGGGTTGACGACGAACGCGCGCGCGCCGTACTGCTTCGCAAACTCGTTGGCCAGCTGCGAGCCAAGCTGCGCCGGATGCACAACGCCGTTTGCGCCGCGCCGGGCGTGGTCGAGGATCAGATCGTCGACCTCATACACGCCGCCCTCCATGGCGATCAGGCCGCCGCCGCGGCCGACAAATGCGTCGGTGCCCTCCAGCGAAACGCCTGCCTCCGCCAGAAGCGAGAGGATGGTGTCACGGCGGTAGGGGAGCTGGTCGCTGATGTCCTTAAACTCAGCCAGCTTGGCGGCATCGTGCGCGACGTTTTTAGAGAAGATGCAGTTGTCGTCCTCGAACATCGCAATTTTTGTGGACGTCGAGCCGGGATTGATTGCAAAGATTTTCATGTTCGTTCCAGTCCTTCTTTCCTTTGGGCTTCAGATGGATCTATTATATCGCAAAGAATATCAAATGTAAACGGAAGAATTGAAAAAAGAGCCTTTTCAAAATGTCAAAAATATGCTATGATTTTCATGCAGTTTTCCCATTCCCAAAACCACTGCGCTGCGTGCGCAGGGAAGGAGGCGCGTCCCATGGCGGATGAGCAGAGATTCGATTCGGCGGCGCCGGAGGAGCCGGAGCACCTCGCGCCGCAGCTGATGGAAGAAGAAAAGCCGCACTACACGCCGCGCCCGCGCTGGCAGGTCATTTTCGCATGGGTGCTGTTCGGCATTGTGGTGCTCGGCATCATCAATATCTGCTACTGGCAGATCACCGGCTGATGCGTGTGCTTGGCATCGACCCCGGCTTCGGCACGATCGGCTTCGGCCTGCTGCATGCCGAGCGCGGGGCGTTTCAGGCGCTGCGCTTCGGCGCCATTACGACGCCGCCGGGGATGGACTTCCCCCAGCGTCTGGCGATCATCTATACAGATATGAACGAGCTGCTCGAAACGCTTCGCCCCGACGCGGTTGCGATGGAAGAGCTGTATTGGGGCCACAACGTCACAACCGGCATTGGCGTCGCGCAGGCGCGCGGCGTGATCCTGCTCTCGTGCGCGCAGCACAATCTGCCCGTCACGGGCTACACACCCATGCAGGTCAAACAGGCGGTTGTCGGCTATGGAAAGGCGACGAAAAAGCAGGTGATGGACATGACAAAGCGTCTGCTGCATCTGTCGGAGCTTCCGAGGCCGGACGATGCGGCGGATGCCGTGGCCATCGCCCTGTGCCACGCCCGTTCCGCAACATCGCTATTGGGACAGGATTTCAGGTGAGATTATGTATTACTATCTGAACGGCGAGATTGCCGTGCTGGAGCCGAACCTCGCAGTGGTCGACTGCGGCGGTGTGGGCTACCGTGTCCAAACAACAGCATATACGCAGGCGAAGCTGAAAATCGGACAGCGCGCCCTGCTCTATACCTATGTCAATATCCGGGAAGACGCGGTGGATATCTTCGGCTTTTCGACAAAGGACGAAAAGCACTGCTTTGAGCTGCTGCTCAGCGTCTCCGGTGTCGGGCCGAAGGCGGCGCTGGCCATCCTTTCTGCCAACACGCCGCAGGCGTTCCAGATGGCAGTCCTGATGCAGGACGAGAAGCCGCTGACCGCCGCGCCGGGCATCGGCAAAAAGATTGCGCAGCGCATTTTGCTGGAGCTGCGGGAAAAGCTCTCCGGACAGAGCTTCAGCATAGAGATGAATGATGCGGCCGCCGCCGTCCCGCAGCAGGGCAGCGCGGGGGCCGAGGCGGCGCAGGCACTCGCTGCGCTGGGCTACTCCGGGCAGGAGATCGCCCAGAGCCTGAAGGGCATGGACGTCGATCACCTGACCACAGAAGAGATCGTGCGGCAGGCGCTGCGCGCCATGGTGATGAAATAAGGAGGCGGCCGCGTGAGTATCGACTTTTCGGATGAATTTGAAGAGACTGCGTCCCTTGTCACGCCGACCCGCACCCCGCAGGACGAGGCGGAGTATTCCCTGCGCCCCAAAACGCTCCGGGAGTACATCGGGCAGGAAAAGGCGAAGGGAAATCTCGAGATCTACATCGAAGCGGCGCGGCGGCGCACGGAGCCGCTGGATCATGTGCTGCTCTACGGCCCGCCGGGCCTCGGCAAGACGACGCTCGCGGGCGTGATTGCAACGGAGATGGGCGTCAATATGCGCACGACCTCCGGCCCGGCGATTGAAAAGGCGGGCGATCTTGCCGCGCTTCTGACCAACCTCGCCCCGGGCGATATCCTGTTTATCGACGAGATCCACCGCTTAAACCGCAGCATCGAGGAGATCCTCTACCCGGCGATGGAGGACTTTGCCATCGACATCATCATTGGCAAAGGTCCGTCGGCCAACTCCATCCGGCTCGACCTGCCGCGCTTTACCCTGATCGGCGCGACGACCCGCGCGGGCCAGCTCACCAAGCCGCTGCGCGACCGCTTCGGCGTCTCGCTCCGGCTGGAGCTGTATACGACGGAGGAGCTGGCGCAGATTGTCCGCCGCTCGGCCGCGCTGCTTTCCACGCCGATCGACGACGCGGGCGCGCAGGAGATCGCGTCGCGCAGCCGCGGCACGCCGCGCGTTGCCAACCGGCTGCTCCGCCGCGTGCGCGACTACGCGCAGGTGCTTGCCGCCGGCGAGATCACCCGCGCCGTTGCCGACGAGGCGCTCACGCGCCTGGAGATCGACAAGCTCGGCCTTGACGCGGTCGACCGCGGGATGCTTCGCACCATTATTGAACACTATCACGGCGGCCCGGTCGGCCTAGAGACGCTTGCCGCCACCATCGGCGAGGAGAGCGTCACACTCGAGGACGTCTACGAGCCGTACCTGATGCAGATCGGCTTTCTGACGCGCACGCCGCGCGGCCGCTGCGTCACGAAGTTGGCATACGATCACCTACACTTGACGGCCCCCGGCGAGCTGGGCGGCCAACAGCAGCTTGATATCTGACAGGAGGAAATTTGTATGGGCGCTTTGTTTGGCACCGACGGCATTCGCGGTGTTGTCAATGAAAATCTAACGGCGGAGCTGGCCTTCCGGATCGGCCAGGCCGCAGCGACCGCGTTCCAGAAGCCGGAGGGAAAACCGGTCTTCTTTATCGGAAAGGACACGAGAATTTCGTCCGATATGCTGGAGGCGGCACTGATCGCCGGTATCTGCTGCTGCGGCGGCGACGCCGTGCGGCTCAACTATGTGCCGACCCCGGCGGTTGCCTATCTGACAACCTCCAGCGGCGCTGACGCGGGCATCGTGATCTCCGCGTCGCACAACCCCTATGAGCACAACGGTATCAAATTCTTCTCGCGGGAGGGCTTCAAGCTGAACGACGAGCTGGAGGCAAAGATCGAGTCGCTGATCCTCTCCGAGGAGCCGCTGCCGCACAAGACGCACGGCGAGCTTGGCCGCGTCACGGAATCCCTTTTCCTTGTTGAGAACTATATCCGCCATCTGGTGGATACGGCGGGCGATCTGCACGACCTGCGCATCGTGATCGACTGCGCAAACGGCGCGGCGAGCTACACGGCGCAGCGTATTTTCAGCCGCTTTAATCTGGACGTGACCTACCTGTCCGACCGGCCGAACGGTGTCAATATCAACGACGGCTGCGGTTCGACGCATCTGGCACGCCTGCAGAAGCAGGTGAAGCAGGGCTGCTACGACCTCGGCATCGCCTTCGACGGCGACGCCGACCGCTGTCTGGCTGTTGATGAGCAGGGCAATGTGATCGACGGCGACCACATCATGGCCATCTGCGCCAAGGCGCTGCGCGAGGAGGGCAAACTCCCGCACGACGGCTTTGTCGCGACGGTCATGTCGAACCTTGGCCTGCACAAGTACGCGGAGGAGAACGGCCTGTATATGCCCTGCGCCGACGTCGGCGACCGGAATGTGCTGGAGCTGATGCAGAAGGAGGGGCTGGTGCTCGGCGGCGAGCAGTCCGGACATACGATCTTCCTTGAGCATATGACGACCGGCGACGGCCAGCTGACCGCGCTGCAATTTTTGCGGATCCTCTGCAAGACGGGCCTGCCGGCAAGCGAGTTGGCGGCTGAGGTGACAACCTATCCGCAGACTTTGGTAAACATTGCTGCTCCTGCTGAGAAAAGCGAAAAGCAGCGCATTTTGAACGACCCCAGACTCAAAGAAGCCATCGCCGCGCACGAGGCCGCGCTGCATGGCGACGGCCGTATCTTAGTTCGTGCCTCCGGCACAGAGGCGCTGATCCGTGTCATGGTCGAGGCCGGAAGCGAGCAGCTCGCGCGTGAGACGGCGGCGGCCGTGGCTAAAGTTGTCGAAAACGTCAAAAAGTAAGACGCAAAGAAAAAAGATTTCTATAAAGGATTGACAAATCGGGGTTTCGCGGCTATAATAGGCCTATCGTGATTCACGAAGCTCTTGGGGGTGTCCCCGACCATCGGACTTTGCTGCATCACATCCATCTATGGCGTAAACGGCGCAGCCGTTCGCAATATTCAAAGCCCAGCGTTCAGACCAGCAACTGTTTGATGATTTTTTCGCCGGGGGAAAACACTTTCTAAAGAGAGGGAAACCAAATGTACGAAGACAAGACTTTAATCTGCAAAGAGTGTGGCAACGAGTTCGTGTTCACCGCTGGTGAGCAGGAGTTCTACGCAGAGCGGGGCTTCCAGAATGAGCCGCAGCGCTGCAAGGCATGCCGCGACGCCCGCAAGAATGC
>CAZYZQ010000019.1:0-21443 GCA_964652075.1 uncultured Oscillospiraceae bacterium
CGGCCGGGCCAACGGCCATGCAAGCATGGGAGCGATCAGCAGATGCAGCGCTGTGCCAAGCAGCACCACCAGAAACGACACGCCATAGAAGTGCAGGACTTTCCACCCATGATAGCGGAACAGATAGCGATAGGCATAGGTGCTCCACTTGCGCGGGAAGAAGCGGAAGCCATGCTCGAGAAGCGCCTCCTCATCCGTAAACGAGGCCAGAACCACCAGCACAAACGGCAGTACCGCCGCAAGCGCGCAGATGGTTAAAGTCAAAATCACAGCCGCCTGAAACGGACGTTCCGATCGATATCGCCGCATCCGCGCCCCCCCATTCACGTCTTCACCGTCCCCAGCCGGATCACCCGCGTGTACGCGCGGGAGAAGGCAGGGAGTAGCAGGAGAAATGGCAACATCCCAAGTACGCATTTTGCCATGCGCAGTGCGGTTTTTGGTCTATCGTAGATACTCCCCGGCTCCGGCGGAGCGCTCAAGCTAACCAGCGGCTCAATCCGAAATGCCTCCCAAAAAAGCCAGCTCTGAAAATTGAACAGGTGCCTATCCGTGATGTAATACAGTCCGTTGAACCAGTCGCCGCAGTAGCTGAGCGCAACCAGCAAACCGACTGTGGCCAGCACCGGCGCGGCCGCCGGCAGCGCAATCTTCCAATAGACCGCCCATTCCCCCGCGCCGTCCAGCTGCGCGGCGCGCACAAACTCCCGCGACACATTCACCCGGAAGTACTGCCGGTACAGCAGGATCTGCCAAGGCGTCAGCACGAGGTTCGGCAGCACCAGCGCCCAGATCGTATTCTTGATATGGAACAGCTGCGTCCACACGATATACCACGGGAATGTCCCGCCCGAGAGCGCGAGCGGGAAGACAACGAGCGCCGTCATAGCCCGCCCGCGCCGGAAATCCCGTCGCGCGAGTGGCCATGCAAGCAGCGGCGCAAGCAAAAGATGCAGCGCCGTGCCGCACGCCATTGCAATCACTGTCACGCCATAGGCGCGCAGCACCTGCCACCCCTGATAGCGGAACAGGTAGCGATAGGCATATGTGCTCCATTTCCAGATTACAAACCGATAGCCATGCTGTAACAACTCCCCTTCTTCCGCGAAGGAGCATAGCAAAACGAGTAGAAACGGCAGCGCAGCCAAAAGCGCGCACACAGACAGAAGCACAATCGCCACGAGTTGAAACGGACGCTCAGACGAATACCGTCGCATAAGCGCACCTCCTGTCAAGTTTTACCACCCCGAGCCGGATGGCACGGGTACAAATGCGGGAAAAAACCGGGAGCAGGAAGCAGTAGGGCAGCAGTAACAGGACGCTCAGCGCTGCGCTGAACGGAAGTCCCGGTATCGGCGGAAACGTTGGCGCCGCGCTCCAGGAGCTTATCCCCCGCCAGTAGTGGATCACCGTATTCGTCAGGATTTGCAGGTTATACAGGCGCGTATCCGTGATATAGTACAGCGGATTGATCCAATCGTCATAATAGCCGACCGCAACGAACAGGCAAACCGCCGCAACCGCCGGTGCGGAGAGCGGCAGGACGAGTGATCGGTAGATCCGCCACTCCCCCGCACCGTCCAGCCGTGCCGCGTCCAGCAGCGGCTGCGGCAGATTTGCGCGGAAGGCCTGCCGGTACAGCAGCACCTGCCACGGCGTCAGCACGAGATTTGGCAGCAGATAGGCCCAGAGGGTGTTTTTCAAATGGAGCACCTCGCCCCACAACAGATACGACGGCGTCACCCCGCCCGACAGCGCCAGCGGAAACACGACAAGCGCCGTCACAATGTGCCTTCGCGGATAGTCCCGCCGCGTGAGTGGCCACGCGAGTAGCGGTGCGATCAGCAGGTGCAGCGCCGTGCCGCACACCACTGCAAACGCCGTCACACCGCAGGCGCGCAGGTATTTTTCGCCCCAGTAGCGGAACAGATATTCGTATGCATACCCGCTCCACTTGCGCGGGAAGAATCGGAACCCGTGCTTCGTAAGCGACGCCTCCTCCGTCAGAGATGCCAGCAGAACCAGCGCAAACGGCACAAGCGCCGTCAATGCGCAAACCGTCAGGAGCAGAACGACGACACACTGGAATACCTTGTCCTGTCTCGCGCGCTGCATCGCAGTCACCTCTTTTCTGGCGCAGTGAGCTTTCATTAACTACAGCATACCATGTTTCCGGATTAATGTCAACAAATTTTCACCGTTCTAAAGCAAAAGCCGCAGGACAGGTTTTCACCTGCCCTGCGGCCATAAACATGGAAAGAAGAAATCAGCCGTCAATAATCATCTTGCAGCCGCCGTAAATCGCAGCATCGTTGCCGAGCGTCGCCAGCGCGAACTTCGTGCCGCGGCAGGCGTGGAACGCGACCTTCTGGAAATACTTCTCCGTGACCTCCGTGACAATGGAGCCTGCCTTGGAGACGCCGCCGCCGATGACGATAACCTCGGGGTCAACCGTCACGCAGACCTTCGCCATCGTCGTGCCGAGGATCCTGCCGAACTCCTCGACAACGCCCTGTGCGAACTCGTCGCCAGCCTTGGCCGCGTCAAACACGTCCTTGCAGGTGAAGTCCGGGATAGATTCGAGGCTGGACTTGCCGCCCTTTTCAAGGCCGCGCGTGGCAAGCCGCACGACGCCGGTTGCGGAGCAATACTGCTCCAGGCAGCCGTGGCCGCCGCAGTTGCAGGCCAGCGTCTCATTCTCATTGACGCACATATGGCCAATCTCGCCGCCCGCGCCGTTTGCGCCCGCGAGAATCTTGCCCTCGACGATGATGCCCGCGCCGACGCCCGTGCCCAGCGGCAGGACAACCGCGTTGCTGTAGCCCTTCGCGCCGCCCTGCCACAGCTCGCCCAGTGCGGCGACATTAGCGTCGTTACCGGCCTTGACCGGCATCTTGACCTTCTCAGAGAGCGCCTGCTCGACGTTGAAGACGCCCCAGCCGAGGTTGACGCAGCGGTTGACCACGCCACCCGCCGTGACGGGGCCGGGAACATCGAGGCCAACGCCCTGCACGTCGTCCGTCGTCAGGTTCTTCTCCGCCATCTTCGCGGCGATGGCAGCGGCGATATCGTCGAGAATCTGCGCGCCCGCGTTCTCCGTGACCGTGGGGATCTCCCACTTTTCAAGCAGTACGCCGGTCGTCTCAAACAGGCCCATCTTGATGGTAGTGCCGCCGATATCGACGCCAAAGCCGTATTTTTTCATGGTATATTCCTCCAATTTTCAACAATTTCAGTTTTTCTGTCCGCCCCGCTCCCGCATTCACCCACGGCTGCAGGCGGCAATCAAGAAAAAGGCTGTCGCAAAACCTCTGCCAATGGGCAGCATTCCACGACAGCCTTATTTCATTTAGCTAGGACACATCCAAACAACGGGAATTACTCCTTGACACCGCCCAGCGTGATACCTGCGACGAACGCCTTCTGGAAGAACGGGTAGAGGATGAGGATCGGCAGAGTACCAACAACGGCCATAGCCATACGAATGGAGGTACTCGGCAGGTCCGCGACGACAGAGCCGCTGCCGGTGCTCGACAGGGTGGCCAGCGCCTTGATGTTGTTCAGGATGGAGTTCAGCAGCACCTGCAGGGAATACAGCTTGGTGTCGGTGATGTAGTACAGACCGTTCACCCAGTCGTTCCAGTAGCCGATGCCGACCATCAGGCCGATCGTTGCCAGAATCGGCAGCGACAGCGGCAGGACAATCTTGAAGTAGATGTAGTATTCTCCTGCGCCGTCCAGCTTCGCCGCTTCTATCAACGATGGATGGATATTTGAGGCGAAGTTGTTCTTATACAGGATGATGTACCATGCGTTGAACACGAGGCTCGGGAAGATCAGGGCCCAGATCGTGTTCTTCACGTGGAAGATCTGCGACCACATGATGTAGGACGGAACCATACCACCATTGAACAGCATCGTGAAGAAGACCAGGAAGGTCATGACTCTCGCGCGCGAGTAGTCTCTTCTCGAAAGCGGCCACGCCAGCATCGGGCCGATGAGAAGGCTCAGGCAGGTGCCGACGATGGTGATCAGGAAGGTGATGCCGTAGGCGCGAAGGATCTTCGCACGGTTGGTGATGAACAGATACTTGTAAGCGTAGCCGCTCCACTTGGTCGGCCAGAAGCCGTAACCATATTTCAGCAGGTGATCTTCTGCCGTCAGAGAAGAAGCGGCCAGCAGAATGAACGGCAACAGGGCGGAAAGCGCACACAGGGTCAGAATAATAATGACAATTGCCTGGAAAATCTTCTCGCCAGTACCCTTGACTCCACTATCCATGTATATACCTCCTTCTTAGAACAGCGCGTTCTCTTTGTCGACCTTGCGGGTAATCAGATTGACAGCCATGACCAGGATGAAGCCCAGCACAGACTGGAATGCACTCGCAGCAGACGCCATAGAGAGGTTGTTGAGTTTCATAAGTGCGCGGTACACGTATGTATCAATGGTCTGCGTGACCTGATACAGCGAACCGGAGTCCATCGTGACCTGATAGAACAGGCCGAAATCGGAGTACATGATACGGCCGCAGCTCATAATGAACAGGGTCATAATGGTCGGCTTCAGCAGCGGCAGCGTGATCTTGAAGATCTGCTGGATCTTGCTGCAGCCGTCGATGTAGGCCGCCTCATACAGGGAGCGGTCAATACCGACAATCGAGGACAGGTAAATGATCGAGTTGTAACCGAGCTGTTTCCATACCTGCACGAACGTCAGGATGAACGGCCAGTACTTTCTGGTTGCGTAGAAGTTGATGTGGTTCTGCTCGTGGAAGATCGCGTTGTTGACCCAGCCGGAGGAGGAGCTCAGGAAACCGTAGACGATGTAGGACACGATAACCATGGAGATCAGCTGCGGCAGCAGGATCAGGGTCTGCGAAACTCTCTGGAACCACTTGAACCAGACCTCGGACAGGCAGATACCGACGATAACGCCGACCACGATGCCGAGGATGATAAAGACGATGTTGTAGGCCATCGTGTTCCGGGTGATGACCCACGCGTCGCTGGACTGGAACAGGAACTTGAAGTTGTCAAAGCCGCACCACGGGCTCTTCCAGATACCGATCGTGAAGTTGATCTTCTTGAACGCGAGGGAGATACCGACCATCGGCAGGTAGTTGTTGATGATGAGGTACGCGAAGCCGGGCACGATCATAAAGTCGAGCATGCACAGGACTTTATTGACATACAGGATTCGCATGCCGGACGCCAGCATCAGAACGCCTGTGAGCAGGAATATGATGAGGCCCCAGCTCATGCCGGTCTTCTTCGCGCCGTCCAAAACGGAACCGATATTGATGATGAAGACGACGCTGCAAATCAGAGCAGCGGCGCCACAGATGCCGATCACCAGACCGCACAGCTTTTTATTGAGCTTGCCATAGAAGACAATCACAATTGCAGCGAGGACGATGAAGGCGAGCGCAACGATCAGCGGGATAACCGGATCTACTGTAGTGACCACCTTTGTGCCCTTTGAATTCCAAAGGGTGGTGCCAGTAAGAAAACGGTAGCCGGAGATCGTCAACACTTTTCCGCTCTTGTAGTGCCCAAAGGGCATCAGGAAGGACAGAATCGACAGTACCGCGACGATCCAAACCATCAATTTGGTTTGAAGACCGTCATTTAACTTCTTCTTTTCCATGATTTGGCTCCTTTTCTCTAAGGTTTTTGCTCTGCTTCCGCCCTTCCCGAATGAAAGTCCGGGTTTTCACACAGCAAAACAGGAAGACTCGTCCTCCGACCTGCCCCGGCGCCTCTGCCTGGCGGGCAAAAGCGGCGTTGCGGCGGCACAGCCGGCTCCGGTCACTACGCGGACGGCCCTGCCGCAATCAGATTGGAGTACTTCGTTTGCATCCATTATACGAGATGAGTCCGAAAACTACAATAACAAATGTGAATTTCGTGATTAATTCCCATTTTGCATCCTCGTTTTTTGGTAAACCTGACCGAAGATTGGGGCTTGACTTTTCCGAACTCCTTGATATCTTATGAAAAGCACAGTTGTTTTCCTTATTTTGGCCAACAGCCAGCGTGCAAACTGTTCAAACAGCACAGTAAACACTTTTTATAAATGTCATTTTCCGGCCCGATTTTGTCACTTGTTTGTAATGTATTTGTAATATTTTTGTTCTTGCCTTCTGGCGGCGACCTGCTATAATAATTTCCAGCATCTGATTATGTCAACTTGAAGGAGACACCGCCATGGCCTTTACATCGCTGCGCTTTATTTTTCTGTTCCTGCCGGCCTGCTTTCTGCTCGCCGCACTCTGCCCGCTCCGCTGGCGCAGGTACGTGCTGCTGCTGGAAAGTCTCGCCTTCTGTGCCTTTGCCGGCTGGCAGGCGGTGGCGGCGCTGCTGGGCGCGGGTTGCGTCAATTATCTGTTGCTTCTCTCCAAACGGCGGCTGTGCCAGATCGCGGCCGTCGTACTCGATGTCGCGGCGATGGTGCTGTGCAAGGTCTTCGGCATACTGCCGCTCGGATGCAGCTTCTATCTGTTCCAGCTCATCGGGATCCAGCTAGCGCGCTTTCGCGGCGGCGCGCGGCCAGGCGTGCGGGACTTTGCGCTGGAGCTGCTGTTCTTTCCGAAGCTGGCGCAGGGGCCGATTTTACGCGCCGGGGCGCTGGCGGAGCAGGAAGGGCGGATCGCCTTCCCGGGGCGCGGGCTGCGCCTTTTCGTGCTGGGGCTGTGCTGCAAGGTGCTGCTTGCGGACAAGCTGTCGCTGCTCTGGGCGCAGGTCGGCACGATCGGGGTGGAGAGCATCTCCACGCCAATGGCGTGGCTTGCGCTGGCAGGCTTCTGTATCCAGCTCTTTCTGGATTTTCAGGGCTACTGCCTCATGGCGCTCGGCGTGGCCGGCCTGCTGGGCTATGAGCTGCCGGAAAACTTTCTCGGCCCCTTCGGCGCGAAGAGCATCTCGTCGTTCTACCGCCGCTGGCACCGCACGCTCGGATTATGGTTCCGGGATTATGTCTACATCCCGCTCGGCGGCAGCCGCTGCCCGCCCGCGCAGACGGCGTGTAACCTTTTGATCGTCTGGCTCCTGACCGGCCTCTGGCACGGGCTGCGCTGGCACTATCTCGCCTGGGGCCTGTTTACGGGCGTCCTGATTGTGCTGGAGCACCGCTTTTATGGAAAAAAGCTGGAATCCCTGCCGGTACTGGGGCATTTTTATGTGCTTTTCCTGATTCCGATGAGCTTCGTCCTGTTCTCCGGCGTCAACGCGGGTGCGTTTTTCGGCCGGCTGTTCGGGCTGACGCCGCAGGCCGTGGCGTTCTCCGGTGATTTTCTGAAGTATCTCGGCGAATTCTGGCCGTATCTGCTTGCGGGCGCGCTTTTTTGTATCCCCGCTGTCGAAAAATGGCTGAAAAGGTCGGAGAACAACCTGCTGCAAACCCTGCTGCTCGCCGTCTGCTTCTGGCTGTGCGTGCGGCAGATCCGGCTTGTCGGCGCAAATCCGTTCCAATACCTGCAATTCTAAAGGGGGCGCGGCATGAAAAAACTGCAATGGAAAACAATTTGCTGGCCGCTGCTGCCCGCCATTCTGCTGGCCGGGCTGGTGCTGCCGCGCGGCTATGGGCTGCTGCCGGAAAAGGCCGTGGAGTCCTCGCAGGACAGCGTGCCGGGCCTGCCCGATATCCCGGAATTTCCGGAGATTCCGGAACCCGAACCGGAGCCGGAACCGGAACCCGAACCGGAGCCGGAACCGGAACCCGAACCGGAGCCGGAACCGGAGCCCCAGCCGGAGGAACCGCCGCAGACGCAGCCGGAGGTCACGCAGGAACCTGCCCCGGAGCCGGAGCCGGAACCGGAACCGGAGCCCCAGCCGGAGGAACCGCCGCAGACGCAGCCGGAGGTTACGCCTGAGCCTGCTCCGGAGTCGGAACCGGATCCGCAGCCCGATCCGGAGCCATCCCCGGAACCCACGCAGCCGGTGCAGGCGGGCGTTTCGAGCTACACAGGCACCACCGTGGAGGCAAGCTGGTTTGACGACGCGCTGTTCATCGGTGACTCCCGCACCGTCGGGCTATCGGAGTATGGCACGCTGCAAAACGCCGATTATTTCTGCGACGTCGGGCTGACGATCTATTCCGTCACCTCCGCCACCGTCGGCGGCCAGTCGCTGGCGGGGATGCTGGAGGCACGGCAGTACGGCAAGATCTACATCATGCTCGGCGTCAACGAGCTGGGCACCGGCACGGACGACTCCTTCGCCAGGTCCTACCACGACCTCGTCACATGGGTGCAGGCGAAGCAGCCGGACGCAATTGTGGTCATCCAGTCGATGCTCTGCCTGTCCAAGGCCTACTGTGAAAACAGCTTTTTTGACAACGATGTCATCCGCAGCCGGAACGCAAAGCTCGCCGCGCTGGCCGACAACGCGCAGATCTTCTATCTTGAGCTGAACGACCTGTTTACAGACGAAAACGGCGACCTGATCGCAGAATACACCGGCGACGGCGCGCACTTCTACGCCAAGAACTACTCCATGTGGGTCGACGCGCTGCTAAGCCGCGCACCGCCCGTCTGAACCTCGCCCCGGGAACCCGGGGCGAATTATTTTGTCCTGTCTGTTGACAAACGTAACCAGTCATGCTATACTATGGTTACAAACGTAAACAAGGAGGGATTCATATGGAAGCTGACGTGATCCATCTGACGGACGCGGAGTGGCAGGTCATGGAGTGTCTCTGGGCGTCCGCCCCGCAGACGGGACGCGCCCTGACGGACGCGCTTGCCGGCAAAATGGGCTGGAGCCGGAGCACCACACTGACGCTCCTGCGCCGCCTGGAGGCGAAGGGCGCGGTGCGCAGTACCGCAGAAGGCGGCATAAAGGCCTTTTCCCCCGCCGTCGCGCGTGAGGACGCCGTGCTCAGCGAGACGCAGGCGCTTCTGGCGCGCGCCTATCAGGGCAGCGTCAGCCTGCTCGTCTCCGCCATGACGAAGCGGCAGCGCCTGCCGCAGTCGGAGATCGACGAGCTGCACGCGCTGCTCGACCAGCTGGAGGCGAAGCCATGACGAATTTTGTCCCTTGGATCCTCTCCTCCAGTGTTCTGATTGTCTGCGTGCTGGCGCTGCGGCGGATGCTGCGCGGCCACGCCAGCGCCCGTCTGCGCTACGCGCTGTGGCTCTTGGTGCTGGTGCGCCTGCTGCTGCCGGTGCAGCTCGGGCAGACGGCGCTCAGCGTTCAGAACGCGGTGCCCACCCGCGCGCCGGAACCGACCGTGCAAAGCACGCCCGCGCCGCAAATTCAGGCTGTGCCGCCGGACGCAATCCAGCACGCACTCCCTGCGGCAGCTGAACCTACGCCGCCCATTCCCAGCGCCGCCCCTGCGGCGCCGGAAAAAACGCCGTCCGGCCCCTCCTTGCAGCATGTGCTGCGCCTTGTCTGGCTCGGCGGCATGGCGGTGCTGGCCCTCTGCATTCTGGCGGCAAACGCACACTTCTGGCTTCAGCTGTGCCGCACGCGCAGCCGTCTGCCGCTGCCGGGGCGCGTCTACACGGCGGCCGTGCCCACGCCCTGCCTGTTCGGCCTTGTTCGCCCCGCAATCTATCTGCCGCCCGCCGTCGCGCAGGATGAGACGGCGCTGCGCCACGCGCTGGTGCACGAGCGGACGCATCTGCGGCACGGCGACGCGCTCTGGTCGCTGCTGCGCTGCGTCTGTCTGGTGCTGCACTGGTATAACCCGCTGGTCTGGTGCGCGGCGTTTTTCTCGCAGCGCGACGCGGAGCTTGCCTGCGACGAGGCCGCCGTCCGAACCCTGGGCGAACAGGAGCGCGCCGCCTACGGGCGGACGCTGCTCCGGCTGACATGCAGCGGCCGCCCCGCCCTGCTGCGCACAGCCACCACCATGTCCGGCGGGAAATCGCAGATAAAGGAGCGAATCGAAATGCTGGTCAAAAAACCGAAAACAGCCCTTCTTACCCTGCTCGCCGTTCTGCTGATTGCCGCCCTCACCGTGGGCTGCACCTTCACCGGCGCGAAGCAGGATGCGTCCACATCCCCGCGCGAGCCGATTCTGGAGGAACCCCAGTCACCGGAACCGGAAGAGGCCCCCGATATCCCGGAAGAATTGCCGGAACCGGAGCAGACACCTGCGCCGGAAGAGACGCCGGAACCGGAGGAAGCGGCGCCGCAGGGCAGCCTCATCGCCGGCAACCTGTCTGACCTGACTCCCGTTCTGAACGCGCTGCCCGACACACAGGTGCTGATTACGCTTGTGCTCGACTCCGGCGAGGGCAATATGGTCATCGCGGGCTATGACGCCTCCGACACGCCGAATGACCCGAGCGATTCCCTCACAGGCTTTGCCTATGAGCCGGTCGAGCCTTCCGAGCTGGAGACAACCGGCCGGATGCTCTACGTCTGCGGCATGGACGAGGCGTCGGACTGGCAGCTGACGTTCTACGAAGGCTCACACGACCTCCTGCTCTCCTTCGGTGGCGGCACGCCGCAGTGCTTCCGCTGCACCTACGGCGAGGAATCCGGCCAGTGCGTCGGCGATATTGTCCGCATGTGGTTCAACGAGGCGCAGTACCGCGATATGGGCGGGTTCTACGAGGATCAGGATCAGATTGTCATTCCCGACGAGGGGCAGGACTACCTCGCCGCCGCGCAGGCGTTCTGCGACGCCTTTGAGGGCAAGCACCTCGACGCAACGTCGGGAAGCCAATTCTGTTACACGTATGTCGCCTGCACCGTCTCCCCCGCCGAGGAGGAGACGGCGGTCAGACGCGAGCGCGGTGATCTCGGCGAGAACATGTGGGCGTTCACCCTGCGAACCGACTTTGTCCCGGAAAACGAGCGCGCGCTGAGCTGGTCCATGGCGGGCAACACCGGCTCCTGCCCCGACCCGGACGCGCCCGAGGGCGCGTACAGCTACTCCCGCTGCGGCTACATCACCCGCAGTGAGGACGGCTGGCACTGCGAGCTGGTCGGCACCGGCTGGTAAAAGCAAAACAGCGGCGCTGCTTCCCAACAGGAAGCAGCGCCGCTTTATTCGTATGTGTCAAATTCACGCGTCCTTCTGATAGACGACCAACTCTTCACGCTCGAGCAGCCACAGCGCGTCGCTCACGTCTGCAATGAACGCGTCAATATCATACGCGCCCGGCTCGAAAATGCCGTCGCCGCTCGTGTACACCGTGCCGCCTTCCACGCGGAACAGCTCAAAGGCTAAAAAAGTTGATCATCCGGGACGTTAAATGGTGTGTAGGGCAGGATCAAATACTGCGCGTCAGGCACCGGCATCGTCTCAGGCCTCGAAAACATCGCCTGAAAATGAACCTCCATAACCTCGTTTTCCTCACAGTTGTAGATTGGAAGCAGAACCCGGAACCGGCACGCTTCCAGATATTCCCCCCCGTTTCATCCCAAACATATTCCACCGGCATCGCCAGCGCAAATTTTTTCACTCTGAACGCCATATACAGAATATAGTCGCCGCTGGGAACCGTGACGTAGTCGCCGGGAGTCTCAAGATGCGTGAGCTGAATCCGCGGTGTGCGCGCGGCGCGGTATCGCTCTGTCCAGGCCCCGACCGTCGTCGCATATTTTCGTCCCCCCTGTGTCCGGAACCTCGCTTCCCACTCCGGTATTTCAAAAATCCCCCCAAAGAGGTAAACGCAGTCCAGAACCACCAGCAGCAGAAGTATGGTAGCAATTGCTCTTAACTTCGTCCACATATACAACGCCCCTCTCCACTTTTATAACATAATTATACCAAGAAGGAGAAAGGCCGTCAATCGTAATTCTTCACAAGGTAGCTTGATAACACTTGTATCATATGTACAACCATGGGCACCAATTTCCCCGCGCCGCTGCATATTATGGATTGGGATACCGCTCCACCCGTTCCAGCCAGTTGGCTGTCAGCGCCTCAAAGAGCGGGACCTGCTCTGTCTGCAAAAAGTGCCCCGCGACGTCCAGCACGGCAAACCCCGCGCGGGGATAGCTTTGCAGCAGCGGCCAGACGTCCGCATAGCCGACGCACACATCCTGCCGTCCGCAGAGGAACAGCGACGGCTTCTCAAATCCCACCCGGGCGATCTGCTCATCCGCCGGGAAGGAGAACGCATAGTGTGCCTTCAGCTCTGCGATGAATGCGCCGTCGCACTGTACCACGCCCTTCCGGAACTCCTCCTCAAACCTGCGGTAGGTATACGGGTTCGCCACCACGCCGTAATCGCAGAAAAAGCGCCGCGCCTCCTCCGACAGCCCGTCCCAGACGGACGGCTCTGCGAACAGCAGCGTTCGCTGCGGCAGCGTGCGGTCTTTCTTCTCCGGCGCTACCACCGGGCAGAGCAGCATCAGCCCGTCCACGCGCGCCATGTCCTTCGCCAGAAGCCCTCTGGCCAGATAGCCGCCGTAGGACTCGCCGATCAGCAGATACGGCCCCTGCACCTCGCGTGCGAGCACCTGCATCAGGATCTCCAATATCGCGTCCGCAGACGCGTTCGCCAGGCTGCCCGTCGACGCGCCCATCCCCGGCAGGTCGAGATAGATGCGCCGGTACCCCGCCTTTTTCGCAAACACCGGTTCCAGACACGCCTGCATCATCTCCATGCTGCACCCGATGCCATGCAGGATCACCACAGGCTTCCCCTCGCCCAGCACCTGCACATGGATCTGCTCGCCCAATATCCGAACTTTCATCTCTGATCTCTCCTGTCATTCTGTTTTGGCTCTATGATAAACGGCGGAGATCGCGTGATCTCCGCCGTCAGGTATTCTTTTCTCAGCCGATGCGGCCCGCGAGCTTCTCGCGCTGCTCATCGTAGCCGGGCTTGCCGAGGAGGGCAAACATGTTGACCTTGTACGCCTCGACGCCGGGCTGGTTGAACGGGTTCACGCCCAGCATATAGCCGGAGATGCCGCACGCGATCTCAAAGAACGCGACCAGCTCGCCGAAGGACTTCTCGGACTTGTCCGGGATCGTGATCTCGAGGTTCGGCACGCCGCCGTCCATGTGCGCGAGCTCCGTCGCGGCCAGCGCCTGATGGTTGGCCCACGTGAGCTGCTTGCCCGCGAGGAAATTCAGGCCGTCCGCGTTGCCCGCGTCATACGGGATCTCGACGGAGGTGTTGCCGCTTTCAACCTTGATGAAGGTCTCGAGCAGGATGCGCATGCCGTCCTGAATATACTGGCCCATGGAGTGCAGGTCGGGCGTGAAGTCGACGGAGGCCGGGAACAGGCCCTTGCCGTCCTTGCCCTCGGACTCGCCGTAGAGCTGCTTCCACCACTCGCCGGTGAAGCGCAGCGCCGGCTCGAAGGCCGCGAGGATCTCGATCTGCTTGCCGTCGCGGTGCAGCGCGTTGCGGACAGCCGCGTACTTGAGCGCGGTGTTGACCTCGGGGTCATGGCTCTTGCCCGCCTCAAAGACCGTCTGCGCGGCGTTCAGCATGGCGTCGATGTCGATACCGGCCACGGCCAGCGGCAGCAGGCCGACCGGGGTGAAGACGGAGAAGCGGCCGCCGACGTTGTCGGGGATGACGAAGGTCGTGTAGCCCTCCTGCGTGGCAAGGCCGCGCAGCGCGCCGCGTGCCTTGTCGGTCGTGGCGTAGATGCGCTTCGCCGCCTCTTCCTTGCCGTACTTCTTCTCGAGCAGGGCGCGGAAGACACGGAACGCGACGGCAGGCTCCGTCGTCGTGCCGGACTTGGAGATGACGTTGACGGAGAAGTCGCGGTCGCCGAGCATCTCGATGACCTCGTTCGTGCCGTCGGCGGACAGGCCGTTGCCTGCAAAATAGATGTCCGGGGTCTTCTTGGGCAGCTGGTTGTAGTTCGGGCTCTTCACGAACTCGAGCGCGGCGCGCGCGCCGAGGTAGGAGCCGCCGATGCCGACGACGACGAGCGCATCGGAGTCGGACTGGATCTCCTTCGCAGCGGCCTTGATCGCGGCCAGCTCGTCCTGATTCTTGCCCTCAGCCAGATGCAGCCAGCCGAGGAAGTCGTTGCCCGCGCCGGTGCCGTTCAGCAACGTGTCGAGCGCCGTACCGGCCTCGGTATACAGCGTGCTGAGCTTCTGCTCATCCACCTGCGCATTCTGAATGTTCAGCGACAGATTCATGTCAGTACCCTCTTTATTTGTTATTTTGCCGCAAAGCGGCAATGTATTTCTGTACATATTGTAATACAATTGGGCGCGCGCGTCAAGGGAAGCGCTGCTTTCTCAGATCACGAATCCCCCGTTGACGCCCAAAATCTGCCCGGTTGTGAATGGCAGGCGCGAGAGCTGGAAGATGGCCTCGGCAATCTCCGACGCGTCGGCAATCCGGCCGAGCGGCGTCTCCTCACACAGCGCGGCACGGTCGTCCGCGTCAAATTCCGCCATCATATCCGTATCCACGCAGCCGGGGGCGACGCAGTTGACGCGGATGCCGGACGGGCCAAGCTCCTTCGCCAGCGCCTTGGTATAGGCGATCAGCGCGCCCTTCGCGGCGGAGTAGGCTGCCTCACAGCTCGCGCCCACTTGCCCCCACATGGACGAGACGGTCACAATGCTGCCCGCCTGCTTTTGCAGCATCCCGGGCAGCGCCGCGCGGGCGCACAGGTGCGCGCCGCGCACGTTCACGGCAAACAGCCTGTCCCACTCCTCCGTCGTGATCTCGGAGACGAGGCCGTAGTGCGAAATCCCGGCGCAGAGCACCAGCGTGTCCACCGGCCCGGCTGCGGCAAACAGTGCCGCGACGTCCGCTTCGCAGGCCACGTCCGCGCGCACGGCCGTCGCGCCGGTCTGCGCGGCAAGCGCCCGCGCGGACGCTTCGGATTTTTCATAGCAGAAAAACACGCGGTCGCCGTTTTGCGCAAAGCGGCGGACGCACGCCGCGCCGATGCCCCGCGAGCCGCCGGTAATCAAAACAGTCTGCACAGTCAAGTTCCCCCTTTCCGGACAAAAACAGGCGCTGCCAGCTGGCAGCGCCTGCGGTTCTCAACGGCGACGGGTGCGGCTCTTGTGATCCGCATACTGGCGGACGCCCGCAATTTTGCTGTCGGAATCCGACATAAACTGCTTGAGCATCTCGTCGAACGTGGGAGGCTCCTTCGGCGTACCGGGGCGCGGCGCGGCAGGCCGTCTGTTGTCGTTCGCGGGGCGTTTGGCCGGGCGATCCGGACGGGGCGGCGGCGCAATGGTGCGCTTGATCGAAAGATTAATTTTTCCGGCCGGGTCAACGGCAATGACCATCACTTTGACGTCCTGCCCCTCGGTCAGATGCTCGTGGATGTCGTTGACATAGGCGTGGGCAATCTCAGAGATATGCACCATGCCCGTTTTGCCGCCGGGCAGCGAAATAAATGCGCCGAACTTGGTGATGCTCTTCACTTTGCCCTCGACGATGGCCCCTACGGTGAAATCCATACAGTAATAATTATCCTCCCTTTTGTGCTGGGTCAGTTGCTGTCGGCGTCATAGAAGACAATCTCGCCGGGCGTGACAAGGCCGAGCTTTTCACGGGCGACGTCGAGGATGCCCTCCTCGGTGCCGACGGCGTCGATGGCCGCCTGCAGCTGGGCGTTCTCCTCCTCCAGACTCGCGCGACTTTGCGCCAGCGTGGCCGCCTGTTCCTTCTTGGCTTCGATCTGGTTCTGCAGCGAGACGAGGGTAATGGTAGCATAGACCGCCAGCACCAGAATCACCAGTTTCGCGATCAGGGATGTATGACGCCTGCGTTTTTGCACTCTCATGCCGCCGCCTCCTTTGCAGAATCCGTACACACCGTACGGTACTTGACCTGATATATATAGTAACCCATTTTTGCGGCTTTGAAAAGAGGAATTTTAGAAATTTTTCGAGTTTTTTCAAAAAAAATGCAACAGGGCGTCGAATCAGGCGCATAATTTTGGCGATCAGGCCGCCGATATACGAAAATACGGCCAGTATTGCCCGGCTCGGCAGGCAAAAATACAGCGCGGCGCCTAAGCCCACGCCGAACAGCAGATGCAGCGGCAGCTCACCGAAGCCCACATAGAGCGCCAGCGCCAAAAGCGTCAGGAAAAAGAGCAGCGAAAACAGCACGTCGCACAGCGCCGTCAAATGCCTCGTCAGGCGGCGCAGCGTCCGGAACGCGTCATACGCAACCCCCAGCCCCACCCCGGCGGCCGCCGCAATGGCAAGCTGCCAGATCTGCAGGGAGACCGGCAGCTCCATCAGCGGAACAGTCGGCTGAGAAAGCCGCCCGTGGGCGCGTCGTCCTCATAGGTCAGCGAGTCGACCGTGCCGTCGACCGCGACCTGTCCGCCGTCGAGCGAGAGCATTTGCAGGTGCAGTCCTCTGCCCCGAATGATGAGAAGCCCCCGCGTTGTCTCCAGCACGACGGTCTCCTCGTCGAAGCTCTCCACATCCGTCACGCCGGAGACAGAGAGCTGGCTGCGGCCGTCCAGCGAGAGCTTGTGGGGAATGTCGATGCGTTTGTCTTCATAGGTGAGCGCCAAAATAATCCGTCCCTTCCGTATGGTTTCCAATCTATATATACGGCGGAAGGGGCGGGATTATGTTAGCGTTATTCCGCCTGCTCGGGCAGCTCGCGGTACAGGAGCGCCGCGTCGTCCTTGCGGACGGTCTCGGCCACCTGCAAGACCTCGACGCGCAGCGTGCGCGTGCCGAAGGCGATGGCGAGCACATCCCCGACCTTGACGTCGTAGCTGGCCTTGGCCGGACGGCCGTTGACCGTGATGCGCGCGTTGTCGCAGGCCTCGTTGGCCACGGTGCGCCGCTTGATCAGGCGTGACACCTTCAGATACTTATCCAGTCGCATGGTTTCTCCTCCGAAAAAATGCGTGGAAGACAGGCGGCCTTCCACGCAGAAAATTTATTTTTTGTCAACCTTTTCCTTCAGCGCCTTGCCGGGCTTGAAGACCGGGACGCGGGCAGCCGGGATCGGGATGCTCTCGCCGGTGTGCGGGTTGCGGCCGAGACGCGCCTCGCGGTCCTTCGTCTCAAAGGTGCCGAAACCGGCCAGCTGGATCTTGTCGCCGGCCTCCATCGTGGAGCCGAGCACGTCGATCAGCGCGGCAAGCGTCTTCTCCGTGTCCTTCTTGGACAGGCCCGTCCGCATGGAAACGGCGGTAATCAGTTCAGATTTGTTCATGGTTGATCTTCTCCTCT
Source organism: uncultured Oscillospiraceae bacterium (assembly GCA_964652075.1). Taxonomy (GTDB): domain Bacteria; phylum Bacillota; class Clostridia; order Oscillospirales; family Oscillospiraceae; genus CAZYZQ01. The sequence goes on from CAZYZQ010000019.1 coordinate 17,113, forward strand.
TTTAGTGATTTCTTGTTCCGCAGCGGCAAAGCGTTCAATAAAGCGCGCGCACGCGCCATGCAGCGCTTCCTCCGCGTCCACGCCGGCCTCCCGTGCCTGTGCCACAAGCATGAAAAGCTGGTCGCCGATTGCTTCCTCCGGTGATTTTGGCTGCGCAGGTACAGCCGGCACGGGACAGCCCGCACGTTTTTGCAGCTTTTCGGCCCGGATCAGCGCCGGAAGGCTGCGCGCAACGGAGCGGAGCGTCTGCGTCTGGCTCGTCTGCGCTTTTTCCTGTCGTTTGATCTCGTCCCAGTCCGCGGGCGCCCCCGGCGAGCCGGAGAACACATGCGGGTGGCGGCGCACCATCTTCTGCGCGACGCCGTCCGCCACGCCGTCCAGATTGAACCGGCCCTCGTCGGCTGCGAGATCGGCGTGGAACACGACCTGCAGCAGCACGTCGCCCAGCTCCTCACGCAGAAGCGCCGCATCATCCAGATCGATGGCCTCGCAGACCTCATAGGCCTCCTCCAGCATACAGCGCCGGAGCGACGCGTGTGTCTGCGCCATATCCCAGCTGCATCCGCCCTCATGGCGCAGCAGATGGACAATCCGGCGCAGATCCTCGAGATCATACACATCCTTGCGTTCAAACTTTACCATAATTTTTCTTCCTTTGCAATGGCTAATTTAGCGAATCCGCAAGATTTTTGCAATCTTATCGCCCTTTGGAAGAAGTTGGCAGTCGTCAAGGGTGATAATTTTAAGAACCGCAACAAAAATGCAGTACACAATCGCCGCGATTGCAACCGCGCCGAGGCAGGCAATCGTCGTGCTGGGCAGATAGATATGCAGCACATCGTAGGCCATGAAGGCCGCGACGCCCATCGCCGCTGTGGCCACGAGCGGCTTCGGCAAAATCCGCCCGATGCGCGGCGTGCGCGCCATCTTGCGGCGCATCGCAAGCAGGTTCAATACCGTGATGCTGACATAGCAGCACAGCGTTCCAATCGGCGCGCCGACAATGCCCAGCTCGGGCACGCCGACGAGGAAGTAGTTCACAACGACCTTGACCACGCCGCCGATCAGCAGATGGATGACCGGCGTGCGCACATCGCCGTGCGCCTGCATGATTGCGTTCGTCAGCAGCACAATGCAGTTGAAAATCACACACACGCCCAAAATCGCCAGCATCGCGGTCGCAACGGACAGCTTCTCGCCGCTGTAGCCCGCGAGCATCTGCAAAATCGGCGCGGCCATCACCGACAGCCCGACGCCGCACGGCAGGGCGAGCAGGAACATGATCCGCACGCCCGACTCCTCGACCTTCAGCGCGCCGGTCTGGTTCTTCATGGTCAGGTGCGCCGTGATGGACGGGATGATGGAGACTGTGATCGGGATAATAAACGCGGCGGGCAGGTTGAAGATCGTCTGGCAGTAGGCGTAGATGCCCTTCAGCTCATCTGCCGCGGCCTGCGACAGCTGCAAGGCGTTCAGCATCCGCCCGAGGACGATCTTCGTGTCGAATACGCCGATGATTTGGAGTCCCGCCGAACCGATCGTGATCGGCACGGCGATGGCGAGCAGCTGGCGCATCGTCGCGCCCATCGGCTTAGCCGTCCCGCCGCCGCTCAGGCGGAGCGCGGACGCCGTCTGGCGCTGCTTGACGCCCATATAGACGGCGGTCACAGCGGTGCCCATCGTCACGCCGACGATCGCGCCCGCGGCGGCCACGGCCACGCTGTGGCCCGTCTTCGTCAGCACATACGCACCCACCAGGCCGATGATGCACCGGAACACCGCCTCGAGCACCTGCGACACGGCGGTCGGAGTCATGTTGCTCTGCCCCTGGAAGTACCCACGGAACGAGGAGACAAGGCATACAAACAGCACGCTCGGCGCGAGCGCCGTCATGCACACCCAAGAGTTCGGGGAGTTGAGCCAGCCCGCGAGCTGCTTTGCAAAGATCAGCATCCCGCTGCTGCCGACAATGCCGATGGCGAGGAAGAGGTAGATGGACACGCGGTAGATCTGCTTGATCTGCGCGTTGTTGCCCAGCGTCTGCGCCTCGGCGATCATGCGGCTCATGGCGACCGGCAGGCCGGCCGTCGAGATGGTCAGCAGGACATTGTAGATATCATAGGCGTTGTTGAAGTAGCCGTAGCCCGCGTCGCCGATGATGCGCTGAAGCGGGATCTTGTAGACCATGCCGATGATCTTGACAAGGAAGGTCGCAACGACCAGAATCGCCGCGCCGTGCAGAAAGCTCTGCTTTTTAATGGGTTGCGTTGACAATCTCAATCAGTCCTTTTCCGAAAACACCTGCGGCATGGCATGTACGCGCAGCTCCTCCACTACGGCGGGCAGATCGATCGTGGGGAACTTGCCGGCAGCATAGAGGATTTTGCCGCGCACCATGGTCAGCGTCACATCGTGGCCCGAGGCCGCGTAGGCGAGGTTCGAGAGCACGTTGTGCGTCGGGATCAGATGCGGCTGGGTGAAGTCGAGCAGGATCAGGTCGGCGTCCATGCCCGGCTTGATCTGCCCGCACTCCTTCTCGCGGCCCTGCGCCCTTGCGCCGCAGACCGTCGCCATCAGGAGCGCGGCCTGCGCGTTCAGCGCCGTCGGGTCGCAGCGCTTGCCCTTGGCCAGCAGCGCGGCCAGCTTGACCTCCTCGAACAGGTCGAGGTTGTTGTTCGACGCGACGCCGTCCGTGCCGAGCGCGACGTTCATGCCCGCTTTGACCATCTCCATCACGTCGGCCATGCCGCTGCCGAGCTTGCAGTTGGAAACCGGGCAGTGGACGGCACTGACGCCGCGCTTTGCAAACAGCGCCATGTCCTCCGGCTCGAGCCAGACGCAGTGCGCCGCAATCGCGCGGGTGTCCCAGACGTGGTGACAGTCCAGAAGCTGCGCGGGCGTCAGGCCGTAGCGCGCCTTGCACTGCTCGTGCTCGTCGCGCGTCTCGGAGACGTGGACGTGCATCCCGATGCCGGTGTTGACCGCATACTCCGAAAGCGCGTCCCAGAGCTGATAGGTTGAGGTGTACTCCGCATGGACGGACGCCTCGATCCTGATCCGGCCGTTGTCGTAATTATGCCATTTGTCGTGGATCTGCACCAGCTCCTGACAGGCGGGGAAGGTTTCGAAGTCGAAGTCGTCGCCGAGGAACATCGTCGTGCCGCGCGAGATATTGGCCTTGATCCCGCTCTCGGCCACGGCCTGGCATTCCTCGTCGCAGAAGTTGTACATATCCGATACGCTCGTCACGCCGAAGCGCAGGCATTCAGCGATGCCGAGCAGCGTCGCGGCCTTGACGGCGCGGCCGTCGAGGCGGTCTTCGCGTGGGAAAATGTGGTCGTTCAGCCACACGGCGAGCGGATAGTCGTCCGCGTAGCCGCGCAGCAGGCTCATCGGCAGGTGCGTGTGGCAGTTCACAAGGCCCGGCATCAGCACAAGGCCCGTGCCGTCGATGATCTGCTTCGGCCGCTCCTTTGGGGGCTGACGGTCGAGCCATGCGATTTTTCCGTCCGCCACGCCGACAAAGGCGTCCGGCAGCACGCGCCCCGCCTCGTCCATCGTCACGACGGTGACGTTTGAAAACAGTGTATCCAATTTGCTCCTCCTATACTTCTACAAATTCCGTGCGCAGCAGGCTGTCGGCCGGCACGAGCAGCGGGTCGATGGGCGTCACTTCGCCTGCGACGTCCAGAATCGCGTCGATCATCGCGCGGTGCGGCACGTCCTCCGGCAGCGCCAGCAGCGATGCACGCGCATAGGGCAAAAGCACGCCCGGCTCAAAGGCATGGGTTGTATCAATGCGGATATGGGCGCTGGCCGCGTAGGGCGCGATGTGCGCAGCCTCTCCCGCCAGCACATTCTCCCACAGCTCCAGCGTGTGCTCCACAGGGCTGCCGCGGTAGGTCCGGTCGCGCATGGAGCGGCGCAGGAAGCGGATCCAAACCTTGGGCAGCACAACGCGCCCATCCAGCGTAAAATCTGCGTCCGCGCAGACATACAGGCGCGTCGCGTCCGGCTGCCGCTCCGTGAAAAGTGTGTTCAGGGCGTGAATGCCCTCGAAAATCACCACATCTCCCTCGTGCATCTCCAGCCGCGTCGTCTTATCCGGAATGCGGCTGTGCATTGGGAAGTTGAAGCACGGCACGTCGACGCTCTCACAGCGCGCCAGCGCGTCAATATGCGCATACAGAAGCGGCAAGTCGATGCCGTGTGGCGACTCCAGATCGTGCGCGCCATTCGGCAGCCGCGGGAACTCGATGCTGTCGCGATCGAGATAGTAGTCGTCCATGCTGACGCGGTGGGCGCGAATGCCGCGCTTGGCAAGGCGTGTA
>CAZYZQ010000019.1:21543-25149 GCA_964652075.1 uncultured Oscillospiraceae bacterium
CCGCCGGGCAGGTTGACCTTATTCATGCCGCCCCCGCCGAGGGCGAGGATGCTGTGCAGCTCCTCCATCATGTATATGTTATACAGGCACGCTTTACCCGGCTTCGTCCAGCCAACGTTTTCAAAGCTGCCTGACATATATTTCTGCCGATAAAGATAGTATGGCGCGTATCCCGCCTGCCGCAGGCGAGGCATGGCATAGGCCAGCATCTGTGCCACCTGCGCCGCAGTGGGAAGCCCCTCGCGCCTTTCATAGAGCGCCGCACCCTTTTTGAGCGCCAGCGTGTGGACGGTCAGATTCTCGGGTGCAAGGTCAATGGCCTGATCCAGTGACCTCGCGAACGATTCCGGTGTGTCCCCGGGAAGCCCGGCGATCAAGTCCATATTAATCGCGTCAAATCCCGCCGATCTAGCCTGATGATAGCTGCGCACCACATCTGCCGCCGTATGCCGCCGCCCGACGCGGGCGAGCACCTCGTCCGACATCGTCTGCGGATTGACGGAGATCCGATCGCAACCGCCTGCACGTAGGACGGCAAGCTTTTCCTCGTCCAGCGTATCAGGCCGTCCGCCCTCCACGGTGCGCTCGATGCACTGCGACAGGTCAAAGTGCCGGTTCAGCGCGTCCAACAGCCGATCGAGCTGGCTCGCTGTGAAGATGGTCGGCGTGCCGCCGCCGAGATAGAGCGTGCGGATGCGCCGCCCGGACTGCCGTGCGAGCGCGCCGGTCACGGCAATCTCCTCCAGTAGTTTCTGCAAAAACGGCTCCACCAGATACCCCAGCTGCTGCGTCGAAATACTGACAAAGCTGCAATACGAGCAGCGCGTCGGGCAGAACGGGACGCCGACATACAGGCTCAAATCATCGTCTCGCATGTTTGCGATGGCTTCCACCGTCGCCTCCGAGCAGTCGAGGCAGAGTGCGCGGCGTTCTGGCGTGACAAAATACTGCTCCCGCAGCAGCCGGTCTGCCTGTTCGCGTGTACCGCCAGCCAGATAGCAGCGCGTCGACAGTTTCGTCGGTCGCACGCCGGAGATTGCGCCCCACGCGGGCGTCTGCGGCAGCAGCTGCACGGCGGCCTTATAGTAGCTGCGCTGCAGCAGGCCGCGGATCTGTGATTCTGTTGCACCCTCACGCCGCAGGCGCAGGCGCGCCGTCGCTGTCTGGCCGTGATAGGTGATCTTCGTTGCGGCAGTCAGATACGTTCCGCCCCAGTACAGCGCGGAAACAACATCCGCGTGCGCGGGCCGCTCGGTGGTCGCAGACGCCGTCTCCTCCGGAAAGAGGGAGAGCTGGATCTGCTCGACTGCATAGCGGAACTCGTGCCCCTGCATCCAGATCAGCATGTGCGCACCGCGTTTCTCATAAAGAAATTGTCCGCTCTCTCCCGCGTGAGCGTTGTTTCGCCGCCGTGACCGGGCAGCACGCGCCAGTCACCCGGCAGCGCTGCCAGACGGCGCAGCGACGCATTCATCTGTGCAACTGACCCGCCGGGAAAATCGGTGCGGCCGCAGCTGCCCTCAAAGAGTGTATCGCCGCTAAAGAGCATTCCCTCGCCGAGCAGGCACACAGAGCCGGGCGTATGTCCCGGCGTGCCGAGCACCTGAAACGGCGCGTCCAGAATCTGCACGGTGTCGCCGTCTGCGTATTTGTCTGTCCAGATCAGCGGCCCGGCCGTCAGCTCCGCCGGCAGCGATTCATCAAGCGTGTTTAGATAGACTCGGCAACCGGTCTTGAGATACAGGTCATGCACCCCGCCCACATGGTCAAAGTGGCCGTGGGTCAGGTATACCGCCTCCAGCCGCAGCCCCCGCTCATCAAGCCAGCGCAGGATATACGGCCCGTCCCCGCCGGGATCGATCACGGCGGCACGGCCGTCCTTTGTCAAAAGATAGCAGTTTGTGGCAAGCTCGCCCAGCTGCATCGTAAAAAGTTCCATTGTCATCCTCCGTTCAGAACAGCGTCTGCGAGTCCAGAATCAGCGTCAGCGGGCCGTCGTTGACCGACGAGACCTGCATATCCGCGCCGAACTGCCCGTGCTGCGGCGGATAGCCGAGGCGCTCGCACTCCGAAAGGAACTGCTCGTAGAGCGGGATCGCCGTCTCCGGCAGCGCCGCACCCGTAAAGCTCGGGCGGCGGCCCTTTTTGCAGTCGCCGTAGAGCGTGAACTGGCTCACCACCAGCACCTGCCCCGCAACGGCTTCCAGCCCCAGATTCATCTTTCCGTTCTCATCCTCAAAAATACGCAAACTGAGCGCCTTTTCCGCCATTTTCTTACAGATGGCGGGCGTGTCGTCCGGGCCGATGCCCAGCAAAATCAGAAATCCCTGTCCGATGCTGCCGACGGTCTGCCCTGCAATGGCGACAGAGGCGCTCCGGACGCGGGTCACAACAGCGCGCATAAAGCTCCCCCTTCTCAGGTACGGCCACGGTGGACGGCGTTGACGCCGCGCACCGCCGCAACCTTTTGCTCGATCTGCCTCAGCTGTGCCAGGCCCGTGACCTCAAAGGTCATGACGGCCAGCGCCTTGCCCTTGCCCGCGCTCTTGCAGCTCAGCTCCGAGCAGCGCACATGCAGGCTCGCAATCACGGTCGCGAGGTCGAGCGTCAGCCCGTCGCGGTCCTCCGCGTCGATCTCAAACGAGGTGGAGAACGGCCCCGCCTGCGTCTCCGCCCAGCTGACCTTGACCCAGCGCCCCGCCTTGGAGGGGTCTGTTGCGTCGATGGCGTTCGGGCAGTCGCGGCGGTGGACAGAGACGCCGTAGCCCTTCGTGATAAAGCCCACAATATCGTCGCCCGGGACGGGCGTACAGCACCGGGAGAACTTGATGAGGCACGAGTCGATGTCCTCGACAATGACGCCGCTGTTGGCGTGGCGCGCCTTCTGGTTCTGCGGCGCGGGCGCGGCGGGGATCACGGACTGCGCCTTGGCCGCGCGGCTCAGGCGCAGAAGATCCTCCTGCACGCGGTTGACGGCCTTCGTGGCCGTCAGGCCGCCGTAGCCGATCTCGGCGTACAGGTCGTTCATCGTCCCGACGCCGCAGCGCTTGAGCAGCAGCTGCTGCAGCTGCTCATTCTGCAGAACGGACGGCTGGATACTCATGCGCCGCAGCTCCGCCTCGAAGCTTTGCTTGCCCATGGCGATATTTTCCTGCACGCGCTCTTTTTTATACCACTGCTTGATCTTGATGCGCGCCTGATTCGACTTGCAGAGCTTTAGCCAGTCGCGGCTCGGGCCTTTCGAGGCCTTCGAGGTCAGAACCTCCACAATGTCGCCGTTTTGCAGCTTTGCATCGTAGCCCGCGATGTGGCCGTTGATCTTCGCGCCGACCATGCTGTTGCCGACGGCGGAATGGATCGCGTAGGCGAAGTCGATCGGCGTCGATCCGATCGGCAGCGACATGACCTTGCCGCGCGGGGTAAAGACGAAGACCTGATCGTCGAACAGGTCGATTTTCATCGAATGGATAAAGTCCTCGGCGTCGGTGTCCTGCTGGCTCTCGAGCAGCTTGCGCACCCACTCGAACTCGGCCTCGCCGCCGGAGGTGATGCCCTGCTTGTATTTCCAGTGCGCCGCGATGCCGTACTCCGCCGTGCGGTGCATAT
>CAZYZQ010000020.1:0-25060 GCA_964652075.1 uncultured Oscillospiraceae bacterium
CAATGTAATATCCTCCTTATAGTGGTGATTCGGAAAAATCCTCCCACGTTATGAGGCCGGGCAAATTCGCAGGCCTCGGTGCGGTATTAGTCGACGACAGTCACGCCCATGCTGCGGCAGGAGCCCTCGACCATGCTCATCGCGGCCTCGATCGAGGTGGCGTTCAGATCGGGCATCTTCTTCTCGGCGATCTCCTTGACCTGCGCGCGGGTGATGGTGCCGACTTTCTCTTTGCCCGGGTTCGCGGAACCCTTCTCAATCCCGATTGCCTTCATAATCAGCAGGGTGGTCGGAGGGGTCTTGGTGATGAAGGTGAAGCTGCGGTCTGCGTAAACCGTGATGACAACCGGGATCTTAAAGCCGGCCTGATCCTTGGTACGCTCGTTGAATTCCTTGATAAAAGCGGCAATGTTCACGCCGTGCTGGCCCAGCGCCGGGCCGACAGGGGGCGAAGCAGTCGCTTTCGCAGCCTGAATTTGCAGTTTAATATAACCAGTAACTTTCTGTGCCATGGAAAGCACCTCCTGAAATATTGTGGTGATGCGCGCGCGGCGCGCATTTTTTGGGAAAACTCCCTCCCACGTTCATGGCCGGGGCGTTTAGTCCTCAAGCGCCTCGACCTGATCAAGCTCCAGCTCGACCGGGGTCTCGCGTCCGAACATGGAAACGACGACGCGAACGCTGTTCTTTTCAACGTCCAGCTGATCCACAACGCCGATAAACGAAGTCAGAGGGCCGTCAGTAATCTTGACGTTGTCGCCGACCTTGTAGCCGACAATGACTTCCTTCTTTTCGACACCGAGCTGCAGCAGCTCCTCCTCGGTCAGGGGAGTGGGCTTGTTGGCGGCGGAGCCGACAAAGCCGGTGACGCCGCGGACGTTTTTGACGATGTACCAGGAATCGTCGGTCATGATCATCTTGACGAGGACATAACCGGGGAAGATCTTCCGTTCCACCGTCTTGGGACCCTTGTCCGTGATCTCGGTGACAGTCTCCATGGGAATGACGACCGCATGGATGATATCCTCGAGGTGACGGTTTTCAACATTCTTCTCAATGGTGGCCTTGACTGTGTTCTCATACCCGGAGTAGGTGTGGACCACATACCACTTTGCAGTTTCCGCCATGGTGGGATTAACCCTTTACCAGGTGGATGATGCCCTGAACGAACAGGCCCGCGATTGCGTCCATGATCCAGATGCACACACCAACGATGACGATGGTGACGAGAACAATGATGAGATTATTGACCATCTGCTTCTTTGTCGGCCAGACGACCTTCTTCAGCTCGCTGCGCATTTCGCGGAACCAGCGCTTGATACGGCTGCCAAAACGGACAAAGATATTCGGCTTAGCTTCTGCCATGCTGTTCACCCTTTCTGCGATGTCGCGGCATTATTTTGTCTCGTTGTGAACAGTATGCTTCCGGCAGAACGGGCAGTACTTTCGCATCTCAAGACGATCCGGGTCATTCTTCTTGTTCTTCATGGTGTTGTAGTTTCTCTGCTTGCACTCGCTGCATCTGAGGGTGATTTTAACGCGCATAACGGCACCTCCTTAAATTTGCCTCCCTGGAATGCCCCGGCTATAGAAGATTTAGGGGGACGGAAGACCCGTCCGTCCGGGGCCGAAAAAGGCGCAAAAAGAAAAGCCCTTTTTCACAGGTGATGCTATTCTAGCACAGATTTTCCAGAAGGTCAACTGAAAACTTTCATAAAAAGACGCTTTTTTGCCGGGAAGGCGTGTGCTATAATGAAAAAACAGGGAAGGAGCGGTTTCTATGAAAATTATGGCGCTGGATTACGGCGACGCACGGACGGGCGTCGCGATTTCCGACCGGACGGGTACGATCGTCGGCACGTGCACGGTACTGCCGTCGTATCAGCGGGAGAAGCTGCTGGATGCGGTTGCGGCGCTTGTACAGCGTGAGCAGGTCGAGCGCCTGGTGGTGGGCCTGCCGAAAAACATGGACGGGACGGAGGGGCCCCGCGCCGCGCTGTACCGGGAGTTTGCGGCTGCACTGGAAGAAAAGACGGGAATGCAGGTCATCCTGTGGGACGAGCGGCGCACAACGGTTGCGGCGCATCAGATTCTGACGGAGAACGGACGGCACGGAAAAAAGCGGAAACAGACGGTTGACGCCGTCGCAGCTTCGCTGATTCTGGAGGGCTATCTGCGCAGCCTGCCGTAGAGCGGCGGTTCGCGCCGCGGGAAGCTGCGGCGCAGCTCCAGAAAGCCGACAATCAGCAGAAAACCGCCGAACAGCCGCCGCAGCAGCCGCATATCCAGCCACATGGCGAGCCCGGCCGCGCCCGCCGCGACCAGACATCCGCCGAGCACCGCAGGCCAGACGGCCTGCCAGCGGATCATGCCGCGTTTGTGGTGGACAAGGATCGCAGAGAGCGCGGTTGGCAGGAAGTAGAGCAGGTTAATCCCCTGCGCGCCCTTCTGCGACAGCCCGGCGACCATGGTCAGCCAGAGCATCAGCAGCGAGCCGCCGCCGATGCCAAAGCCGGACAGAATGCCGCTGACAAATCCGGCGGCAATATTTTGCAGCATCACAGCAGCATCCGTACCCCGGCGTACAGAATCAGCGCGCCGAACAGCCGGTGCAGGAGCTGCGGCGAAACCTTATGAAAGACAAGCCCGCCGACGAGCCCGCCGACCAGGCCGGAGATCAGATAGGGAAGCGCGACCGGCAGATCGAGCGCGCCGCGCAAAAGATAGATCGTCAGCGAGACAAGGCACAGCGGCGTCATGACGGCCAGCGCGGTGGGAAACGTCTCCTGCTCGTCCAGTTCTCCCCAGCGGCGCAGCAGCGGCACAAGCAGCATCCCGCCGCCCGCGCCGAACAGGCCGTTCGGCAGCCCGGCCGCCATCCCGGCCAGCGCGGTTTTCCATTTCTTCATAAAACTACCTCCCCGGCCAGTTTGACCGGGGAGGCTTGCTTTTATACGGGCGTCAGGAGGCGGATGCGTAGTGCGTGGTCTCCAGATGCTTCATGGCGCTGCCGCGCTTCGCGGTGAGCGCGATGCTTTCGTACCACTCGTTGTAGCTGTTGTTCTGCATGGAAAGACGAACCTGCTGGTCCTGATAGTTCTCGCCGTAGCCGACGAAGTAGACCACCTGATAGCCGTCTGTCGTCTGGATGATGGCATAGTCGCCCTCTGCGCGCGTTTCGTCAAAGAGCCAGTCGACCATTTCCTCACTCAGGCCGGTCTTGGAGACATTCTCGTTCAGGCCGCCGTTTTCGTAGTTCGAGGCGTCGGAGGAGAACTGGGCCGCGGCCTCTGCGAAGCCGTCCTCGTCGCCGCCAAGCTCGTCCTGCCATTTGGTGACAAGCGCCTGCGCTGCGGTCAGGGCGATATTCCAGTCGGCCTCTGTGACCTCAGAGCTGGTTTCGGTGTTGGCCTCATCCTGCTCCTTGACCTCGTTTGCGACCTGCGGCGGGATCAGAATATTGCGGTAGTTGACGGTGTCGTAGTCGACAGCCTGACGGGAGATGAAGAAGTAGATGCTGTAGCCGCCGTCGATCTCGTTGACGTAGGTGTCGCCCTCAACGCGGCTCTCGTCATACAGCCAGGCGGTGACTTCCTCGTTCGGCAGCGTCGCGGCTGTGACATTCTCCTGCTTTGTGAAGGAGTCCGCGTCCTCCATGGTTTCTTTGGAGGCGGGAGCAATATTCTCCCAAGCCATGTCCAGGAAGGCCTGCTCATCGCCCTTGCACGTCTCGGCCATGGTATCGATGATCGACTTTGCCTCGTCCTGCGTCAGGTGGAGCTTGCCGTCCTCGGGATCGACCTCTTCGCCATCCTCGTCGTAGGGCAGGGAGAACAGGCGGAAGTTGACGGTGTCGAACTCGGAGATATGCTCGGCGTAGTACGCGTCCATCTCGTCCTGCGTGAAGGTAAAGCTTTCGTTCTTCTGCTGCGCGTAGGCGCTGGCAATGAGCTGGACGGTCTGGTACTCACGGTAGCTCTCCAGCGTGCAGCCGGTGCCGTAGTACTGCGCAAGGTAGCTCTTGACTGCCTTGTCCGTCCCGCCGACATTGGCGCGCAGATTCTCCATCTCGGTGTCGAGCTGGGCCTGCTGCTCCTCGTTCAGCGTAAAGCCGTCGGCCTTCGCCGCGTTGTAGAGCGTGTAGCTGGACTCGGCGTAGGCGATGCCGCTGTCGATGAAGTACTCGGCCCAGGTCTTGGTGGAGTCAAATGTGCATTCCTGATCCTCCAGCGGGAGGGAGGTATTGATGAGGTACTGCAACAGGCTGGAGTACTGGGAGGCGAAGCTGTAGTAGCTGTCCCAGTAGTAATAGCTGAATTCAGCGGGGGAGAGCTTCTCGCCGCCGACCTCCAGCGCGGTGCCGCGGGTCTGATAGAAGGAGGTCTTGCTCAGGCTGTAGACAATAATTACCGCTGCCACAACGAGGGCGATGACAATGCCCGCCACTGTGCCGATAATCTTGTTCCGCTTCGACTTTCTGGCGGCGGAATTGTCCACAGGCGTCTGTACCTGATTCTCAGCCTGGAGCTTCCGCTGCTTTTTTTCTCTAGATGCGCTCATTCGGACACGTCCTTTTCTAATGTGCTTGCCGGAAAAACGGCTTTCCATATTATATACAACCCGTGATGAAGTTGCAAGTGCTTCCTGAAAACTTGTCAAGAAAATTTTGCATTTTCAGGATTTTGAGGGGAAAACGGGCAGAAAAAGACCGGCTGCTTGAGCGCAGCCGGTGGCTTTTGTACGAAGTCCCCGCTTCGGCCGTGCGAACCCAGTTATAACCTGCACGAAGTGGCAGGTGGGTTGCCTCCCTGATTGGTCATTGCTCCCAACGTCCAGCTACGGTCAGAGCCAAGCCGGGAGGTCTGCAGTCGGAACCAGGAGTATCCGGCATCCCGAAACTATGATGTGGGTTTAAGTGGGCCCGTCACGCACCAAGCAGGGGCTTGGTTTTTACGGATCGTCAAACAGCTGCTCGGTCAGCAGCGCGTCCACCGCTTCCAGCTCTGCTTCATCATCGATGGTGGAGAGATATTCCTCCCCGTCCTCGCTGTCGCGGCGCAGAATGGTGATCTGAAGGTCGTCGTTGGATTCCAGCTCAGCAGGAATGACGGCGAGGTATTCGGTATCGTGGTAGATGACCGTTGTGAGCACTTCCAGCTCATATTCCTGACCGTCCTCATCCGAGATCGAGATGATACTGGCACCGTAATCCTGATCCATACGCTCCCTCCCTTTGTTTACGTCTATTCTAGCGCAAACGTCAGAGAAAATCAAGAGCAAATTTTGTCACTTTGATGAAAATCCTCCACTCGATGATGGCTTTTTTGTAAATGGTGTAGTAGTGGTGTAGTAGGGACTCTTCGACATCCCAAAAACGTTGGCATTATTGGAGAAACAGAAAACATTTCAGGTTAAGACGAGAAATCCTCCACTGTAGCAAAAACGCTTTCGCGATTTTGCACAACGATTCCGGCCGTGAGCGCGTCGCGGTCCTGCTCGCGGAGCAGGACGGAGCTGACCGGGTAGGCCGAGACCAGCAGGCCGCTGTCGGCATCCGTCACATAGAGCGTGTCGTTTTCAAGCTGGATACGGTAGGCGGCGTTGGCCGGCGCGCACAGCGCCGTACACAGCGCAGCCGCGCAGGCGAGGATTGCGAGCCGTTTCATACACATCCCTCCACAGCAAGTGTGCGCAGAAACAGGAATGCTATTCGCCGCAGGCCGCGAAGTGGCGGCAGGAACAATATATTGTGCTTTTTTCAGGATATGGCAACAACATATTGACATCCGGGCGCGCAGCGGCTATAATACAGATAAGATGTGGAAAATGCTTCCATTGAACCCGCGCCCCGTACAAAAAGGGCGCGGGAGGACAGGCTTGCGCAGAGGAACGGAACGATGAGAATTGGCGGCTTTCAAAAACTGACGCTTTTGGATTACCCGGGGCAGGTTGCCTGCATCGTGTTTACAAGCGGCTGCAATTTCCGCTGCCCGTTCTGCCACAATGCCGGACTGGTGTTGCCCGGGCAGGCGGAGGAGGAGATCCCGGCGGAGACGGTTCTGACCTATCTGGAAAAGAGAAGGGGGCTGCTGGACGGCGTGGTCGTCACCGGCGGGGAGCCGCTGCTCTGGCTGGATCTGGCGGAGTTTTTGCAGCAGGTGCGCGAGCTGGGCTACAGGATCAAGCTGGATACGAACGGCAGCTTCCCGGAGCGCCTGCAGCGCCTGCTGGAGCGTGGCCTGCTCGATTATATCGCGATGGATGTGAAGCACGCGCCGGAACAGTATGCGCTGGCCACCGGCATACAGGGGGAAGCGGTTGTGCCACTCATCCAGCAGAGCTTGCAGGTGCTGCGCACGTCCGCAATTCCGTATGAGCTGCGCACGACGGTGGTCAAGGGCATCCATACGCCGCAGACGATGGCTGCGCTGGCCGGGTGGCTCTCCACGGCGGCGCCCTATTATCTGCAGCCCTATGTGGATTCGGGGCATATTCTGGCGCCAGACGGCCTTTCTCCTTTTTTAGAATTGGAGTTGGAGGAGCTTCTGGCGGCGGTCAGGCCGTACTGCCCCGCAGCGGCCTTGCGGAACTAACATTGGCGCTTTTATCTCGGAGCGCAGCATAAGAAAGGGTCTGGATTTGTTATGGAACAGTATCTGGTTGTAAAACGCGATGGAAAGAAAGTGGAGTTTGAGCTCCAGAAGATTATTTCCGCCATCAGCAGGGCGTTTGAGGCGCTGGATAAGCATACGCATCCGTCTGTGATTGAGCTGCTGGCGATCCATGTGACTGCGGATTTCGACAGCAAGGTGGCGGATGGCTGCATCAGTGTCGAAGATATTCAGGACAGCGTGGAGAAGGTGCTGTCGCAGGCGGGCTATGCGGACGTGGCGAAGGCGTATATCCTGTACCGCCGCCAGCGCGAGAAGCTGCGCCAGACGCAGTCGACGCTTCTGGACTACAAAAAGACCGTGGATGACTATCTGCGGGTCAATGACTGGCGCGTGAAGGAGAACTCCACGGTGACCTATTCCGTGGGCGGCCTGATCCTCTCCAATTCCGGCGCGATCACGGCAAACTACTGGCTCTCCGAGGTCTATGACGACGAGATCGCCAACGCCCACCGGAATGCCGAACTGCATCTGCACGACCTTTCCATGCTGACCGGCTACTGCGCCGGGTGGTCCTTAAAGCAGCTGATTCAGGAGGGCCTGGGCGGCGTCCCCGGCAAGATCACCTCCTCACCCGCGAAGCACCTCGCCACGCTGTGCAATCAGATGGTGAACTTTTTGGGGATTATGCAAAACGAGTGGGCGGGGGCGCAGGCTTTTTCCTCCTTTGACACGTATCTGGCACCCTTTGTCAAGGCGGACAATCTGAGCTATGAGCAGGTCAAAAAGAGCATTGAGTCCTTCGTCTACGGCGTGAACACCCCGTCGCGCTGGGGGACGCAGGCACCGTTTTCCAACATCACGCTGGACTGGACGGTTCCTGCCGATTTGGCGGAGCTGCCCGCCATCGTCGGCGGAAAGGAGATGCCGTTCAAGTACAAGGACTGCAAGCGGGAAATGGATATGGTCAACAGGGCATTCATTGAGGTGATGGTGGAGGGCGACGCCGAGGGGCGCGGCTTCCAGTACCCGATTCCGACCTACTCCATTACAAAGGATTTTGACTGGTCAGATACGGAAAACAACCGCCTGCTGTTTGAGATGACGGCAAAGTACGGCACGCCGTATTTCTCCAACTATATCAACAGCGATATGGAGCCGAGCGATGTGCGCAGCATGTGCTGCCGCCTGCGGCTTGATCTGCGCGAGCTTCGGAAAAAGACGGGCGGCTTTTTCGGCAGCGGGGAGAGCACCGGCTCGGTCGGCGTTGTGACAATCA
The DNA here is from genome assembly GCA_964652075.1 of uncultured Oscillospiraceae bacterium. GTDB lineage: Bacteria > Bacillota > Clostridia > Oscillospirales > Oscillospiraceae > CAZYZQ01. The sequence continues at coordinate 7,891 of CAZYZQ010000020.1, forward strand.
ACCTGCCGCGGATTGCGTATCTGGCAAAGGATGAGGCGGACTTCTTCGCGCGGCTGGACAAGCTGATGGACATCGCGGCTAGGTCGCTGAAGATCAAGCGTACCGTGATCGGCCGGCTGCTGGAAAACGGACTCTATCCGTATACCAAGCACTATCTCGGCAGCTTCGACCACCACTTCTCAACGATCGGCCTTGTCGGCATGAACGAGGCGGGCTTGAATGCGAAGTGGATTCAGAAGGACATGACGCACCCCGAGACGCAGAAGTTTGCCGCGAAGGTGCTCAATCACATGCGCGAGCGCCTGTCGGACTATCAGGAGCAGTACGGCGACCTGTACAATCTGGAGGCGACGCCCGCCGAGTCCACGGCGTACCGGCTGGCCAAGCATGATGTGGCGCAATTCCCGGATATTAAGACGGCAGCCGAGCCGGGCGGGACGCCCTATTACACGAACAGCTCGCATCTGCCGGTCGGCTATACGGACGACATTTTCTCGGCGCTGGACGTGCAGGACGAGCTGCAAACGCTGTACACCTCCGGAACCGTGTTCCACGCCTTTCTGGGGGAGCGGCTGTCTGACTGGCGCACGGCCGCAAAGCTGGTGCGGAAGATTGCCGAAAACTATCACCTGCCGTACTACACGCTCTCTCCGACCTACTCCATCTGCAAGGAGCACGGCTATCTGGCAGGGGAGCAGTACGAGTGCCCGATCTGTCACGGAAAGACCGAGGTTTACAGCCGCATCACCGGCTACTATCGTCCGGTGCAGAACTGGAACGACGGCAAAGCGCAGGAATTCAAGCAGCGGAAAACGTATCAGGTCGCGGGCAGTGCGGCGGCCGCTGCTCCTGTTGCGACGGCCAGCGAGAAAGCGCCCGAACAGCCGAAGCCGCCGCAGGCGCATGGGACATCTGCGCTCAGGCTGATCACAACCGCCACCTGCCCGAACTGCCGCGCAGCCAAGGCAAAGCTCCAACAGGCGGGGATTGATGTGGATGTAATTTCGGCGGAGGAGCAGCCGGAGCTGTGCGCGCGGTACGAAATCCGTCAGGCGCCGACGCTTCTGGAGGAGAATGCCTCCGGCACATATCTGCATGTCGGCCTGCCGGGGATCCTTCGCTTCATCTCCGCATACACGGGCGGAAGCAGGATTGCAAACTAAACGTGACAGGGGCCGGCCCGTATGGGCTGGCTCCTGTCTTTGCATTTATACTTCTTCGCCGGCTTCCCACGTACCCTGTGTGAAGGTCTCATCCACCATATCGCTGATGCCGGCCAGCAGCATAATAATGCCCTGCACTTTATTTGGCTGGATGATATAAACGCCCTTCTGCTGCTCGTCCTCCGCGATGATATCGGCGGCGAGCAGCGGCTTCATGTGATGATAGACCTGCCCGGTGGAGCCGAAGCCGTGCGCTTCGACAAGTGCGGCTACGGTCTTGGGGCCGCGCAGGATATCCAGAAGAATGGCCAGCCGGTTCGCGTTCCCGATACAGGCCAGTACCTTTCCTGCGACGCCGCTCTTAATGAGCGAGAGCAGGCCGTCGGTGGGGACGGCGGTTCGGATCCAGTTGGCCTGCCGCCCGCCGGCGTTATAGACGCCGAGGTAGGTTACAAGCCCGGTTACGCCCTTTGCCTCCGCCTTGTAGCAAAGCTCCTCCATTTGTGCGCTGAGACGGGAATCCGGATGCATGTTGTGTATGACCTCCATGCGTTTCAGCTTTTCTGCGGAGGGTTTTTCGGGAAGCAGCTCCATTATCCTATCCCGCAGCTCCTCCAGCTGCGGCGTAACCGTGCTCTGAAACTGCTCCATCTGCGCTTTGAGGGAATCAATTTCTTTCCCGTAATCTCGTTCCATTTTGTTGGTCGCTCCTTTCTAAATTCGGAATTCCGTAACTACATAATACAATGCGGAGCGAGAATTGTCAAGAGAAAATTATGAAATTCCGCAATTCCGTAAAACAAGCGTAAATCGCAGATCCCTGAGAAAGAGGCCTGGCTTTTTTCTCTGCGAGATATTGACATTTTCCAGCAGATAGTGTATGATGCATTACTGGGTTAGCACCCACTAACTTGAGAGCGGGCACTTTGATATTCACGGGCGATTAGCTTGTACTAACGACAGGGCACGTTTACGCCGGCCTGTTTGGAGCTGCCTGCTGTCAGGCCCGCGCAGGGAAAGCGGGGATTTCGCGATATCCCCGGCGACGAACGGCGCGGCCCGGGCAGACAGAAGGAAGAGGAGGAACAGAATGTTTATCAGCCTGAAAAACGCAGTGAAAAGATACGGAAGGGGTGAAACGGAGGTCTATGCGTTGGATCATGCCACACTGGAACTGGAGGCGGGCAAGATCTGCGTCATTCTCGGCCCGTCCGGCTCCGGAAAGAGTACGCTGCTCAATATGCTTGGCGGGCTTGACAGCCTGGACGAGGGGGAGCTGACGGTTGCCGGAAGGAGCCTTGTCGGGCTGAGCCAGGAAAAGCGCACGGCGTACCGCAGAGAGGATGTGGGCTTTGTCTTTCAGTTCTATAACCTGATTCCCGACCTGACGGTGGAGGAAAATATCGAGGTCGTGGCGGATATTTCGGAAAAACCGCTGGATATGCACGAGGTGCTAAACGCGCTGGAAATTGAAAAATACCGCCACCGCTTCCCCAAGGAGCTCTCGGGCGGGCAGCAGCAGCGGGTGGCGATTGCGCGTGCGATGATTAAAAATCCGAGACTTCTGCTCTGTGATGAGCTGACCGGCGCGCTGGACACGAAGTCATCGCGGCAGGTGCTGCGCTATATTGAAAAAATGAACCGTCAGTTCGGAACTACCATTGTGATCATCACACACAATGAAGCGATTGCCGGCATGGCGGATCAGGTCGTTCGGCTGAAGGATGGGCGGGTGCTTGAAAACCGTACGAATGCGCACAAGACCGCTGCGGCCGACCTTGTCCTGTGAGGAGGCGCACCATGAAGCTGACAGGACGCTATGCCAGAAATATCCGTGAAAATGTCTCGTTTTATCTGTCTGCCACGGTTTTGACGGTGGTAACGCTTCTGCTGTTTTTCCTGTTCAGCATCGCCGGAAACGCCATCTTATCCTTTGGAGAGGCGTTCTTCGCACGGAACAGGCTGGAGGATGCGCATTTTTCCACCTATCTGCCGATTCCGGAGGAAACACTTGCGCAGCTGGAGGAGACCTATGCGGTGACGCTGGAGGCGCAGCGGTATCTCAACCTCGACGCCGACGGAACCACCGCGCGGGTATTTCAGAGGACGGAAAAAATTGATCTGTATGAGATCACGGTCGGAAACGACGTCGCTGCGGATGATGAAATCGTCCTGTCCGAGGGCTATGCCGTTGCAAACGGCGTCGCGGTCGGGGATACGGTCGAACTCGCCGGCAGAAGCTATTGCGTCAGCGGCTTTTTCCAGCGCCCGGATTACCTGTATATGCTGGAAAATGAGGACGATTCCTATAAGAATATCACGACGTTCTTCCTATGCTACCTGACAGATCATGCCTTTGCCGCACTGGGCGACACCGGGGTACAGTACCTGGTTCGCTATCACGAGGACGCGGACATTGCCGGGTTTCGGAGGGCAGTCCATGAGAATTACTTCATACGCACCTACAGCGGGGCAGAGGACAATAACCGCATTCTCATGGTCACGCAGCAGGCGGAGCTGTTTCTGGTTATGGCATATCTGCTGCTGTGCATTCTGCCGCTGATCGCCGTGGTGCTGATCTGCATTATCATCGGCCGCAAGGTGAAAAGCGAGCAGAGGATGCTGGGGACGCTGTCGGCTATGGGCTATACAAAACGGCGGCTTATGTGGCATTACGCGGGCTTTGCCGCGATTCCGGGCCTGGCCGGCGGCATTCTGACCGTCGTGCTCGCCGCCATCTTCGCGCAGCCGTTGAGTGAAGCGGGCTTGCAGGATTATGAGCCGATGCGTGTGGTCGGGCGCCTGAGGCCGCTTGACGCTGTGCTCGGCATCCTGATCCCGACGGCCCTGTATGTGATTGCGGCGCTGCTTTCCGTCAGGCGGCTGTTAAAAAAAGACACGGTACGGCTCCTTGCCGGAAATGCGGATGGCGGACAGAGAAAGGGCAAGCGCCTGCTTGCGGGCAGGAGGATCTCTTTCCGCACAAAGCTCGCAGTCCGCTCACTGCTCGGAAATCCCGGGCGCAGCTTCGTGGTGCTGCTGGGCGTATTTCTCGGGTGCTTTATTATGCTGCTGTCGCAGGGGTTATTCGATTCGATCGACCATATGGGAACGACGGTGGCGGATGATATCATCGGCTTTGAGCACCAATATGTTTTGAACAGGCTGGCTACAGAAAATCCATACGGCGGCGAAACCATGCTGGTTTCCGCATTGGAGAGCGAGGACAGAAAGACGCTCTCCCTCATCGGCACAACGGACGAGAATCCCTATCTGTCTCTGGAAACGACGGCGGGTGGGCATGTGTCTTTGTCAGACGGCTACTACATCACAAGTCTGACCGCGCTTGCGCTCGGATGGAAAGCGGGGGACACAGTGCCGGTCTACAACCCGCTGACGGCGCAGAAGCTGGAAATCAGAATTGCGGGCGTGCTGCAAAACAACCTGCAAAAGGGAATCTATACCTCAAAGACCCTTGCGGCCGCGTTGGCGGGACTGGATGAGAACGCATTTAACTGTATTGTCAGCGATCAGAAGCTGGACATCCCGGAGGGGGAGATCGCGCAGGAGATAAGCCGCGCAGACATTGTGGAGCAGGTCCATACCATGACGGACCAAATGGATTTTATGTTGTGGATCCTGGTGGGGCTCGGCGTGGTGATCTGTATTGCGGCAATCTATGTGGCGGTCAATTTGCTGGTAACTGAGAACCGCAGTAATATCTCCATGCTGAAGGTGTTGGGCTATTCGGATGCCCGGATCAACCGGATTGTGCTGAATGCCCATCACATCCTGCTTCCGATTGGGATCCTGCTCTCTGTGCCTGCCACCTATGCTGTGGCGCACTGCTTCTTCCTGATGATGGTGGATTACGGCGTGATGCTGATGGATGCGTATGTTGCGCCGCAAAGCTACGTAATTTCGATCGGCCTGACAGTCCTCTGCTATTTTGGCTCTCTGTGGCTGCTGCGGCGCAAGGTGAAACGGGTGGACATGATAGAGAGCCTGAAGGATAACAGGGAGTAAAGCATGGAGTAGCGGGCGCCGCTTCCCGGTGAGGCGAAAACCGAATACTGTCACCTTTGACCGTTTACCGATGCTCACGGCCTGCGCCGTGCAGCCGAGCGCACCGGCCAGCGCCGCCTGCGTCACGCCGCGCTGCAGGCGCAGCTGCCGGATCTGCTTTCCAAGTTCCATGGTAAAATCTCCTTATCCTGTCTTCCGATCGGTAGCTCTATTTTAGCCGAAGCGCGGAAGAAAGACAAGGGCGCTGTGCGCGACCGGATTCAACCAGTGGTTGCGCGGATGCCGGGCGAAGTTTTACACGGAACCGCTTGCATTTGCAAAGGGGATATGATAAATTATGGTATCATTCAAACCGGTGCGGAAGGGAGCAGTGGTGCAGTGGCAGGATATGCAAAAAAAGCAATTCGGGACTCGTTTGTGAAAATCCTGAATAAAAAGCCGATCAGCCAGATTACGATCCGGGATATTGTGGATGACTGCGGCGTCAATCGCAATACGTTTTATTACTACTTTCAGGACTTGCCGCAGCTGGTGGAAACCGTGGTCAACGAGGATGCGGAGCGTATCATCCGGGAATACCCCACCATGGATTCCGCCGAGGCGTGTGTGGATGCGGCAATTGAGTTTGCACTGAAAAACAAAAGAGCGGTGATGCATATTTTTCACTCCGCAAGCCGGGATATCTACGAACAGTATCAATGGCGCGTCTGCGAGCATGTTGTGACGTCGTTTCTGGATCGAATTCTGAAAGACCGCGCTGTTTCGCGGGAAGACCGTGCGTTGTTGATACGCTATTTGAAGAGCGTCCTGTTCGGCCTGATTATCGGTTGGCTTGAGACAGGAATGCATGAGGATATCCGGGAGAGCTTCCACAGGATCTGCGAGCTGAAGCAGGGCGAACTGGAGCAGATGATCGCCCGGTGCGAAGAAAAGTGAATTTTTGGTTTCCTCCAGACAATTACGGCCCCATGCCTAAAATTTAGGCATGGGGATTTCTTTTGCCTATATGCAGGCGAGGGCGTCCGCTGTTATATTGATGACGCCAATAGAAGCGGAGGTGGACGCAGCCATGACTTGACGTGACATCGCAGGAACGGCAACAAAAACGAAAAGGGGCGTTGACAATGGGCGCAAACAAAAAAATTCAGACAGCGAAATGGGGATCGGTGCTTCTATCGGTGCTTCTGTGCGTACTGGGCGTGCTGCTGCTTGCACAGCCGGATATTTCAGCGTCGCTGCTTTGCAGGATCGGAGGCGCGCTTCTGGTACTCTTTGGGCTTGTAAAAATAATCGGGTACTGGTCCAAGGATCTGTACCGGCTGGCATTTCAATATGATCTGGCGTTTGGCATATTGCTGCTTGTGCTCGGCGTGACACTGCTTGTCAGGACAGAGGCGGTGCTGCCGGCCATCTGGGCGTTTTTGGGTGTCTGCGTGCTGGTGGATGCGCTGCTGAAGATCCAGATTGCAATCGACGCCAGAACCTTTGGAATCCGGCGCTGGTGGCTGATTTTGACGACGGCAATTCTGGCGTGTATGACAGGGGCGCTTCTGGTGCTGCATCCATCGGAGAGCGGCAGGGCAATTCTGATCCTGCTTGGCATTGCGCTGCTCTTTGAGGGCATCCTGAATTTCGTGACCATCCTGACAGCAGTCAAAATTCTGCGCAGCAGGCGGCCGGATGTTGTCGACGCAGAATACTTTGAAACGATAGATGACAGGTGAAAAATCGCATATTGGGAAAGGTGTGTGGTAAATAATGCGGTTTGCAAAGGCGGTGGTCAAACACCGCGTGCTGATCCTGCTCGTGACAGTGCTTCTGATGATTCCGTCTGCGATCTTTATGATGCGCACACGGATCAACTACGATATGCTGACGTATTTGCCGTCGGATATGGACACGGTCATCGGGCAGAACGAGCTGATGGAGGACTTCGGGAAAGGGGCGTTCTCCTTTATCATCATGGAGGATATGCCGGATCGCGATGTGTCGCGGCTCAGGAAGCAGGTTGAGCAGGTCGAACACGTGGAGAGTGTCATCTGGTATGACACGCTGCTGGATGTCTCCATTCCGAAGGAGCTGCTGCCCGACCGGATCTATTCCGAATTCAACACAGATCACTCCACAATGATGGCGGTGTTCTTCGACAGCTCCACCTCCGCAGATGTCACAATGGATGCGATCCGTGAGATCCGCGAGTTGTGCGGCGAGCAGTGCTATGTGTCCGGTATGTCCGCACTGGTGACGGACCTGAAGGATCTGTGCGAGCGGGAGGAACCGATCTACGTCGGCATTGCTGTCGCGCTGGCCTGTGCGGCGATGCTGTTGCTGTTGGACAGCTGGCTTGCGCCGTTTGTATTTCTGGTCAGCATCGGCCTAATGATCCTGCTGAATCTCGGCACGAATTTCTTCCTGGGCGAGATTTCGTACATCACAAAGGCGCTCTCGGCCGTGCTGCAGCTGGCGGTCACCATGGACTATTCCATTTTCCTCTGGCACAGCTATAATGAGCAGCGCGCCGGCTGCGCCAATCCGAAGGACGCGATGGCCAATGCGATCCGGCAGACGCTGACCAGCGTGGTTGGCAGCTCCATCACGACGGTCGCAGGGTTTATTGCGCTGTGTTTCATGTCCTTTACCATGGGGCGGGATCTCGGCATCGTGATGGCAAAGGGCGTCCTGCTGGGCGTCGTGGGCTGTGTGACGGTTCTGCCGTCTCTGATTCTGGTGCTGGATAAGCCGCTGCAAAAGACAAAACACAAGTCGTTGATTCCCAACATGAAGAAGGTCGCCAGGGGGATTGTGAAGGGATTCCCCGTCTTCCTGCTGATTTTCGCGCTCCTGATCCCGCCGGCCTACTATGGCTACGGCAGGACGAACGACGAGGTCTATTACGACATGGGCGAGTGCCTGCCGGAGGATATGGCGTACGTGATTGCAAACAGCAAGCTGGCGGACGACTTCCAGATCGCCTCAACACATATGCTGCTGGTTGACGCAGCTGTTCCGGAGCGGGACGTTCGCGCGATGATCGAGGAGATGGAGCGGGTTGACGGCGTCCGGTACGTGCTGGGGCTGGAATCTGTCCTCGGCACCCGCGTGCCGGAGGAGATCCTGCCGGACTCAATCGCGGGAATCCTCAAGAGCGACAAATGGGAGTTGATGCTGATCAATTCAGAGTATAAGGTCGCGAGCGACGAGGTGAACGAACAGGTTGAGGCGCTGAACACCATCCTGAAAAAGTACGATGCAGGCGGAATGCTGATCGGTGAGGCGCCGTGCATGAAGGACATGATTGAGACGACCGCGCACGACTTTCAGGTTGTCAACGCCGTGTCGATCATCGCGATTTTCATCATCATTGCGCTGGTGGAGAAGAGCATCTCCCTGCCGCTGATCCTGATTGCGGTGATTGAGTTCGCTATTTTCATCAATCTCGGGTTGCCGCACTATCTGGGGCAGAGCCTGCCGTTTATTGCGCCGATCTGTATCAGTACCATCCAGCTTGGCGCGACGGTTGACTACGCGATCCTCATGACAACGCGCTACAAGACGGAGCGCATCGGCGGCGCGCAGAAAAAGCAGGCTGTATGGACGGCGCTGACGGCGTCCATTCCATCGATTATCGTGTCGGGCATGGGCCTGTTTGCGGCGACGTTCGGCGTGGCGCTGTATTCCAATATTGATATCATCAGTGCCATGTGTATACTGATGGCCAGAGGCGCTGTGGTCAGTATGCTGTGCGTCATTCTGGTGCTGCCGGCGCTGCTGCTGCTCTGCGACAGGCCAATCTGCGCTACGACGCTGGATCTGCGGAAGATCCGGAAGACGCAATCTGAGACAGTGGAGGTAACTGCAACATGAAAACAAGCGGAACAAAACTGACAGCGCTGCTGCTGAGCGCCGCGCTCCTGTGCGGCACGGCGGGAATAGCGGCGCATGCCGCAGCGGCCGGCGAAGAAGCGGGGGAGTCCCGGACAGAAGCCGCACCGGCCGGCACCATGGCGCCGGCCGGCTACAAGGATGAGGCCGTTTATGTACTGGCCGGCGCGGACGGCTGTGCACAGAAGGTGATTGTCAGCGACTGGCTGAAGAACCCCGACGGGGCGGCGCGGCTGGAGGACACCTCCGATCTGACCGGCATCGAGCCGGTCAAGGGAACGGCAACAGTGACCTCCGCCAGCGGCAATACCTATGTGTGGGATGCGCAGGGCTGCGACATCTATTATCAGGGCACGAGCGAACAGGCGCTGCCGGTCGAGATACAGGTACGCTATTGGCTGGACGGTGAGCCGGTGACGCCGGAGGAGCTGGCCGGAAAGAGCGGCAGCGTCACGATCCGGTTTGACTATCTGAACCATCAGACGCAGCAGGTGCAGATCGGCGGGAAGTCGGAGACGATGTATGTCCCGTTTGCGGTGCTGACCGGCGTGGTGCTGGACACGGATGTGTTTTCCAACGTAGAGGTTAAAAATGCGAAGCTTTTGAACGACGGCGATCGGATCGCGGTGCTCGGCGCGGCGCTCCCGGGCATGCAGGAGAATCTGGCGATTGAGGAGCAGGCGCTTGAAATTCCGGACTATGTGGAGATCACGGCAGACGTGGAAAATTTCAAGCTGGGTATGACCCTGAGCATCGCGACGAATGCGCTTTTTGACAGGATTGACACCGAGCAGCTGGATTCGGTGGATGGCTTGCAGGATGCGCTTTCACAGCTGACGGACGCGATGGAACAGCTGTTGGACGGCTCGTCGCAGCTGTATGAGGGGCTGGAGACGCTGCTGGAGAAATCCGGGGAGCTGGCGGACGGCGTTGGCCAGCTTGCGGATGGGGCCGGTGCGCTGACGGCGGGCGCCGGGCAGCTGGACAGCGGCGCAGCGGAGCTGCAAAGCGGCGCGTCGCAGCTTGCGAACGGGCTGAACACGCTCAATTCCAACAGCGGCACGCTGACCGGCGGCGCGGAGCAGGTGTTCCAGACGCTGCTTGGGACGGCGAACGCGCAGCTTGCGGCGGCGGGACTCAGTGTCCCGGAGATGACGGTTTCGAACTATGCGGCCGTACTGGACGGCGTGATTGCGTCGCTGGACGAAAACGCGGTTTATGAACAGGCGCGGGCCGCGGTGGCCGCGGCTGTGGAGGAGCAGCGGCCGTACATCACGGAGCAGGTGACCGCCGCGGTACGCGCGGAGGTCACGGCGCAGGTAACGGCGGCGGTGCAGGCGCAGGTCGGCGAGGAGCAGATGGCGTCCGAACAGGCGCAGGCGATGATCGCCGCGCAGGTGGAGCAGCAGATGGCGAGCGAGGCCGTGCAGGCCGTGATTGCGGCCAAGACGCAGGAGCAGATCGATCAGGCGATTGCGGCGCACATGGCGGACGATGCGGTGCAGGCGCAGCTTGCGGCAGCGTCGGCGGGCGCGCAGCAGGTGACTGCGCTCAAGGCGTCGCTGGACAGCTACAACACCTTCTATCTGGGCCTGCAGAGCTACACGGCGGGCGTTGCGCAGGCGGCGAGCGGGGCGAATGACCTGAAAGCCGGCGCGGGGACGCTGAAGAGCGGAACGGCGAGCCTGTATGCCGGCGCGGGAGAGCTGGAAGCGGGCGTTGCGGCGCTGCAGGAGAACGTTCCGGCGCTGCTGGACGGCATCACACAGCTGCGCGACGGAGCAAAGGCGCTGTCGGATGGCCTGACAGAGTTCGACGAGCAGGGCGTTCAGGCGCTGGTCGACGCAGTTGACGGCGATTTGGATGGACTGGTGGAACGTCTCCGCGCGACAGTGGAGCTTTCCGGAGACTACCGCACCTTCTCCGGCGCGGGCACGCAGACGGACGGGCAGGTGCAGTTCATCTACCGTACCGACGAGATCAGAGCGGAACCGGCGGAATAACAGAAAGCGCCCCACCCAGGCAGGGTGGGGCGCCGTTTTTTGTTCGGACTGTCAAAAACCCCACTGTCATAGCGAGCCGGTGCACACACCAGCTTCCGGCTGGCTGAAAGCTTGGAGGCTTTTTGACAAGCTGCAACGGACCGTTTCGACGCAGTTAGAACGCGCAGTTGCCCCGTGCGCTGTTTTTTCTTGCGTTTGCAGCTTAAACACTGTATAATTTGAGAGTAAGGCATCAGGCTGGCGCCGCACATTCCCGTCTGCGGCGCTGCCATCACTTGGGAGGGGTACGTGACAGCATGAAGATAAAGCTTGAACACCTGACAAAAAAGTTTCCCGGACGTGGGCGAAAGGCGGAGACCGTGGTGGCGGTGAACGACTTCACCTTTGAGATCCCAGACGGCAAGCTGGTGGGGCTGCTGGGGCCCTCCGGCTGCGGAAAATCCACCACGCTGTTTATGATATGCGGGCTGGAACAGCCCACCGAGGGAAGGCTGTACTTTGGCGACGAGGACGTCACCGAGCTTGCACCCGAGAACAGGGGCGTGGGCATCGTGTTTCAGAACTACGCCCTCTATCCCCACCTCACCGTGCGGCAGAACATCACCTTCCCCTTGGAAAATCTGAAGGGCCGGGACAAGCTCACAAAGCAGGAGATGGCGCGCCGCGCCGTGGAGGCTGCGAGGCTGGTGCAGATCGACGAGCTGCTGGATCGCAAGCCAAACGAGCTGAGCGGCGGTCAGCAGCAGCGTGTTGCCATCGCCCGCGCCATGGTCAAGACGCCGCGGGTGCTGCTGCTGGACGAGCCGCTGTCCAATCTGGACGCGCGGCTGCGGCTCCAGACCCGGGAGGAGATACGCCGCATCCAGCGAAAGACGAAGGTCACCACCGTGTTTGTCACCCACGATCAGGAGGAGGCAATGTCCATATCCGACCTCATCGTGGTGATGAAAGAGGGCGTGGTGCAGCAGATCGGCAAGCCGCAGGAGGTGTACGACGACCCCATCAACCTGTTTGTGGCGAAGTTTTTGGGCACGCCCCAGATCAACACCTTCGACGGACGGGTCGAGGGCGGCAGGCTGTACATCGGCGACGACGCCGTGATGAACGTGGATGGCGTGTCCGACCAACCGGTGGTCGTGGGCGTTCGCCCGGAGGGCTTCGTGCTTCGGGAGGACGGCGCACTGGGCTGCCAGCTTATCCGCGTGGAGGTGATGGGACGGGACATCAGCGTTGTGTCCACCAACAAGGCGTCCCAGAACCCCTCAGTTCGCTCGATCATCGACGCGGAAAACGAAGTGGATGAGGACGGGGACAAGGTGGTGCGCTTCGATCTGAAGCCCTCCAAGGTGCTGCTGTTCGACAGAAAAACCGGCGCGCGGCTGCGCTTTGGCGTGTCCAGGTGAGAGGGGCGGCGCGATGAAAAAGAACAATCTAAAGGGCTGGCTCTATCTGCTGCCGGCGATCCTGTTCCTCGGAGTGTTCATGGTCTACCCCCTTGTCGACGTGTTTATCTACTCGGTGGAGGAGGGGTACAACTTCGCCTCCCAGAGCTACAACGGCGTGGGTGGGTACAACTTCGGCTATGTGCTCCGGGATCCGTACTTCCTTCAGGCAGTGAAGAACACCTTCCTCATGGTGGTGATCACCGTGCCCATCTCCACCGGGGTGGCGCTGCTCATATCGGTGGGGCTGAGCTCGATCAGGCCGCTGCGAAAGCTGTACCAGACGGTCTACTTCCTGCCCTACGTCACAAACACGCTGGCGGTGGGGTTGGTGTTTATGATCCTGTTCAAGCCCACGGCCTACTCGGACGGACTTGTGAACCTGCTGATCAACTTCTTCGGCGGGGAGTCGGTGGACTTCATCGACGGGCCATACTGGGCGAAGATGTTTGTAATGTGCTTCTACATCATCTGGGTGGTCATGCCCTTTAAAATCCTGCTGCTCACCGGCGCCATCGCGTCGGTGCCCGAGAGCTACTACAACGCGGCGCGGGTGGACGGCACGTCCAGGGCGCGGATCTTCCGCAGGATCACCCTGCCCATGATATCCCCCACTATCTTCTATCTGGTGATCACCGGATTTATCGGGGCGTTCAAGGCGTACAGCGACGCGGTGGCGCTGTTTGGCACCAACCTCAACGCGGCAGGGATGAACACCATCGTGGGCTATGTCTATGACATGCTGTACGGGGACAGCGGAGGGTATCCCTCCTACGCGGCGGCAGCAGCGATCATCCTGTTTGCCATCGTGCTGACCATAACCTGTATCAACCTGCTGATCAGCAAAAAGCACACAACTTATATTTGAGGGAGGTGACGGGAAATGCGCAATGCGAAAAAACAGGGAAGCTATGCCGGAATCGCAAGGTCGGCCGCGACCCGCCGCCGGATTATAAACGGCGTGACCTACGCGCTTTTGACGGTTTGGGCGCTGGTGGTGCTCTTCCCCTTCTACTGGATGATCCTCACCTCGGTGAAGCGATATGGCGAATATAACGCCGAGTATATCCCACGGTTTTTCACCTCCGACCCGACAATCCAGAACTATGTGGATGCCTTTGGCACTGTGCCGCTGGGGCGGTATCTGCTGAACACGCTGCTGTTCACCGTCGCCACCACCGCAATTATGATGGTGGTGATCACGCTTGCGGCGTTTGCCTTTGCCCGGCTGAACTTCAGGGGTAAGAATCTGGTCTTCACCATCTTCCTGTCCCTCATGATGATCCCAAACGAGCTTGTGATCATCACAAACTTCGCCACCATCACCGCATGGGGGATGCGGAACACCTTCCTTGGACTGATCCTTCCGTCGGTGACGTCGGTGTTTTACATCTACCTGCTGCGGGAGAACTTCGCGCAGGTGCCCGACTCGCTGTACTACGCGGCAAAGGTGGACGGCACATCGGACATGAAGTACCTGTGGAAGGTGATGGTGCCCATCTGCCGCCCCACCATCATCACGGTGGGCATTCTCAAAATCATCGAGTGCTGGAACAGCTACGTCTGGCCCCGGCTGATCACCGACAACGAGGCGTACTTCCTCGTGTCCAACGGCATACAGGAGATACGGGAGAACGGATTTGGCAGAGAGAACATCCCCGCCATGATGGCAGCGGTGGTGGTAATCTCGGTGCCGCTCATCGTGCTCTTCCTCATCTTCCGCCAGAAGATCATGGCGGGCGTGTCGAGAGGGGGCACGAAGGGATGAAAAAAATCGCTCTGCTGCTCGCGGCGCTCTGCCTCATGTCCATGCTTGCGGGCTGCCACGGCTCGCGGGGACTTGCGCCCTTTGAGATCCCCGACAGCTTCGACACATCGAAGGACTACAATATCACCTTTTGGGCGAAGAACGACACCAACAAGACCCAGACCGCCATATACCGAAAGGCGATTGACGACTTTGAGGCGCTGTACCCCAACATCCACGTGAACATGCGCCTGTACACCAACTACGGCGATATCTACAACGACGTCATCACCAATATCTCCACAAACACCACCCCAAACGTCTGCATTACCTACCCCGACCACATTGCGACCTACCTCACCGGCACCAATACGGTGGTTCCGCTGGAAGGACTGTTTGACGACCCCAGCTACGGGCTTGGCGGCAGTGCAGTGCGGTTCGACTCGGTGACAAGGGATGAGGTGATCCCCCAGTTTTTGGAGGAGTGCGCGTTCGACGGGCACTACTACGCAATTCCCTTCATGCGCTCCACCGAGGCGTGTTATGTGAACAAGACCTATGTGGAGGCGCTGGGGTACGAACTGCCCGAGACGCTCACGTGGGACTTTGTGTGGGAGGTCAGCGAGGCTGCCATGGCAAAGGACGCAGACGGCGTATTTGCCGTAAACGGCCAGCAGGTGATGATCCCCTTCATCTACAAGTCCACCGACAACATGATGATCCAGATGCTGCGCCAGCGGGACGCGGGCTACTCGGACGCAGACGGCAACATCGGGATCTTCAATGACGTGACAGCCGAGCTTCTGCTGGAGATCGCAAAGCACGCCGAGACGAGGGCGTTTTCCACCTTCAAAATATCCAGCTATCCCGCAAACTTCCTCAATGCCGGACAGTGCATCTTTGCGGTGGACTCCACCGCCGGTGCAACGTGGATGGGCAGCGACGCGCCGCTCATCGATATCAGCGAGGACAGCCTCGTGGACTTCGAGACGGAGGTCATGACAATTCCCCAGTTCGACACCGAAAACCCCACCATGATCTCACAGGGGCCGTCGGTATGCGTATTCAACAAGGCGGACGCGCAGGAGGTGCTGGCGAGCTGGCTGTTCGCCCAGTATCTGCTGACAAACGACGTGCAGATCGCCTATTCGGAGACGGAGGGCTATATTCCGGTGACCTCCAGGGCGCAGCAGTCGGAGGCGTACACCGACTACCTGTCCCGGCAGGGTGAGGACAACGAGGAGCACTACGACGTGAAGATCAAGGCGTCCCGGCTGCTGCTGGACAACATCGACCGCACATTCGTCACCCCGGTGTTCAACGGCTCGGCCTCGCTGCGCGACGCCGCGGGGCAGCTCATCGAGAGCACGGTGAAGGCATGCCGGAGAGGGGACACGGTGGATAGTGCCTATATCGACAAGCTGTACGAGGACACGGCGTCGCTCTACCGGCTGGGACAGGGCACGACCGCCGTGGCGGGCGGGAAGGAGCTTGGCCCGCTGCCCACCGAAGCGGTGGTGCTGCTCGGGTCGTTGGGGGTAGTATGGTGCGTTCTTCTCGCTTATGTCATTTCCCAAAAGATCAGAGCCGGGAAAAATAGATAGGGAAGCTCCGTTTCGGCCATTGATTTTTCCCGCTTTTTGGCGTATACTTGTCATCGTGAATCGGAAACGATTTCACTACATTGATTCAGAAAGGGATTGAGTAAAAAATGAAGAAGTACATTGCACTGCTTCTGGCGCTTGTCATGGCGTTTGGCCTGCTCGGCTGCAGCGCCGGGAAGGGAAAGACCAACACCGACGTCGACAAGAAGTCGGAGGGCGTCATGACCTACGCCGAGTACATCGCCGCCGAAGAGGGCAGCCAGGTTGTCATCGAGGCGTATGTCCAGGGCAAGCAGAGCTGGTGGGACAACAAGGCGACCGTTTATCTCCAGGACGGCACCGGCGCCTACTTCTGCTACAACATGACCTGCAGCGAGGAGGATTACAACAAGCTGGTGGACGGCCAGAAGGTCAGAGTTACCGGCGACAAGGCCGTTTGGGCGGGCGAAGTCGAGATCGGCGAGGGTGCGACCCTCGAGATTCTGGACGGCAACTACATCGCTCCTGCGACCGACGTCACCAGCCTCGTGGGCAAGGACGAGCTTGTGGACAAGCAGAACCAGAAGGTCGTGTTCAAGGGCCTCACCGTTGAGGCCTACAACGGCGAGGAAGGCAAGGGCTTTGCCTACAAGAACGATCAGCCCGGCGACGACATTTATTTCCAGGCTTCGATCAATGGTACCACCGTGGAGTTCTGCGTTGAGATGTACCTCACCGGCCCGGACACCGATGTGTACAAGGCCGTCGAGGGACTGCAGGTCGGCCAGACCATCGACGTGGAGGGCTTCCTCTACTGGTACGAGGGCGCGAACCCGCATGTCACGCTGGTCACTGTGAAGTAAGTTTTTCGGAATAAAAAGGGGCTGCCTCAAAACGATTCTCAGGAATCGTAAGAGGCAGTCCCTTTTATTTCCGTGTAGTGGTAAGGGGAAAGAAGTAATCGAGGAGAAGGGGGTTAAATTGCCCCACAGACTGTCAAAAAACCACTGTCATTGCCACGCCGGTGCGCGCACCGGCGTGGTTGTTTCGCGGATTGTCAGAGTGGGGGATTGCCGCACCGGCCTCCGGCCGGCTTGCAATGACACGAAAACTGGGATGCATGATAAGCTGAAAAGAGCGGCCATTGCTGGCCGCTCTTTTGTGGGAATGCGTTATTTTACGATCTCCTCGCAGAAGCGCATGAGAATGGTTGCGACTTCGGCGCGGGTGGCGTTGCCCTTCGGGGCGAGGGTGGAGGCGGTGCGGCCAGTGATCAGGCCGGCGCCAGCAGTCCACTGCATGGCCGGAACTGCGTACTCGCTGA